>JAIBBV010000036.1 GCA_019694465.1 Oligoflexia bacterium
CATGCATTTTTACTCCGCCAGCAATTATGTCAGCAGATGGAGTCTGTAAGTCACCAGAGCGCCTTGCGCGCAGACGGTAGTTCCAGGTGATGCTACGCGATACGTGTCCATTTAGGATTTGTATGCTGGTCTGCGGTCCAATTAGAGAAACTGCGAAGTCGTCATTGCCAGACAATTCAGGGGTGCCGCTAGCGTCGGCGTCTTCAAGGGTTATGGCGAGCAAGAATGTTTCATCAATCGAGCCAGCGGTAGGGGTGACGCGTAGAAAAAAGTTTGGGCTGGCCCAAGCTTGATTTGCCAAGGCCGGGATTATTAGCAATGTGATTAAGACGTAGCTTAAAATGAGCCAGGTTAGAGAGGGACTCTTGCTTGGATCCTTCCAAGGCGTAGAGGCGAATGTCATAGTTTTGTATGGTTGTCCTACCATGTTTGTCCTGCCTCAACTCTCGATCTTTGCTGCTTAGGCTTCAATAATACGGGAGAGTCATCAAGAGACTCAAGCCAGGCTTTGCTTTCATCCGAGCCAAGCGGAGTTTCCTGCGGAGAGGATTCGGGTTCGGAAGCCTCTGGGGCTGCGGTTTCCTGAGGGCTGGCTTCAGCTGCGGGAGTGTCCTTCTTCTCATTATCGATAGGGGCAGTGGCTGTGGCTTCTGCGCTAGGAGCTGCCGACGGTTCGGCGCTTGGCTCTGGTCGTGCTGTCGGTGAGCTTTCGCTGTTCGGACTTGAGCCATTCTCCTGCTGTTGATCTTGCTGCTGTTTCTGTTGCTGATCTTGCTGATCTGGACTTGGACTTGCCTGTGGAGTTGGCGTTGGAGATAGGCGGTTTGTAGCCTGCTCGTTTTTAGGAGCAGGGGTTTGTTGTTTTTTCATGGCACGCGCGATTTCTAAGTTTTTGCTGGCTTTCTCGTCGCCCGGTTTAATCTTCAAAGCTTCCTCCAAGGCAAGCTCAGCACTTTGCGCATCTGCACCAAATAGTGAGGCGGTGCCTGAGTTGTAAAGGGCCTCGAACATTTCTTTCCCGGTCTGGGCGGCTTGAGCCGCTTCAGAAAAGTGCTTAGCTGCCTCTCTAAACTTGCCCAGGCGATGTTCGCTGGTCGCCAGGTTGCTAAGCGTCTCAAAACCTCGATTGCCTTTAGCTACTGCTTGGGCAAAAGCTTCTTCGGCAGATTTGTAGTCCCCATTATGTAGTCGTTGTTGAGCATGGTATGGAGATAGATCCTCTGCCAAAGCGACGTGACTTGAAAGTAGAGTTATGAAGGCGAGAGCGAAAATGCTTTGTTCGCGCTTTAGAAGCACCAAGGCCAATATTCCAATCAAAGGGAGCCAAAGTACGTATGGCCCTAATTCTCGATACACTCGCAACTTCTCAAGGATTGCACTACTGCCAGCGCCGGAGTTTCGTGGTGCAATTAGCGCTCGTAGGTCTGAATCTCCTAAGCGTGCTCGCACATAACCGCCGCGTCCTGTAGCGCAAAGTCGCATCAAAAGATCTTCGCGCAATTTTGATACCACTATGTTTCCCTTGTTGTCTTTAAGGAAATATCCGCCCTCCAAATCGATTGGCTTTCCCTCAAGTGTTCCAATACCCAATGCGGAAAGAGTTAGGTCAGAGCCACGCAGTAAAGTGCTGATGTCACCCTCAGCGTTTACGAGGTCTTCCCCATCGCTAACTAGTAAGACTAGTGGATTGGTCGACTGTACGCGGCGCAAGCTATCCAGCGCTGACTGTAGGCCTGCTTTTAGACTGGATCCTCCTTGGCGAATTAACTGTGGAGAGATGGCACTAATAAATGTTCTAACAACTTGATAGTCACTTGTTAGCGGTAGAAAGCGGTAGCTTTCACCGGCAAAGAGGACAATTCCAACGCGATCTCCCGGCGATATAGTTGGGAGCAGGCCCAGCAAGTCCACAAGTTTACGTTTTGCGAATTCTAATCGATTTGGCTCAACGTCCTTGGTCAACATACTCTTGCTGACATCGACAACGAGCATAATGTCTCGAGCATGCGCGTTTACTTGTAGTTCTTGGAATCCAGCGTGCGGGCGTGCCAGGGCCGCCACTAATGCGGCTATTACCGCCAGTGGTAATAAGAGTCTGTTGTTCTTGTCGGAGCTCGAAATCCCTAGCCGATTTAGCAGAGCAGCGCGCCTCTTCTCTAAAGCCAGCAGAATTAAATAGCCGGGTGGTAGGAGCAACAGGAACAAGAGCTGGTATGAATCGACAAAATGCTCCAGCATATCCCTCACGGCAGCTTAAGAAAAATAGTCCGGCCCAAGATTAGCAAGAGCATGTAGGCACACAGGGCGGCCTCGGCATAGCGCGGAAAAAGTTCTTCAACCATTCGGTGCGTCGAGTCTGGCGCCTCGGTAGTTTCAAGCTTGTCGATATCTTGGTACACCTGCGTCAATCCCTCGATACTGCTGGCGTTGAAGAAGACACCGCCTGTCGTCTCAGCGATGGCGCGCAATGTAGCTTCATCATATTCAGCGCCTTGTAAGCTCTGCTGTGTATAGATCCCCTGGCGCATGCGCATTACGGTTTGAGAAGAACCGACGCCAATAGTGTGCACCTTGATGCCCAGATCTTTCGCCACGTCCGCAGCCTTGCGCGGGTTCACCTGACCTGCGTTGCTCACTCCGTCTGTTAGAAGGATTACTGCCTTGGTGCTGCCAGGAAAATCGCGGAGGCGTTTGAGGCTTAGGCCCAGGCCGTCTCCCAAGGCGGTGCCATCGCCGGCCATGCCTAGTTCGAGCTCCTCGACTAGTTGAACAAGTACGTCCAGGTCGGCGGTTAGTGGGGCCTGTAAATAAGCCTTGCTACCAAATACGACCAGGCCGAGGCGATCACCTTGGCGCTTGGCAATAAACTCCTTAACTACCTGTTTGACTGCTGCTAGACGTGAGGTGCTGCCTAAGGCGGAATCAAAATCTTCGGTTCCCATGCTGCGTGACACATCAATCGCCAACATTAGATTACGCGCCTCCAATGGATTCGTCTCATTAGTGACACGCTGCGGTCTGGCTGCGGCGATACTTAGGCAGGCAATAAAAATAGTGCTAAGCGCGCCGAGACAGGGAGTTCGTAGGCGTTGACGCCAGGAGGGAGTAATGTCTGCGTATATACTAGTGGCAGGGATGGGAGCGCAGCGCGAGGACCGCGTTCGCATCCACCAGCTAAAGGCCAAAAGTAGAGGCGTCAATAGCACGTACGGATAAGCGAAGGTGAGTGTTGTAAGCGGAAAGAGTAGATTCATTTGGAACTACCCTTGCGATTTTGTCTGGTTCTTTCGAGAGCTGATAAGATACTGCCGAGCTGCTCCTGGCGACTAATGTTATCAATAGTCGGGGCGAAGCGCTGCGCTTCAATTTTTAGCAGTTCGTGGAGAATCTCATTTACCTGAGCGCATTGGGGAAGCGTTAGGCAGTGTCGAAGCTCAGTCAGGGAGCAAGCATCGAGGGCTATCTGAGTAAGTACGCTAACTAGCCGGCGTAGCAAAAGGCTAAGGTCATTTAGTTCTGCGCGAGTCAAAGCTTGACCCGGGCGTGTCATCAGAGCATTGGCTTGGCGAACTGCAAGTTCTAATGATTGATCTGGAGAGAAATGCCGTCGCCGCGAACGCGATAAAAGCAACAGCAGAGCAGCCCCGATTAAGGCGAGCACTAGCAGGCCGATCCAAGCAAAAAGCCCTGGTTCATAAGCGATAGCAGGAGGAGCGATAATATCAAAGGGAGTTGGAAGTGCTGTCATGACTCTTCACCGCACCCTGGCACGTCTACGTGACATCAGTTCCGCTAGTGGCTTAAGCGAGCGATCCACGAAGCGCACCAGGTCAATGCCGCATTGCTTGCATGTCGCGCTCCATTCACTTAGGCGCCTTTGGTGAGCCAGCTCATAATGACGCCTAACGGCCTTGTCGCTAGAGTCGATAATTATGCGATCTCCACTCTCTAGATCTTCAAATTCGATTAAACCTGCCCGAGGTAGTTCAGAATCAAGCCGATCCTCCAAGCTAGCGGCCACCACATCATGCTTTAAGCCTAGTAGACGCAGCTCTTGCTGGATTGAGTCGCTGGGATTGAAATCCAAAAAGTCACTAAGGATAAAAATTACGCTACGGCGCTTAAGCAAAGCGCGTAGCGACTTAATAGAACACGCCAGGTTAGTCGCTTTGCGGGCCGGACGTTGGTCGAGTAAAGCCAACAGCACACGTTGAAGCTGGGCGCGCGACTGGGCGGGGGGCAGATAGTGCACAACATCGTCGGCGAAGAGGCAAAGTCCCACTAAATCCTGTGAGCGTAGAGCTAGCATAGCTAGCAAAGCGGCTAATTCGCGGCCGCGAGCCTGCTTATTGCGCGGAGCTCCATGTTGAAGAGAGGCACTGATGTCGAGCATCAACATCAGGCGAAGTTGGCGGTCCTCTTGAAACGACTTGACATAAATCTGACTAGTGCGTGCGCTAGCCTTCCAGTGGATATGCTTTACGTCATCACCCGGAGCGTAAAGACGAAGATCGGAGAAAACAAGCCCAGAGCCTCTAAAGGCGGTGCGGTAGTTGCCAATTAGCTCGCTGTCTAGAGCCCGGCGCGAGCGGATCTGCAGCCGTTTCAACTCAGCCAGCATTTCTGGCGTTAACAGGGTGTTAATGGCAGCTGCTTGCATCAGGGTACCGTGACACTCTTAAGCAAAGTGTTAATGATTTGCTCGCTTGTTATTCCACGCGCTTCGGCTTCAAAGCTTGGCAGAATGCGATGTCGAAGTACGTCGGGGGCTATTTCCTTGACTTCATCTGGGCTGACATAGACTTTGCCGCGAAGTAGCGCCAATGCGCGGGCACAAGCTTGCAATGCTACGCTGGCACGCGGGCTGGCGCCCCAATCGACCATTCCCTCTAGGCCATAGCGGGCTGTCTCACGGCTGGCTTGCACTAGTGTCACCACGTAACGATAAATTTTTGGATCTACATACATGTCGGCAGCTAGGGAGCGTAGTTCGCGCAAATCCGCAAGCCCAAGCAGCTTTTGGACCGCTGGTGGCTCCTTAGACTCCTGAACTGCCAACTCGACAATTTTAATCTCTTCATCTAAGGAGGGATAGGAAACCTTTACCTTCATTAAGAATCGATCGACCTGCGCTTCGGGAAGTGGGTAAGTACCTTCCTGTTCAATTGGGTTTTGGGTAGCTAACACTAGGAAAGGTTCTGGGAGCTGAAAAGTTTCTTCGCCAATCGTGACCATGCGCTCCTGCATTGCCTGCAGTAACGCTGACTGAACCTTGGCCGGCGCTCGGTTTATCTCATCGGCTAGAAGTAAATTTGTAAAAACTGGCCCGCGGCGAATCACAAACTCGCCGCTATTGGGCCTAAATACTTCTGTGCCAATTAGGTCAGATGGTAGCAAGTCAGGAGTGAACTGAACTCTGCTCATGCGTGCATCGATAATTTGAGTCAGCACGTTGAGGGTCTTAGTTTTTGCCAGTCCAGGCACCCCCTCAAGTAGAACATGGCCATCCGCTAAAAGTGCCACAAATAAACGCTCTATCAGGTATTCTTGACCGATGATTTGCTTGTGAACTTCTTGTTTTAGTCGTTCGAAGATATCTCGGGCTGCAATTACATCCACGCGTACTCTCCCTTAAACACGAGGCTAGCTATCTGTATTCTATGGTAGAGATTTATTTGAACAAGCGTCGCTTTTGAGAATTACTGCTGTTGTCATCGGGCACTGTCCCCTTGAATAATTAAGCAAGCCGGCTGTTGCGGGCATGGCGTGGCAGGTAGGTCGTCTATTGGGGATAGCTATAATTTTATCCCTTGGCAGAATGCTGTTCGCTTTTTATTATGCTGGCTATGAAGATGAATGAACCTATAGGCAACCCTATTTGGGGACCGTTTCTTATTCGTATGACGCTTGGCCTCTACTTTATGCTGGCTGGTTACGCCAAGCTCGATAATATTCCCGGATTCATAAAAGAAGTTGAGTCATTTCAGATTTTGCCGCCCCATCTTGCCACTTTATATGGCATCTTGCTCCCTTACATGGAAATTTTGGGTGGAACGCTGCTAGTAATTGGTATTTGGACAACTCTCGCAGCCTTCGTGATTTCCCTTATGCTGTTGTCATTTGTTATGGCCTTCGGCGTGTTTCCGAAAGGTGGCTACCTATTTAATAAGGACGTCTTGCTCCTCGCGGCCAGCATTTCTTTGCTATACAGCGGCGCCGGAGCTATGAGCATCGACCGCTTCCGCAAGACCGGTTGAGCTGCTTTTCCTGAGCTATAAACGCATTTCTGATAGGGGTTCTCAGTGGAGGCCACGATAGCTTTTGCCCGCGGTAAGCCTAGCTGGCCCTATGTTTTATGAAAAAATAGCCTTGAAATTTCTCCCGGCGTGGTTATCTAAGTTCTAGACAAAAAACCCAATTAATTTAGTGCAGTAAACCCTATTTCTAAGGAGGGACGGGTATGGTCTGGTCTGAGTTCCCATCATTTTTTCTAAGAGATCCTTGGGCTGCCTTCGAGCCAAGTTTCCCACGCATTATGTCGGCTTCAACTGAGCCTTTGCCCAGGGCAAACTTCTGGGGAGATGAAAGTAAGTTGCTAGCAGTAATAGAGATACCTGGGGTGGCCTCTGAAAACTGTGACGTTAGCGTGCAGGGAAAGGCACTAACTGTAAGCGGCGCGCGTCCTCGAGAGGACGTAGAAGGCGAGCGTGAGCGCGGAGACCGTTGGAGTGGTGAGTTCACTAGAAGTTTTGAGTTGCCATACGAAATCGAGGCAGATGCTGTGGAGGCTAAGTTAAAGAATGGGCTTTTACAGATTACTCTGCCGCGCGCCAATAGTTCAAAGCCGCGTAAGATTAGTGTGAAATAGGGAGGGTGTTATGAATCAGTCAAATACGCAAGAAAAGTTTCGTCGACCAAATTTCGATATTATGCAGAGCAGCGCTGCCACTGTTGTGGTGGCCGATTTTCCCGGAGTTCAGCCGGAGGGGTTAGAAATTACTGTCGAGGCTGGGCAAATGACCATTTGCGGTCGGCCTAGTTTCACGGGCCCGGACAAGCTTTCGCTGTTGCGAGAAGAGCTTGAGAGCGCTCCGTTTAAGGTAAGTTTTAGGGTCCCAGAAACTTTGGATGCTGACGCAGCAGAGGCAAAGCTACGGGATGGGGTGCTGCGTTTAAGTCTGCCCGTGCGTCGCCAGAATGGTCTGCGCAAGATTTCTGTGCGTAGCGAGCAGTGATTTCAAATCGAAATACAAAACTAGCAAGGAGGATTTATGTCAATTTCAGATCTTGTGCCGGCTGGATGGAAAAGGCGTAAAGGGGCAACCACTGAGGTTGAACCATGGAGCGCCTTGCAACAGCAAATGAACAACCTTTTTGAAGATTTCTTCCGAGGCTTTGAAGTTGAGCCATTTAAGGCAGAGGCAGGTTGGGGTTCATTCACTCCACGTGTGAATATGAGCGAAACAGAAAAGGAGTATGTGGTTGAGGCAGAGCTGCCTGGTTTGGACGAAAAAGATATTGAGTTGTCTTTGACGAACGATATCTTGACAATTCGTGGGCATAAGAAACAGGAACATGAGCGTAAAGAGGGAGAAAATCGAATCTTCTTCGAGCGAAGTTACGGTTCATTTGAGCGCTCCATCCCTTTAACCTGTGAGGTAGATCAGGACAAGATTGATGCTAGCTTCAGGAAGGGGGTTTTGACGGTAAAATTGCCAAAATCTGCCCAGGCGCAACGTCAGAGTAAGAAGATAACGGTTCGGGCATCTTAGATACCAAGCGTGTGGCGGTGACCTGCTTTCCAGCCGGTCGCCGTCTATCGCTGGATTTTTTGTGGCGTCTCCCGTACCCTAAACAAATGTCACGTCCGATTCCAACCGTCCTGGGCTGTCTTGAGCGCGAAATTCCGCGCGGGGCGCGCATTCTAGTCGCCGTTTCTGGCGGGCTCGATAGTGTCGTTTTGCTGCATGGCTTGGTCAGTTTAATTAAGAAGCTTGGCCTGCATATAGAAGTGGCCCACGTTGATCATGCGCTACGTCCCACAAGCGCAAGGGACGCAAAGTTTGTCAGCAACTTATGCGCCCAATTGAATCTGCCCGTGCATTTGAAAACACTCACGGCTCCGGCTGCAGGTGAGAATATTGAGGCCTGGGGCAGAGAGCAGCGCTACTCATTTTTCGCCGAGTGCCTAGAGAGTGCCAAGTTGGACTTTAGTGTTACAGCTCATCAAGGCAATGATTGCGCGGAAACGCTGCTGATGCGTCTGGTTAGTAATAAGGAGCCGCGCGGGATCTTGAGCTGGGATGGTGAGCGGCGTGTGCGCCGCCCGCTGTTGAATTTGCCACGCAAGGCGCTGGAAGATTATGCGCGCATTAATTCTGTCACTTGGTGCGAAGATGAAACTAACTTGGATACGGATTTCCTCCGCAATAAAGTTAGGCACAAACTGCTGCCATATATCGAGCAGGAGTTTGGCGACCGAATGGTGGAGACGTTGGCGCTGCGTGGGCGCGCGTTAGCTGAAGATCAGCGTGTTCTGGATGAATGTGTAGCGGCTGCAGTAACGCAGCTGGCCGCTTTGAGCTTTGGGAGTAAGGAATGGTTGGGGGTGGCTCGTATGAAACTTGCGGAAACCCCTGTTTTGCTGCGATGGCGTTTGGCGGCCGGGGTCTTGAGGCCTTTGCTTGGGTTCGCAGCTGGTCGCACTTTAGCGCAGCGCTTTGTGGACTTTTTGGAGTCTGGGCAAGAGGGCTTAGAGTTGGGGACCGGGCTAAGTGTTCGTCGACATGCGGGAGGATTAGAACTGCTGCGAGGCTCCGCTTAGCTTGGCCTCGCTTTTCCCTGATATCGGGTCATGCTAAGAAGCTCACAGCCTAACTTCTTGTATAGAGCACCTTGTAAATCTGAGGTTAAGTCGACCCGGCGCGAGTGAGTTTTGAAAACAACTCACTCGCTATAGTAGGGCTAAGCATGGCGAAGCCAAATGGAGCTGTAGGCCAGACGAACCCAGCCGACGAGTGGTGGCACTACTTAGTTGTAGAACCACAAATTGATAGCCCCAATTTTTATCAAAAATGAATGAGCTGGGTTCATCCAGAAGTGTTGTGTGTTCTTTTGGTAGTAGGTTAGTCTAGGGGTAAGCGAAGATTCTTAGTGCTTTTTGGGCCTAGTATTCTTCTAACATGTAGGTGCGGTGTCTTGTGCGTTTTATACGCTCGAACATTATTTTAACGCAGGTGAAGCTTGGGCCAGTTTTCTCGTAGCGCATTATTTTGGTTGATTCTTGTTCTCTTGTTCATGACCTTTTACGGAGTGGTCAAGCAGAAGCATCAAGGCGTCAAAGAGCTAAGCTATTCTCAGTTTCTACAAGAAGTGGAGGGCAAGAAGGTACGGGCCGTCACAATTGATGGAAACAATATTCAGGGCGAGTATGTCGCCAGTCTCGATCCTTTTCATACTACTGCGCCTAAGCATGATGGCTTGATTGATATACTAAGGAAGAGCAATGTCGAGATTTCCGTAAATGAACCGGCTGAACAGCCCTGGTATCTCATTTTCTTGCTCAACGCTTTGCCAGTGCTACTGCTGGTGGGGATTTGGTTGTTCTTTATGCGCCAGGTTCAGATCGGCGCCGGTAAGGGCATGAGCTTCGGAAAATCTCGCGCAAAGCTGCTTACAGAGAGCCAGCAAAAAGTTACATTCGCAGATGTTGCTGGTATTGATGAGGCACGAGCGGAGCTTGAGGAGGTTGTCGAGTTTCTTAAAGACCCCAAGAAATTTACAAAGCTGGGTGGTCGTATCCCCAAGGGTGTTCTTTTGGTGGGCTCGCCTGGAACAGGGAAAACCTTGCTTGCAAAAGCTATCGCCGGTGAAGCGGGCGTTCCATTCTTCAGCATTTCTGGATCTGACTTCGTTGAAATGTTCGTAGGCGTGGGTGCTTCACGTGTGCGTGATCTTTTCATTCAAGGAAAAAAGAATGCGCCTTGTATCATTTTCATCGATGAAATTGATGCGGTAGGTCGCCATCGTGGTGCTGGCATGGGCGGCGGTCATGATGAGCGTGAGCAGACCTTGAATCAATTGCTAGTGGAAATGGACGGCTTTGAAAGCAATGAAGGCGTTATATTGATCGCCGCTACCAACCGGCCCGACGTGCTTGATCCGGCGCTATTGAGACCAGGTCGCTTTGACAGGCGCGTGGTTGTCTCCAGACCAGATCTAAATGGGCGCCTTGGCATTTTGAAGGTGCACGCTAAAAAGGTTCCGCTGGCTGACGACGTGAATTTGGAGGTTGTAGCTCGTGGAACGCCAGGATTCTCGGGTGCCGATTTGGAGATCCTTGTTAATGAAGCTGCCTTGTACGCAGCACGTAAGAATAAGGACCGGGTCTTTGCTTCCGACTTCGAATTCGCAAAAGATAAAGTGATGATGGGTGCAGAGCGGCGCTCCATGTTGCTTACCGAGAAGGAGAAGCTGACGACTGCCTATCACGAATCTGGACACGCGCTAGTAGCCAAGAAGTTACCCAATGCTGATCCGGTGCATAAGCTAACCATCGTTCCGCGCGGAATGGCGCTTGGCCTGATGCAGCAACTTCCTGAGACAGACAAACATACGTATTCGCGCTCGTATTGGCAGGATCAGTTGGCGGTTTTCTTTGGTGGCCGTGTGGCGGAAGAGCTTGTCTTTAGTGACATGAATACTGGAGCCAGTTCAGATATTCAACGCGCTACCGATATAGCGCGCCGCATGGTTTGTGAGTGGGGAATGAGCGATAAGCTTGGGCCAATTCATTATTCCTCCAAGGAAGAACATGTGTTCCTAGGGCGAGATATTGGCAAGCCGCGTGAACACTCCGAGCACACCCAGGAAGATATCGATGTAGAAGTTAAGCGCATCATCGATGAAGCGCACGAGACGGCGCACAGGATCCTCTCAGGAAATTTGGACGTGCTGCACCGATTAGCCAAGGCAGTAATGGAAAGAGAGACCCTGGATGCTCAAGACATTGAGCGTCTAGTAAAAGGTGAGGAATTGGCCCCGCCTCCAAGTGGAGGAAATGGAGGGGCAGCGCCCACTTCCGGCGGATCTTCGGATGTAACTGGTGCAAGCGGTACTCACATAGCCACAGCGTAAGAAGTACTAAAGAGACCACTGAAAAGGGGTCTGCTAGCGCTCGGGGCGTTCAAGGATTGGGCACTCCCATTTCTTGAAGGGACTTCTAGGGTTTTGAGGGATGGAACAGCTTCTGGCCTCAGGTTCGCAGTGGTTGCGCCACATAGTCGACATTTTGCTTGTCGCGTACTTGGTGTATCGCGGGCTACTGGTCATTAAGGGCACTCGCGCTGCCCCCATGCTGTGGGGCCTAGTCATCATCGTGCTTTTTTACTTCCTAGCGCGTCCTTTAGGCTTGGTTACCTTAGCTTGGATCCTGGGTAACTTTTTGTCCTCCATCATTTTGGTTGTGGTCGTAATTTTCCAGGACGAAATTCGGCGTGGACTAACAAAAGTTGGTCTACAACCCATTTTTCATCGTACGCACAAAACTCTTGATGACAAGACAATCGAGGATATTACCCTGGTTTGCTCAAACCTAGCCAAGGCTAAGCTGGGTGGTTTGATTGTAATTCAGCGCGATGTTGGCCTGGATGAGTTGATTGAGGACGGAGTCCTACTAGACGCCCAACTAAACCGTAAGCTGCTATATGGAATATTTGTTAAGGAGTCGCCGCTGCACGATGGGGCAGTGGTAATTGAGAATAATCGCATCAAGGCTGCCAACTGTGTGTTGCCTTTGAGTTTTAATCCCGATTTGGATCCAAATTTAGGCACGCGCCATCGTGCTGCAGTGGGACTCTCTGAGCGCAGCGACGCCTTGGCCATAGTTGTTTCTGAGGCTGACGGGTCTATTTCTCTAGCGCGCGAGGGGCGCATTATTCGCAATCTTGATCCCTCCTTGTTAAGAGATTCCTTACATCGCTTTATGGCCAATCACGTCAAGGCAGTCGTAGGAGAGGAGGCTGCGCTATGAAGAATTGGGCCCTAAAACTCTTTTCCTTGTTAATTGCCATCCTGCTTTCGATGTTTGTGAGTAGCGAAGGGAATAGCAGCGTTCTGAGTTTCTTTGTAAATGTTGAGATAAAAAACATTCCGGCTCACAAAACTGTAGTCGCACCGCAGTCGCGGCAAGTGCAAGTATCCTTGCGAGGTCCTTCGTTTTTAGTCTCCCGAATTGCCGCCTCACCTCCAACTTTCAAGGTACGCCTACCGGGAGATGTTGATGAGCGCTACATGGCGCAGCTGAGCAAGGGAGATCTTGGACTACCTCCTGATGTGGTAGTGGTTAGTATTGAGCCACCAGAGCTTGAATTGCAGCTAGATGACGTAGTCACCAAGGACGTCCCAGTCGTAATTCCAAAAATTGGAACTGTGGCCGACGGGCTCAAGCTGGATGAAATTAGAGTATCGCCAGACTCGATAAAAGTTACCGGACCAGCAAAACAATTGCGTACACTACGCAGCATTGAGAGTGAGCCGCTGGATCTGACTGGGTCTCGTGCAACCTTCTCGCGTGAGCTAGTGCTTCGCGCTGTCGGCGCTCAGGTTGAGTTCGAGAGAACTGCCGTACAGGTTGAAGGTGTTGTCTCGCCCGTACAGCAGCAGCGTCGCTTCGAGCATTTGGCGCTGGAAGTGCGAGTAGTTTCGGGCGAAAAATGGGTAAGTGTTCCGCGTTTGGTCGACGTGGAAGTAAGTGGCCCCAAAGACGCAATTGCGCGACTTAAGCCAAACGATATTATAGTGTTTGTAAGGCCCAATAACGAAGGCCCTGACAGTCAGGAAGTTAAAGTCGGAGCCGAGCTGCCTGATGCAGTTAGTGCTACAGTTGTTAGCCCGTCTTTGGTAACGGTACAGCGCTTTAAGGAGCCGGTAGCTGGCGGTAAGCGCGCCATGCCTGCCAAGCCAGGCCGTTAGGCTAGACCGTAAAATGTATTTTTGTTGATTCAATCGGGAGCGCAGGCGGGTATCGCATGAATAAGAGGATTCAAAAGTCGAAGATGGCCGATACAGTGAGCAAGGCGCGTAAGTATTTTGGCACAGACGGGGTGCGTGGGGTGGCCTCTGTTCCTCCGCTCGATCCAGAGACGTTAGTACGCTTTGGTCGCGCGATTGCCAAAGTATTCTTACGCCGAGCTGGCAAACATCGCATATTAATCGGCAAAGATACTCGTCTGTCTGGCTACATGATTGAAACAGCTTTGGCCTCCGGAATTACTTGCATGGGGGCTGATGTTTGGCTTGTTGGGCCTCTACCTACAGCTGGGGTAGCCTATCTGACTCGCAGCATGCGTGCGGATGCCGGGATTATGATCTCCGCATCTCATAACGCCTTTGAAGATAACGGGATTAAGATTTTTGGCGCTGAAGGTTACAAGCTGCCGGATGAAGTGGAAAGCGAAATCGAGAGCCTAACTGAGTCGGATG
Source organism: Oligoflexia bacterium (assembly GCA_019694465.1). Classification (GTDB taxonomy): domain Bacteria; phylum Bdellovibrionota_C; class UBA2361; order UBA2361; family JAFLCA01; genus JAIBBV01. The sequence continues at coordinate 13,483 of JAIBBV010000036.1, forward strand.
TGCTGCAGGGCCAATCGGCAGAGCCGGCTGATATCGGCAAAGCTGCGCGCATTGAGGATGCCAGCGGACGCTACATAGTATACTTGAAAAATACATTTCCGCGCGAGCTCTCTATGGAGGGCCTAAAGGTTGGCTTTGATTGTGCAAATGGAGCTGCTTACAACGTCGCTCCGCAGACATTTGGAGAACTAGGCGCGGAGGTCACAGCCCGTGGGACCAGCCCAAATGGGAGAAATATTAATGCCGGTTTCGGTAGCTTATATCCTGAGGTAACTCGCAAACTGGTAGTGGAGAACAATTTAGATATCGGAATATCACTGGATGGGGACGCTGACCGAGCCATCTTTGTCGATCATAAAGGTACTATCGTTGATGGTGATATGGTGCTGGCTGTTTGCGCGCTGGACTTGAAGAAGCGCGGCCTGCTTAAGTCCAACCAGGTAGTCGGCACGGTCATGAGTAATCTGGGATTGGAGCGTCTGCTTAATTTTCATGGAATTTCGCTTTTGCGCGCCCCAGTTGGCGACCGCTATGTATTGGAGGAAATGCTGCGCAGTGGATCGGAGCTGGGTGGAGAGCAGAGTGGGCACACGATTTTCACCGATCATGCGACATGCGGCGATGGAATCTTGACAGCCCTGCAGATTGTAGCTGTCATGCAACGCGAGCAGCGTCCGCTGGCTGATCTAATCTCTGGCTTCGAGAGATTGCCACAGCGGATTGTTAACGTACCAGTTACACATAAACCTGACCTTAACTCGATCGAGCCAATTCGCCAGGTGATTGTCGCAAAGGAAGCTGAGCTTGGTAAAAAAGGACGCATCTTAGTTCGCTATTCTGGCACGGAGAATAAGTTACGCGTTATGGTTGAATGTGAAGATGAAGGGCAGTGCCGCAAGCATTGCGATGATGTGGCAGAGGTAGTGCAGCGTGAGTTGGGAGTGCTTTAGGGGCAGGCGGCTGGACCGAGTCGCTATAGGGATTAGAAGCTATTTCAATAATAGCCTCTAAGAGCGACAAGAGCGGGCCTGTAAAGGCCGAAGGCATTTGTAGCCGGGTGAGGCATGGGGACTCTAGTGCCACTCCGAGCTTGGAGCGCTTCAAAAATTGGCAGGAGCCAGTTTTTGAAATGACTTGTATATGCAATCTAGGAAATTTGACCTAGGGCTCAATCTCGGGCAGCGGTACTTTGAAGCGGAAAGGGTCCTCTTGCAAGACGAAGAGGAATTCGATTTCGGAAGTGATTTTCTAGTTCGCAACTTGTGAAAAAAGTTTCGCCATCAAATAGCAATGAAATTGAGAGCGGTCATCCTCCATACGCGCGACGTGGGCTGCTGCTTACTAGAACGGCCTGGTCGCATGCCTGTCCTAGCTCGCAAGAAATGGCAGCTTGTGATGCGGGCGCTATCTCAAGTGGTGTGACGGGTGCCGAGTTAATGCAGAGAGCTGGGCAGGCTATGTTTCACGCCTTTGAATCGCATGCGCGCCGGCGCGGCTTGCATGGTGCATGGGCTATCTTATGTGGCCCTGGCAATAATGGTGGCGATGGTTTTGTGATCGCACGCATGTGTGCTGAGCATGGTATCCCTGTGCGAGTAATCATGAGCAAGCTAGATGGGCTTAGTGTTGAAGCTACGCACATGCTGGAACAGCTTAGGAAAGTCGAACTAGAGCTGTTCTCGTTTGCAGTCAGTCCATTCACGGCGATAATTGATGAACGCAGTGCTGTAGAAATTTTGTCTCAGAGTGCTGTTGTTCTTGATGCATTGCTCGGTACGGGGCAGATGTCTGCTCCGCGTGGGGCAATTGCTGAGGTGTTGCGGTTGCTCGAACTAGCCCGACGTCGTCCACGTGTTCCGCAGCTACTTGGCGCTGTAGATATTCCAACTGGGGTAAATGCGAGCACGGGCGAGGTATTCGACTCTCATTTTTGCGCTGATGTGACGGTTACTGTGGAGGCCCCAAAGCGAGGCATGCTGCAGTATCCTGGACGCGGGATGTGTGGAGAAATTGAAGCGGTTTCAGTAGGGATTGACTGCACTGGTATGAGTGAGTACTCGCTTGTGGATGAGGATAGTTGCGCGCGTATTACTCAGCGCCGGCCTGATGCGCATAAGGGGAGCTTTGCCCCGGTCCTGGTGGTAGGTGGCTCAGCTCCTATGCCGGGCGCGCCTGTGTTGAGCGCGCACGCCGCATTGCGGGCTGGGGCTGGCTTAGTTCGTCTGGCACGTCCAGTCGCTTGTGCTCGTGCCGGCGCTGAGCTTTCTTGGCCTGAGGTCATGCCAATTCCTGTCAAAGGAGTAGCTCAGCTTGTTTCAGCTGATTTCTCAGCGCTTAAGCCTTATTTGCAGCCTGGGTCAGTACTTGTGATTGGGCCTGGACTTGGTCGTAATGAGAAGACGGCCGCGCTAGTGTCTAAGCTCGTAAAGTGCGCTGCGAAGACAGAAATGGCTGTAGTGGTGGATGCTGATGCGATCACTATGTTGTGCTCGACCAAACGGCAGCGTTATGAGCACTGTGTTTTTACTCCCCATCCAGGAGAGATGTCACGTGTATTGGGAGTTTCGTCGGCAGAAGTTCAGCATGACCGATTTATGGCCATTCAGAAGGCTCAACAACGCTTTGGCGGAGTGTGGGTGTTAAAGGGCGTGGGTTCGTTAATAAAGTCAGAGCAGGCTGGTGCAGTATGCTTAGCGGGAACGCCTTGGATGGCCACTGCAGGGTCGGGAGACGTATTGGCCGGAGTAGTCGCTGCGATGTTAGCGCAGGGACTGCCGTTGTATGAAGCTGCATCTACTGCTGTGCTGGTACATGGCATGGCGGGTGAACGTTGTATGTCGCTCGCGAACGGACCAATCATTGCATCGGATTTGATTGGACAGCTTCCTGCTTTAATCGCTGAGTTTGTGGCATGAGTTTTTTTACGCTCAGATTAAAGGATGTCGATGATACTCGTGCGCTTGCTGAAAGGGTGGCTAAGGTCGTTCGATGCCCAGCGCAAATCGCCCTGAATGGCGAACTTGGAAGCGGTAAGACTGCATTCGTTCGTTTCTTAGCACAGGCACTCGGTAGCAGTGAACCTGTATCCTCTCCAACTTTTTCACTTGAGCATCGCTACCTGCTGCCAGAAGGTAGAATCTTACAGCATTGGGATTTGTATCGCTGCCGCGAGTTGCCGCCGGAGCTAGCGGAGGCGCCAGCTGCTAATGAAATGCGAGTTATTGAGTGGGCTAGTCGAGGACTTGATCCAGCACAGGCAACATTGCATCTAGAATTTGAATTGAATCCCAATGCCGGTGCTTCTGCGCGCCTAGTGCATATGGATCAGCGAAGCCGAGAACTGCTTGGGCTTTAGAGGTGGCCGAGATAGGAGTGGCTTGCCCACCGCAACCCTCAAATTTTTTGGAAACGCGCCAAGTGCATTTTGACCGTTGTTACCCCTTATCAAAATTATCGTTCTGGGCGAAAAAAACTACAAAATTGAAACATTCGTCCCCGCGCGTTATAGTGCGCCGCATGGACGCATCTCTTACAAAAGATTCCCTGACTGAGACCAACGGCTCTAGTGGCATTGGCAATACAGCACACAAAGCGTTGGGTTTTGGCGTATTGGTGGCGATTGGGTCGCTCTTTTTTACACTTGTTGTTTTAGAGTTGGTTTTCAGGCTAGTCGCTCCAGCATCAAAACAAATCCTGAGCTGGAGCGATCGTCCTAAGCGTTACTATTTTGTCCACGCTTCCCACGATGTGCGTGACTTTCAATATTCGCGTCACAAGACCGCCTCAACTTTTCGAATTGTAGTGCTTGGAGATTCTTTCTCATTCGGAGATTATCTGCAGTTCGATGATACTTTCCCCAAGCGCCTTGAGCGGTATTTAAATCTAAACGAGGGAGTAGGGCGGGTAGAAGTAATTAATTATGGAGTCTCATCATATTCAACAGTTAAGGAAAGTAAGCTTCTACGGCAGGCAATGCACTTAGAACCTGACCTAATACTGTTACAAATTACCCTTAATGATCCCGAAATAGTTCCATTCCACCCACGCCACCCCTTTCAAGGTCCAGATGGAAAAGTGCATCTCCCAAAAATTCTCAATTACTGGAAAAGCCTAAAATTCATAATTGAGCGAGTCGCTTACCATCGACTCGAACGCGAATATCGCGAATACTTTCATAATCTTTTCTCCGAGCCCCGTACTCGTGACTATTTTGTTAAGGGCATAACTGCCTTTCAACATGTGACTGCTGCGCATTTTGTCCCGCTAGGAGCTGTCTTATTCCCACTTTTTGATTCTACATTTGATGAAAAGTATGAGTTTGCGCATGAGCACCAGCAGGTAGATACCTTATTAGCTGAGCGCAATATTCCACACCTCGATCTGCTGCCATTCTATGAGCATATCCCTGCTGAGCGCTTGCAGGTTATTCCGCATGAGAACGCCCATCCAAATGAGATTGCCCATAGAATTGCCAGCGAAGCTATCTATAGTTGGTTGCAAGACGCTCATTTGGTCCCTGAGTATGCATTTTCGCGAGCTTACGACTCAGTGCGCATAGGTCTAAAACCTCCAGCGTTACCTGGATAGTGCTTAAGCCTCGAAATCCTTGCCAGTTCGGTATATAAGTTAGCCTATGCGGGTGGTAGTAAAAAAATTTGGTGGCACCTCGGTTGGCGACATCTCACGTATTCGTGAGGCTGCCAAGCTAGTGGTGCGCTATAGGGCTCAGCATCCTGAAGAGCGTTTGGTGGTGGTGGTCTCCGCGATGGCTGGCGAGACAAATCGACTTTTGGCGCTAGCGCGTTCTTGTAGCTCAAATGCAACTGCGCGTGAGCTTGATATGATAGCCGCGACTGGGGAGCAGGTGACTATTGCTTTAATGGCAATGGCGCTTACAGATCTTGGGGCAAAGGCTGAGAGTCTAACCGGTGCTCAGGCTGGCGTGATTACAACTGAGCAGTTTATGGGTGCGCAGGTTGAGCGGATTGATACAGCGCGCCTCGAATCTTTATTGGCTGAAGATATTATCCCGGTTGTGGCCGGTTTCCAGGGCCTTTCAGAGTCAAGAGAAATTACGACCCTCGGCCGCGGTGGATCCGATATCAGTGCTGTGGCACTAGCGGCGGCACTAGAGGCAGCTGCTTGTTACATATATACGGATGTCGAAGGCGTTTTTTCGGCCGATCCTCGCATTTGTCCCGATGCACGTCTTTTGCGCCGAATCTCGCATGAGGAAATGCTCGAGTTAGCAACTCTAGGGGCTAAGGTCTTACACCCGCGTTCAGTACTCTTTGCTATGCGCTATAGAGTACCGCTTGTCACTCTTTCGACATTTAGGTCAGGGCCCGGGACGTGGATAGTTAACGAGGGAGAAATTATGGAAGCACCAGTTGTGAGTGGCATTACTCACCGTAGCGATGAAGCTAGAATTACTCTCAGTAAGGTACCGGGCGGCTTGCCGGACGGACTTCAGAGGTTAGGCAAGGTATTCGCCGATATTGGTAAGGCAGGTATCCCTGTTGATATGCTGACCCAGAATCGTGGGGCGGATGGGCTTTTGGACTTGAGCTTTACTGTGCCGGATGAGCATAGCTCGCACTGTCTTGAACTATGTCAGGCTTTGGTTCCAGAAATCGGTGCAGAAGGGGCGGGCATTGATCGAAATATTGCAAAGGTCTCGGTGGTAGGAGTTGGTATTCACGCGCATGCGGATGTCGCTAGTAAAATTTTTAAGGCTTTGGCTAGTGAAAGAATTGAAGTTTTAATGCTCTCCACAAGCGAGATTAAGATTTCTGTGGTAATCCCGCGTAAATACGCAGAGCTAGCGGTGCGCTGCTTGCATGACGCGCTTGTGCTTGCTCAGCTAGCTAGTGGCAGTTCGCCCCAAGCTGAAGCTAGGGCTGCCGTGTCACATTAGATTAAGAAAGCATTCCTTGATATTATGTGCCGTTCGTGTGTTCCTTGGGTCGCGTGGGGGCTAAATCTAATTATTTCGAGCTATTAGACTCCCCACGCTTATAAAGAGTAGAAGTCAAATCGCTGGTTAGCTTGTACACGGCTAAGGCTTAGCCCTGTCTAGGCTAACCAAGCACGCATGTGCTCGCGGGCTTGTTCTGGGTCACGCGCTTTCAAAAAAAAGGCGTTGGGCCCAGGTTCAAGCCTGTGAGCATTTCTTACGGTTTGGCGCGAGTGTGTGCTCGCGTCGAAAACAAGGTCCAATTCTAGATCATTTCTATCCTCCCAGCGTCGCGAAAGCGGCGCGTCAGTCACAGGCTTGGGAGGCTTAGGGTGATCGCAGCGGAGATTTCTCCGATGTTCAAAGTGCTGCTTCCTTTCCTCGCCGCCGTTGCCCTCGTGGGCTGCGGTGGTGGGGGCGGTGGGGACAACAACCCGCCGCAGAACCCGCCGGAGTACGACGTGGTGATCACGTCGGCACTCCCGCTGGCACCGCGTACCGCACTGTGCGGGTACGCCGTTGAGCACGGGACGAGCAACCCCGCGCCCAACGTTTCCATCGTGCTCGATCCTCCGGGCGGTCTGCCTCTCGCGAACGTCTTCACCGACGCGAACGGCAACTTCTGCACCAACCCGGCAGGCTTCTTTGGCGACATCGCTGGAGAGGTCTTTGTCTACGTCGATGACGGGAACGGGGGCAACTCCGATACCGTGTCGGTGCTGATCTCGCCCTACACCCGGGATATTCTCTTGTCCTCCGACTGCTGGGGCAACGGTGATACCGTGGCCCTCAGAGTCGAGGACGTCTCGAACGGGCAATTCCGGCCGTTCGAGATCAAGATCTGGGACAAGGACGGGAATCTCATCGACACGGTCAACGGTGGTGCTGGACTCGCCTTTCGGCAGAACCAGCTCGTGGACGGGGTCTACGACCTGCAGGGTCGTGATACCGGTACGGGCGAGTTCACGCCTATTCGGCGAGTTGCTTCCCTCAAGTCGTTCGAGCCAGCCCTAGGAGCTTCGGTGGCCCGACAACTCGACAGCCTCGGAAACGCCCTGCCGCTCTCGCAGTCGCGGGAGTGGGATGGCGATGATGGGGTTCCGCGCGACATAGGGATCGCTACGTACATCAGCCAGTCGACGCATCTTGGGGGTACGCTCTACGCCCAAGATCCCGACGGCTTTGTACTGACGTCCCCGATTGCGCCCGGAGCGTCGACGGTGGGCTGGCAGCCGGATCTCCCGGGAGTTTGGTTCGTGCAAGTCGAGATCAACCTGCCGACACCCGGTCTCACAACTTCCGAATGGCGTCCGGTTCTCGTTTTTCCGGCCCCATGAGGAGGTTGCGCGACGCAGGAAGATCGGCGGCGGCGCGCGACGGCAGCTGGTTCCACGGGGGCCCGCTTGTCGTCGCGCGCAAGCGCTTCGATCGGCGGCCCCCTGGACCCTTTTTCCTTGAGGTTTCCCTCTCGGTTTCTGAAACGTGCGTGCTTGGAAAGCCTTCCTCTTTGTCTTCATTCTGTCTCGCAAGTATTTGCGTAGTGGGAACTGCGCTTCCCTATACTTGAGCAGATTTCTCGGTAAATACTGAAACCTTTCAGCTCCCGTAACTGGCATACCTCTTGCCACTCCTAGGCCCTTGGTTGCCGAAGTCTAAGGGGGGCTATTATGAGCTGTCGCGTATTATTGGTTGATTCAAACTCTGAAGATCTAGCCCGTAATGAAGGCCGACTTAGAATATTGCGCCCAGACTGGGTCGTGAAAACCTGCTCAAACGGAGCAATGGCGCTTAAGGAGATTCAATCTGACCCCTAGGACGCACTAGTTTGCGATGTGACCCACTCTGACATGCGGGGCGCTGAGCTTTTACGCAAAGTGTCTCAGGACCAGCCCCTGTGTGTGCGCATAATTGCTGCAAATGGGCTGGATGAGGCGGATGCCTTAGAAGGCATTGGAGTCGCGCATCGGGTCTTAGTTAAAGATACAGAAGGCGCAAAAATTCCTGACCTAATCGAAAGGGCCATGATGCTGCGCGAGAGGCTAAGGAGTGCCCGGCTAAGAAAGCTTTTAACAAAGATGACGCGCTTGCCGAATCCGCCTGAAACATTTTTGGCCATGCAGCGCTTGTTGGAACGCGAAGAATTCCATCTGCAAAGTTTGCTAGGGCATCTGAGGAAGGACGTGATGCTGTCGGCGGCGGTGCTTAAGGTAGCCAATAGTTCCTTCTTCGGTGCGCGCCATCCCGTCGAGTCTCTTGATAGGGCTGTTAACTTGCTCGGCGTGAATACGGTAAAGAATGTGGCGCTAAGCGCAGAGCTATTTGCGGGTGTCGACAAAGTACGAGCCAAGCACTTTAAGCTGCAGCAGTTGTTTGAGCATTCCACCAGGGTGGCCACAGCAGCGGCATCGCTGGCGCGAGAGCGCAAGGCCAGCAAGAAAATATGCGATTTGGCCTACACAGCAGGGCTACTTCACGATGTGGGCAAGCTCATTTTTGTGCAGGTTCTGCCCTATGAATATCGTATGGTGACTGAGCGGGTAGGGCGCGAGTTTCCCTCCCTCTATGAGTCTGAAATTAGCGCCTTTGGCGTAAGCCACCAAGAGGTAGGTGCCTACGTGTTATCGCTATGGAATATTCCAGAAGCGGTGGTGGAGGCTGTAGCTTATCATCACCAACCTTCTTTTGCCCCTTCACGCGAGGAGTCGGTCCTAACTTATGTGGTTGCAGCAAACTTAATGGACCGGGGGCTGGCAGATTGCTTGTCAGCTGATGGGGAAGCCGAAGAACGTAGCTATTTAACACAGCTAGGCGTGCCCTTGGTTTCCTGATGCTATTTGCCCGCTGATAGCCCTATTTGGGCGATAGTAGGCTGTTGCACAGCGTGCTTTTAATATGCTGCGCTGAAGGCTAAGATTAAGGGTAATGACTAATGTAGTGAGCGTATCCCACAGTCGAGAACCTGCGCCGGTTGGTGAATATCATTCACTAAGTCTTGGTTCCGCACGATTGCAAGTACAAGAGCGGCGTGTGGATATTTGGGTGCCTCCGGTTGTTCCACCCACTAGTGGCTTGGAAGTTCTATTCGTCTTAGATGGGCAGAGCGCTTTTAGTAGGGGGCCGGGTAGGGCAGCCGGTCCAAGCTGGGGATTGGAAGATGTAGTTACAGCTCGGGTAGCGCTGGGTTTACCGGGGATGCTTGTAGTGGGTGTGCACACCACCGGTGCTCAGGATCGATTCTTCAATTTTACATCTCGAGATTCATATGAAGTCGCTTCTTTGGGGTCAGTGCGCGGTGGTAATGTCTCCAATTTTTCTAAATGGGTAGCCCAGGAACTTAGACCACTCATCCAGGAACGCTTTCCAGTAAGTCGCGATGCAGAGGCAGCTCACTTCGCTGGATCCTCTCTGGCTGCTTTCGCTGTGGCAAAAACAGCAGTAGAGCAGGGTGGCTTTGGCCATATTTATATTCTATCCCCTGGCTACTTTCGCTCCGCGCCACCGGAGCGAAAGGAGCATACCTTACTAACCGAGCTTGGCGGTGCAGATCTGAGCAACGTCGCAGTTCATGTTGCTTGCGGAACTGAGGAAGGCATCGGCTGCAGTGATGAGCAAACCGAACAAGGCGACGCCTATCTTTCGGGTCGAATGTTAGATATTTGCGACTCACTTGCTAAACGCTCGGGTGCCACTTTTATCACCTTGGAACCAGACGCTCACTGTGACGGACGTCATAGTGTCGCATTATGGCACCATAGTATGCGCTACTTTTTAGCTAGTAGTGCCCATCCAAAAGTAGCCTAAGACTTTTGCCGCGGTTCTATATACTTTGATAGCTTGAGGGCCTGCTTTGGCCCGAGTCCATGAACAACTTCCAATGCTTTGAACGCCGCAGTCCGTTCTAAGCTGCTGGCCATGGCCTGAATTTCAGCGCGCTGCGAAATTATTCTGCTAGCTAGTGTGTCTCCAATTCCAGGAATTAGGAGCAGATCGGCCATAGTCGCCTGCGACAAAGGAATCGCAGTACCATAGGCGAGTAGAGATTCGGGGTCGCTGTCTTGCTTGACCTTGGCTAGGTCTATATTTATCGACTTTTCGCTATTGCAAAGCCAGGCTAATGCAATAGCGCCTACTAGTAGTAGTGTAGAACGCGTATAATAGCGACTTGCTGAATGCAAACCTAACTCTAACATACTTACTTTGTTTGCCGACGAGGCATCCCCTGTAAATCAATCGGGGTATAAGAGCGGGTGTTGCCACAATAGCTAGCTAAGTACACAATTTAGGGAGTGAAAAACTCAGCATTAAAATCACCGGCGGTTTGGGCTTGGGCGCTCTATGATTTTGCCAACTCCTCATTTGGCGTGCTTTTTCTGTCACTTTTGTTTCCAGTCTATTTTCGGCATGTCATTGCTGGTGGCGGCTCTGCAGCAGATTTTTGGTGGGGGCTGTGCTCCGGTGGTTCGGTAGCGCTAGCCGCTGTCCTGTCGCCTTTTCTTGGTGCTAGTTTGGATCTTAGTCGCATGCATCGAGCTTGGCTGATTGCCTTCAGTCTTTTGTGTATCAGCTGTACAGCAGCTTTGAAGCTATCTCCGCAGATTGGATTTGCTGCAGTGGTAGTCCTATTTGTGTTGGCAAACTTGGGCTACTACTTGTCGCTAATGGTCTATGATACTTATTTACCGACCCTAACTAGCCGAGCTACTCGCGGCACTGTCTCAGGTTTCGGTTGGTCACTTGGCTATTTGGGGGGCTTGGTTGCTTCGCTCGCCTTTTCGCCTTGGTATAGGCCAGGATTTGATACTAGCGGGGCGGAGTCAGATTATCTCTTCTGCTTTGTTCTTATTGCGGTATTTTTTCTGGTATTCGCCTTGCCAGCTTTCTTTGTTTTGCCTCAACCAGGTAGCGATAGAAGTGAGGTTGAGAAGAGCGGCTCTAGTTTTAGGCGCGTTCTTGTAACGTTATCTCATTTTAGCCAGCACAAACAGATTTTCTTACTAATAGTTGGCTACTCACTTGCCTACTGCGCCCTAAATACAATTTTTTCATTCTTTAGCATTTACGCTTCAGTGACCCTGGGTGCCAGTGTCCCGCAGGTCACAATTGTATTCCTTATATTTCAAGTAGTAGGGCTGCCAGCAGTTTTTATTGCCGGAAAAATTGGGGATAAGATTGGACTGCACAAAGTACTTCTCTTCTCTGTTCTAGGTTGGGTGGTGGTAGTTACTGCACTGCTTTTAAGTCCCTCATTGTGGATGCTGTACCTGCTAAGCGCTGCTGCTGGCTGTCTCTCAGGGCCCACATCGTCCAGCGCTAGGGCCCTCGCTTCCCAAATTAGCCCGCCAGATAAATCTTCAGAGATTATGGGATTTATGGGATTTGCCGCTCGAATAGCTGCCGCAGTTGGGCCGCTTGTATTTGGAGTTATGTCGTGGTGCACAAATTCTCAACAACTTGCGCTAAGTTTCCAATTGGTGTTTTTGATTTCGGCGTGGGCGTGTTTGAAAGCCTGCGCGAATGAGTTTTGACAAAAACTCACTCGCAATAGCAGGGCCAGGGCCATCTTGGCGAAGCCAAGTGGACCAGTAGAGCACACAAACCCAACCGACGAGTGGCGACACTACTTAGCGTGCGTAACAAAATGAAAGCGTATATTGATGGCCCTACAGAAGGAATAGCGGTGATTTTTAGGCAATTCGGCATTTGCCTCTCGGGGCTTAGGGTTTACTCTTCTTCTGCGGCTCGACTTGGCTACGCCAAGATCTCGCTCGCCCAGCATCATCCATTTTTTTCAAAAATGAATGATGCTGGGTTTAGTCAGGCTCAGGCCACAACGTCCATTAGACCATCATCTTTGACGCGAGGTTTTGCCTCCGGGTCGTTCGGTGTTGCGCGTTTAGCCCTAGGCGCTTCCTTTTGGGCGGAGAAACTGGCCTCTGTGCGCTTCGCTCGCTGTGGACTGCGAGCTGCATCGCTGCGGGGAGGATTGCTAAGTTGCTTATCCGAGGCTACGCGACTTATTTGGGCTAACTGACTTTGGTTGAGGGTAGCTACATTGTCTTTCCCCTGTTGAGGAGACACCTGAGTATTTTGGGCCACTTGAGCCACTGCAGTGCTGAGATTTTGCGTAGTTACCGACGGCATAGTAGTATCCTGGTCCTTCGAGCCTTAGCACTAAAATCGGCAAGTACTTGGAAAGCTTTATCCTTTGTGTCTATTTTTTTGATACCGCGCGACCATGGAAGCAGCCCGGCTATACTTTGATGCGAATGCTACGCTAGCTCCCACAGGCGAGATGTATGAACAGGTGGCACAGGCGACCCAAGGGGCTGGTAATCCTAGTTCGGTACACCAGGCTGGACAAAAGGGGCGTGCGCTAATTGAGCGTGCCCGCAGCTCTATTCTATCGCTGCTAGGTCTGCCAAAGGCTTCCTTAGTATTCACTTCAGGAGCCAGTGAGTCCAATAATCTAGCCCTATGGCAACCGGTTCTAACTTATCTAAGTGCTTCGAGTAGTCACTCCATAGCACCGCAGGTTGTGATTTCAGCTATTGAACACCCTTCAGTTTTAGAGTGCGCTAGATTCTTGGCAGCGCGTGGCCTAATTCGACTTAGTGAATGCCCATGCACGCCTCAGGGGCAGCTTGATCTATTAGCGTTTGCAGGTTTGGTTGGTCCTGAGACTAAGCTTGTATCAATTATGTATGCAAACAACGAAACAGGCGCGATTCAGCCGATTCCAGAGGCCATCGCTGTTGTGCGGCGCCAGGCTGCAAACTGTCTTATCCACTGCGATGCTGTGCAGGCTCTGGGCAAGCTAAGCCTAGATTATTCCAGCTTAGACTTAGATATGTTGAGTTTCTCTGGGCACAAAATTGGCTCATTCGCTGGAGTTGGCTGTTTAGTATGTCCCAAGGCCCTGCACGTGCAGGCACTGCAAAATGGCGGCGCACAGGAGCATGGGCAGCGAGCCGGAACAGAGCCGGTATCGGCAATCGTTAGCTTTGGCATAGCCGCGCAGTCCTGTAGGTGGCCAGTAGCGGATAAAGTTGCGGGGCTACGAGACTGGATTTCTAGAGAGCTCCGCGCGGCCTTTCCACTTATAAGCACGACAATAGACCTGACTTCAGCGCTACCTAATACCTTAAGTCTCAGAGTCCCAGGTATCTCAGCGGATGACTTAGTAGTGGCGCTTGATCTGCGAGGGGTGTGTGTCTCCTCTGGGGCAGCTTGTTCATCTGGGAAGCCAAGTCCAAGTCATGTCCTACTAGCTATGGGATTAGGTGAAGAAGAAGCGCGCTCGACTCTTCGAATTAGCCTTGCGCCTAACATTTCACGAGACGAAGCTCTTCAGTTCGTTGATGAATTTAGTTTAGCTTTGCGTGGCATGCTGCAGGGGAGGAGTAATGTTGCAGCATAGTTCCGATAATGCCAATAAGATCGCTGTAGCTATGTCTGGAGGCGTTGACTCGTCTGTAGCCGCAATGCTCCTGCAGCAACAGGGCAGCCAGATAATTGGTATCTCCATGCAGGTCTGGGACTATCGAAATAATGGTGGCAGTTGCTCGCGCGCAACATGCTGCGCCCCCAGTGATTTTCTTGATGCTAGACGGGTGGCGGATAAAATTGGAATCCCTTACTACGTCTTTGACTTTGAGCACACTTTCCGTGAGCAGGTTATTCAGCCATTTGTTGCGGCGTATCAAGCTGGACGCACTCCCAATCCGTGTGTGGAGTGTAATAATAAAGTCAAATTTCGTGCCTTGCGCGATCGTGTGCTGAGCCTTGGGTTTGCTGCTGTTGCAACTGGGCACTACGCGCAAATATTGGAAGTGCCGGGCGGTGGGTATTGTCTTGCTCGCGGGTGTGACGCCGAGAAAGATCAAAGTTATTTTTTGTATGGATTGTCGCAGGAAGAGCTTAGCGCCACCAAGTTTCCGATCGGACATCTCACAAAACGTGAAGTGCGCAAATTGGCAGCACAGGCTGGCCTGGTCACAGCAGAAAAGGAAGAAAGTCAGGATATTTGCTTCGTCTCATCGAGCATTGATGAATTTCTTGTGCAGTTGGGCACCAAGCGCAGAACGGGAGTATTTGTAACTCGCGATGGGCGGGTACTCGGACAGCATGATGGCATACATCAGTTCACTGTTGGGCAGCGTCGAGGTTTGGCTTTGGGCGGAAGCGATGAACCTCTATACGTTTTGGAGCTGCGGGCAGAGGATAATAGCGTAGTGGTCGGTGTAAGGTCAGAGCTGGAGCAGCGCGAGTTTTATGTGCTTAACTGCCGCTGGAGTCACCCAAGTGTGCTTAAGCGACTTGAGCAGGCCATCTTTCCGCAAAGCTTTTCTGCGATTGCTCAGGTCAGACACCGGCACTCAGGAGTGCCGGTTAGACTTACAATGATTAGCCCTTCTATTACAAAAGCGGAATTTGAAGGGCCATGGAGTGTGATATCGCCAGGTCAGGCCGCCGTCTTTTTCGAGCAGAATAATCAAAATGTCCTGGGCGGCGGTGAAATTTCTCGAAGTATTCCGCAGCACTTAGGCCAGACAGCGCAGCAGGCAGCAATTTGAGAATATGTGCTAAATTAGCGTATAATAGCCGTATTGACGATGTGCGGAAGACTTTCCGGGAATGGGAAAGAGCTTACGGATAAACTTTGTACCCAAGTGTGTTTCGAGCTTATCCGTTGCGCTTTTTCTAAAGCTTTTAGTGCTGCTGCCTGATTTTGCAGCCCAAGAACCTTTTCCTCCCAAAAGAACCGCCGGCACTTCCAATTAGTCGGAGAAACCTTTATGAGATTTGGGATAGTGAAGCCAGCAGATGGCTCTGCAGATTCTGGCACGAGCGATGATCAGGATAGTAGTCAGTCTGATTCAGATGATTCAGCAACTGACTCTGGTGTCCTTGGTCAGGAGCATTATCCAGCACTGGAGGAAAAGCTCGGCTACAAGTTCAAGGAATATCCTTGGTTACAGCGTGCGCTCACGCACCGCTCGCTGCAACTTAAGGGTGCGAAGACAGACTACGAGCGCTTAGAGTTCTTGGGTGATGCAGTGCTTGACCTTGCGATCGCTCATCTTTTGCTAGATCGCTATCAGGAGGCAAAGGAGGGTGACTTATCTAAGATGCGAGCCGCGTTAGTTAACACTACATCGCTCGCTCAAATCTCCCGTAAGTTAGGGTTGGGACCATATATTCGACTAAGCCGCGGAGAGCTGGCAAACGGAGGGGCAGATCGCCCCTCGATATTAGCTGATGTATTTGAAGCCCTGATGGGTGCTGTGTATCGAGAAGGCGGCTACTTGAAGGCGCTCGAAGTCATCTCTAGGCTATTCGGTGAGATGGTGGGCTCCGTCGAGCCCCGCGATCCAAAAACAGAATTACAGGAAGCCTTGCATGCCAGAGGAGCGCAGGCGCCCACTTATCTTTTGGAGTGTGTGGAAGGTCCCGAGCATGCACCGACTTTCGTCTCGATAGTGAAAATAGATGATCAGATGGTTGGTAGGGGGCGTGGCCCGACCAAAAAGGCATCCCAGCAGGCAGCTGCAGCGGAGGCTTTGCTGGTCTTGAATGAGAGAAGCAATCCAGCAGATGTAGAGCAGAGTTCAAAGGAATAATTGTATGACTGGCACGATTCCAAGTGTTGCAATAGTTGGGCGCACAAATGTGGGCAAATCAAGCATTTTCAATTCTATCGCCGGAAAGCGCATAGCCTTGGTAAAGGATGAGCCAGGGGTAACTCGCGACCGTGCCTACGCGCTGGTCACTCGTTTTGGCGCTCCCTTCACTTTAATTGATACGGGTGGACTAGTCGGAGAGGCCGAAGGAGAGGCCCAGCGTGCGGCGCGTCGGCAGTGCGAGTTTGCTGTCCAGGAAGCGGACCTAATCCTGTGCGTGTTTGATGGCATGCATGGGGTGCATGCGCTTGATCATTTAGTTGTAGATTTTTTACGACAAAGCGAGAAGCCGATCATTTGGATCGCTAATAAGTGCGAAAAGGAAGACTCTCTAAGTACCTCTTCCGATTTATTTTCGTTGGGTTTGGATGAAATTAAACGTGTTAGCGCTGCCCATAATATTGGGATTGAAGAAGTTGTGGCGGAAGCGCGAACTCGCCTTGGACTTCCGCCGCCTAAGGATGAAGAGACGGTTGAGGCGCCCAGCGAAGATCATCCCATACGAGTAGCGGTAGTAGGTCGTCCAAATGTTGGGAAATCTAGCTTAGTAAATCGGCTCGTAGGTGAGGAGCGCTTAGCGACCGCTAGTGAAGCTGGCACCACGCGCGATTCAATCGATGTAGCCTTTCGCTACGCCGATCAAGACTATGTGCTAGTTGATACGGCTGGTATGCGCCGTAAGGCTCGCATTGATGATGATTCAGTAGAGGAAATGAGCAACATGCGAACGCTACGAGCGCTTGCGCGTTGCGATGTGGCAGTGGTGGTGATCGATGCTACTGAGGGTATTCCCACCGAACAGGATTGTCGCATCGCCGGCCTTATCCATGAGCGAGGTCGTGGCATGGTTATTGTGGTCAACAAGTGGGATGCAGTTGAAAAGGACCACCGCACTGTTAAGGATTTCGAGAGAGCGGTTTATGGAGCCTTCAAATTTGCTGCCTATGCTCCAATTGTTTTTGTTTCGGCGCTAACCGGTCGCAGGTGCACGGCTGTTTTTGACAAAGTTAAAGAGGTGTATGAGGCGCGCAGGGTGCGTGTAAAAACGTCTGACTTGAATCGTGTTTTGGCGCGAGCGTTTGAGCATAATTCTCCACCCGGATATCACGGAGAGCCTGTGAAACTATTTTTCGCCACACAAACTGCTTGTGAGCCGCCATCAATAGTGCTTTTCGTAAATCATCCTAAGCGTATTAACTTTTCTTATCAGCGCTACTTGAAGAATATTCTACGAGAGCACTTCTCGTTCTTGGGCGTGGATATACGCTTAGTGCTGCGCAAACGTACTAGCAAGAGCCATCGAGGGCACAGCCCTGAAGATAGTGAGCCGGACAGCACAGAGGCGGCGGTAGAAGGGGTGGAGTAGTCGCCTGTGGGGCCCTATGCTTGGAGGGGCTAGAAGCGGTCTTATGAATACTGAAGGGGAGGCCCGCTTCCTAACCGAAGCTCTGTGGTCTTTAATTAGCTACATTAATGTCTGACACTGTCTGTCAGATCGAATAGCGACTATTGCATCTTAGTGTATCTAACAGATTAGCTCTAGCGCCCCCTCAGTATGAAATTTGCCGCCAATCCTTGAATCTGGTAGAAATCTATCGCTCCTACGTTTCAGAGGTAGCTCAGCATGCGCCAGCACGTTCTTATTCTCGACTTTGGCTCACAATTCACACAACTTATCGCTCGACGAACCCGCGAGTTAGGGGTTTACAGCGAAATTAAGCCTTGCTCGGTTAAGCCCGATTCAATTGACTTACGCGAGGTTAAGGCCTTAGTGCTATCGGGAGGGCCGGCCTGTGTGAGCGGTGAGGATGCACCCCCCTTTGATCCGCAATGGTTACAGTTGGGACTACCAACCTTGGGGGTTTGTTATGGCATGCAGCTTATGGCGCATTGCCTGGGAGGCAAAGTGTCGCCTGGCACAAGTCGGGAATTCGGGCACGCGCCTCTCCACATTAGCGAGCCATCGGGGATATTGAATGGCTTCCAGGCTGGAGAAAAGATAAGTGTTTGGATGAGCCATGGAGACTTTGTTAGCCAACTCCCACCAGGTTTTCGCTTGCTTGCAACAAGCAGTGGCGAAATTAGTGCAGCCATGGGTAACCCAGAAAAGCGTATGTATGCTGTGCAGTTTCACCCTGAAGTCGTACATACGCCGCGTGGTAAAGAGATTCTCAGCAACTTCTTATTCGGAGTAGCGCGTTTGAGCCGTGACTGGACCGGCGAAGATGTAATCCAGTCGACTATTGACTATGTCGGTAGGACGGTTGGGCCAGAACAGAATGTAATTTGCGCTTTGAGCGGAGGGGTCGACTCCACGGTTGCTGCAGTATTGATAAATAAGGCGATTGGGCAGCGTCTCCATTGTATTTTCGTTGATAACGGGCTGCTGCGTAAGAATGAGGCACAGCAGGTATTCAAGCGTCTTAAAGAGCTTGGACTGAATGTAAAGTTGGTGGATGCCTCAGCGCAGTTCTTGAAAGAGCTTAGTGGCGTCAGTGACCCGGAGAAAAAACGCAAAATTATCGGCCGCGTCTTTATCGATGTATTTGATCAGGAAGCACATAGGATTCCAAATGTGACCCACTTGGTCCAGGGAACCCTCTATCCGGATGTTATAGAAAGCGTGTCGGTGCGCGGGCCGTCCGCTACGATTAAGAGCCATCACAATGTCGGCGGTTTGCCAGAGCGCATGAAGCTTAAGCTAATCGAGCCGTTCCGTGAGTTATTCAAGGATGAGGTTCGTCGCATTGGGCGAGATCTCAAGATGCCTGAGGAAATATTGGGCCGGCAGCCTTTTCCTGGACCGGGCTTGGCTGTACGAGTGTTAGGCGAGATAACCGAGGAGCGCTTACGAATCCTTCGCGAAGCAGATGCGATCTTCCTAGAGGAGATAAGGGCGGAGGGTTGGTACGAGAAATTGTGGCAAAGTTTTGCTGTTATCTTGCCAGTAAAGAGCGTCGGGGTAATGGGAGACGGGCGCACATATGATCAAACAATTGGCTTGCGGGCTGTTCATTCTGAAGACGGGATGACTGCAGATTGGGCATACTTGCCTCAAGATCTGCTGAGACGCACCAGTAATCGCATCATCAATGAAGTAAAGGGTGTCAGCCGCGTGGTGCTCGACATCTCAAGTAAGCCACCTTCCACAATCGAGTGGGAATAGGTGACGAAACTGACCTATGGCTTGGTATTGCAAAGTCCGCTGCTAGTATCTTTTGCTTGCAGATGAGGCATAAGGTATCATGATCTTTGTAGATTCGGTCGATTGACCGATACAGAGGTTCATTCGAGGCGCGCCAATATGGCGCATGGGGGTTCTGTTTAACGTGGCGAGATTATTGCGCATTTGCCTGTTTGTCGCCATCGCAGCCGTGGCGGTTATCCCAGTCCTTTCTGGGCCGCACGGGGTACTCCAGTTACCTTGGCTAAACGTTAACATCGTAGCCGGCCTTAACTTGCTGGGCTGGAGCTTAGCCCTAACTTTTCTATTTGCGCGCGAGGATTTGAAGCAGAGCATGAATGCCTCTGCGCGTGCGATGGGAGTAGATACACGCTTTAAGTCGCTAGAGGCGCTACTGACAAGTTTGATCAGGGAGGTTGACCGTAAGAACAGCTCGCTTTCAATTAATTTGATCGAAAAACGAATTACTTCCAAAGAGGAGCTATCCAAGACTCTCGAGCGAATAGTTGCACTGGCCTTCCGTCTATTAAACGCTGAGTCGGCTGAATTGGCTTTGTTCGATAAAGAGTCCGGTCTTTATCATTCTTCGTTTGTGCTTGGTAAACCATTCCGCTCCAGCGCACAGGCCATGCTATCAGGAGCTCTAGACGAAAGTGAGGCTAAACCAAGTCCTGATGTGATGATTCATCCGATCTCATTTGCTGGCTCAATTTTGGGTAGTTTGCGAGTGGCCCTTAAGAAGGGAAACCTTCCAACTTCCGGCGATCAAGAAATAATGCGCCTATTGGCCTTGCAGAGCAGCTTGGCGCTTATAAATGCACAATATACCGGCGAGTTGGTGCGCATGCGCCGAGTATCCGAGGAGTCCGTGAAGGCCAAGACTGGCTTCTTAGCAAATTTGAGTCATGAAATACGTGGTCCGCTTGGTATTATGCTTAATGCTGTCGAGTTGGTACTGGATGGTCTATGCGGGCCGGTAAGCACTGACCAGTTGGAAACACTAAAAATGGTGCGCACCAATGGCCAGCACCTATTGGAACTAATTAACGACGTGCTCGACTACGCCAAGAGCGAGTCCGGCAAATTGGCGCCAAGTAAAGTTGAAATAGTACTTGGTGAATTTCTTCAGGATCTATGTGGCGTTGTGCGCACGCAGGCAGACGCTAAAAAACATAAGCTTACCTTACGCGGAAATGCAGAAGTTTTAGCGATTAGCTGCGATCGGCGCCATGCCCGCCAAATGCTGATTAATATGCTCACTAATGCTATTAAGTACACCCCTGATGGCGGCGCAATTGAAGTTTGGGCCGAGCGTATACCCGGTAATAAGATTCGTATTAGCGTCAAAGATAGTGGGGTAGGCATAGAGGAAAGTGAGCGTTCCAAGGTGTTCGCCCCATTTGAGCGAGTAGAGCACTCCTATTCGATTAATCAAATGGGGACTGGTTTGGGAATGCCTCTAACACGACGCTTGGCGGAGATGAATGGCGGTATAATCGACTTTTCTTCAGTCCCGGGCCAGGGCTCGCATTTCTGGTTGATCTTCCCGTCGATCGAGTATAACCCGACAATGCGTGAGCAAACAGAGACATCACAGTCCGAGGCTCTCGGTAAGGGCGAATTGGTCATGATCGTACAACGCGCCGAGGATGAGCGCTCAATGCTAGTTAGATATTTAACACATGCAGGATTTCGTGTTTTGAGCGCTGAGTCGAAGTCGGAGGCGCTACAATGCGCAACTCAAAACCGCGTAAATTTGATCGTTGTCGATAACAACGTAGTTGATCGTTCTCCCGAAGATGTAATCGGAGCACTGCGTGCTGAAGCTGCGCTATCCCAAGTGCCCATCGTGTTGGTAAGCAGCAGAGCCTTTGTTTTCGACATTGAGAAGTATCTAAAGTTGGGAGTAGACCGCTGTCTTAGCAAACCAATCGAACTACGAGAAGTAGGGCGCATTTGCCGCGATCTATTGGATAACCCCGGCGCATTCCGTCAAAAGAGCGACGAGAGTAAAAGCAAAGACGGGCGTCCACGATCGAAGGCATTTTTGGTCGACGACGTTATGCATTAGGCGTAAATGCAGCTTTGGTTGCATCGCTTCTGGTAGTACGAAACGGTCCTCGCCTTAAACATTTGCGAGCGCTTCGAGGACAGTTTCGTTGCGGGCCT
Source organism: Oligoflexia bacterium (assembly GCA_019694465.1). GTDB lineage: Bacteria > Bdellovibrionota_C > UBA2361 > UBA2361 > JAFLCA01 > JAIBBV01. The sequence continues at coordinate 34,472 of JAIBBV010000036.1, forward strand.
TTAGGCCACTATATCTACATTCTGCGGCGGAGTTTCTGATTTAGGCTGGCCAGGCAATTTACCTTTGTCAGCCTCTTGCTGCAAATCATCGGTATTATCTTTGGCACTGTGTTCTTTGCGACCCTTGTCTTCTTCTAGGGTTACTGCATCCTTGAGGAGCGTCTTTTTATGGTCGCGCTCTATACGCTGCGCTTCGCGCTCGGCGTAGGGTGACACGATGCGAATCCTTTCTACGTTCATAAGCCCTCCTTGGCTTAATGTGGTGCGTTTGGCACCAAGTCACTGCGAATTTTTCCTAGTTATAGTATCGGGATATTTGCTGGCTGCCTTAAGGGCAAAAATACGCGGTTTTACAGGCAAATATAGAGGAAAATAGCGCATGCCCGTTGTGGGTTGGGCGCATCTTAATTTTGAGTACGTGATGCTGTGTTAAATGCTTGTTGCTGACCGGTCTTGCACCTCAGCCTCTACCAAGTTTTTTTTTGATTGAATTGAGGCGCCAGTGCTTTGTCGAGCCCTAAGCGGCACAAAAGAGGAAGGCCCCGCATTTTGTCGCGCGCTCTAAAGAACTTAGTTTAATTAACCGACTGTTTTACTTAATGAGCACCAAAGAAAACGGCCATGATGTTGCGATAGATGTCGCTTTTGACGATATAGTTCCGTACGATCCGGCACTGCCTGAAAGAAATCTTTTGCGGGCGGTATTGTTGAATGCGTTGTCGGACTTGCGTAAGCCTGGCGAGCCGCATCGTGAGGCTGCAATGTTTTTCCTCAATACAGATGAGGACTATCTATTTTCATTCCAATCAATCTGCAATCATTTGGATATCGATCCATCAAGGGTTTTGATTGTTGCTCGTCGCCACATGAAGTAATTAGATCGCATAACAAAAATTGTCTAATCAGACTCAAAGAGCTCTCAATGTCATCTAGAGGGGCGCTTCGGCCCTTTCTGAGTGCCTCACATGTCAAGCGATAGCGTAGGTAGTAACTCGCTATGCATCGATCTGTTGCAATCAATTTGTACTCATGTGAGGCTTTCTACTATGATTCAGGTAGCATCACAGCAAGCTGTTCAGGCCCTAGGCCTCGAGCACAAACTTAGCCTTTGTAGCGACCCTTCCGCGCCCCTAATTGTATTGGTGCATGGGAGAGCTGGCACCTATGATGTGATGTGGACATTCCGTCGCTGCTTGCCTGAACAGGCTACGATTGTAGCACCTCAAGCGCATCTTTTTGATGAGTTCGGAGGCTATAGCTGGTGGAATGTAGAAAGTCCTGGAAGCCCTATGGAGAAGGCCGCAGAAGCGGTTGGGCGCTTAGATCAATTCATATTAAAATTTTCTGATTATTATAAGTTGCAGCCGCGAAAGATTCTGGCGCTTGGATTTTCTCAGGGGGCGGGGCTACTCTCAGTGCTTTTACAGCAAAGTCGGCAAAGATTCTGTGGCGTGGGACTTTTGGCTGGTTTTGTATTGCCAACGGAGCTTGGAGGGCAGGGGGAGCTCCCGCCTGTTTTTATCGCGCATGGCTTGGCTGATGATATATTACCAATTTCAAAGGCGCGCCAAGGTGCTCAGCATCTCCAAGGCTTAGGTTTCCCAGTCAGCATGGTGGAAGACGACGTTGGGCATAAGGTTGGTACGGCAGGCATGCGCGCGCTCAAGGAGTGGGTTCAGAAGCTCCTATCTTAAGAACAGTCAGGTGTTTACGGGAATATCATATGCCTGGACACTACGGACATCGTGCCACCGACCCCTCAGGGGGTGGGTTTGTAGATCAAATCCGGGCTGACCAGAAAAGCTGAAGTATAAAGGAAAAATCAGCGTCCAGGCCGGCTGGAATCGCGACAATTGTAGCCCCCGCTGAACGCCTACCAGTTTGCAGGCCCTAAATGTTCAAGATGAGCAGTTTCAAGTGGTTAGCTCGTTGCGCCCCTGGTAATTCAGCTAAATAGCCACCAAGTCTACACTTTCCTAATAGCCTTCCGACATTCAAGCCAGTAGCGCTGTGTCTTAACGGATTTGCCCAACTATGGCAGGGATTGGCCTCACTGGCGTATTAACCGCTGATTTTCTCGATCGCTTCACGCGAGTGGGGACCAAGTCTTCTCTAGCGCCACGCACGGCCGGCGCAAGCTCTGAACAAGATTCACTAGCTGCTGGCCTTCGTATCGGAGCGCGTACATTTTCTACCGCGATTGATGGATTAAGCACTGCCGCTTCATTTGTAAATCTCTCAGAGCAAAGTCTAGAGCAGTTGAGAGATGTTACCAGTCAGCTTATCGATGTAACAAAGCAGGCAACATTAATTTCTACCAATTCAAGCGCACGTGAAAGTCTAGACATTCGCTTTCACAAGTTATCATCTGAATTTAGAAATATAGTAAAAAATGCCACCACAGGTGACAACGAATTCTTGAGCAAATCTGGGCTCGAAGAAGTTTTTCGCAGTGTTGGCTTAGATAGCAAAACCTCTTCTTCGATCGCCAATGTGTTTAGTCAATTTATCACTCCCAATACCGATGATGCCCTGGCGAGTGAGTATGTTGCCGGCGGGCAAGAGCGAATCCCCGTTGGCGCATTTCATACACATAGCGCTGATTCGAGCACTAAGTTTACTAAAATTACAAACTCGGGGATTTCCAACGGCCAGATTACGACCGTAAATAATGTATTTTCTGATACAGATAATATTTTAAATCAGAACCCCGGTGTGCGTTCTCTATTCACAACTAACACCGTTGGAAGTACTACAGGGATAGCCGCAGGAAGCCTCAGTGCTAATATTACTTTAATCGCTGTGAATGAGACCAATGGCTATAGCGTGATTCGCTCAACCGATGATCTGGTAGGGCATAATGCAGCCGGGGCTCCAAACCTATTCTTAGTTGACCCGAATGGGGTCGTGCTTCAGCAGATTACTGCAAACACAGATGCTTCATTTACGTTTAACTATGCATCGCTTACCCAGGATAATTCACAGGTAGCCTACATTCAGCATGATAGTGGGGGCGGAACTAACGATGAAGCCAGATTGGTAGTACTTGGCTCAGTGGATCAGGATCCCGCAACTTATACTACCACAGACCTATACAGTACTAGTGATTTAAGTAATATCGCGATTAATAACGCTGGCACCTATGTTGCAATGATAGATGCATCAAGTGGGCGCCGTGGTGTCCTAATTCAGACTGGAACGCTTGACATAGACGGCACCTTCACTGGATATAGCTCGGGAGTAAACGTCTCAGCGCTCGGATTTTATGGCGAGCACGATGTGGCGTTGGTCGGTTCGGATGGAGTGTATTCGTATGCTGGCGATACACAGGATTTCAACCAAATCGCATCCGCCAATGTCGGGGCTTTTGCCACACTTGAGGCAGTGGGCGGGCACGGCACGGTGGTCTATGAAGACACAGATGCGTTAACTATTAACTCAGCTAATGGCATAGCTGCGAGTTTCGAGTCTTTCAGTACAGTATTCTCATATACCGCAAGTGACAGCGTTAGCAGATTGTCTCTGGCGTTCAACGTAGATGGAGTAAATGTTGATTACGGAATTCAGGGCTCGCTTGTAAGTAAGACTGGGAGCGCAGCTTCACAGCTTTATCGAATTGAAAACAATCCCCTTTACACTACAGGCAGGAAGTTGAAGCGCTCTTCGCCTGATGAATATGACCCAATCACTGGCGAGCAGCAGGATTCAATTTTTGCTGACTCGCGTTCAATCGACACCCGTGCTGAAGCCTATAGAACACTAAAAGATCTAAAGGCCCTAAAGGGCCAGATTGATAAGAATCTCTCAGCCCTTTCCGAGGCGCGCGATTTGATCGCGGACAATATCAAGCTACTAAAAGCAACGGGTAAGGCCTTTGCAGAGGAATCTGGACGTATAAGTGAAGAATCAGACGCGGAAGACTTGGCCAACAAGTTAAGGGAGCGTATTCGTGGTTCCACCAGCGCTGCAGTTTTGGCCCAAGCTGGTAACTTAAACTCAGTTACAGTAGCAGCTTTGACGGCCCTGGTTTCAAGGTAGTGAGATTTATAAATTTCCAGGTCGCTTGTGCAGCATGGGCTGGCCTCATGAAAATATCCATATAATCCGAGTCCTATAGAGGGGCACCCGAGCTTGCCTTTATTCGCCTGACTGGCTAAGCTGCTGTAGTTAATCATATTTTTCAGTGATTTATGCACTCGCTTGAGGAAATTTTCGCGTCGTTTGGCCAGAATTCAGGCTATGCCCGGGAACTGTACCAGAATTATCTAACTGACCCTGGCTCAGTCCCAGCAGATTGGGCAGAGTTTTTTAGTGGCCTGGAGGTTGAGCTGCCAGAATCGGTGGTCCCATATTCTGGGAATGGCCACAGCATTCAGCTAGTAGCTTCAGCCGATCTTGGGCTTGCACAGCGCGTAGCCCTTTTAGTTGAGAGCTACCGCAGCGAGGGCCACCTGCACGCGCAAATTAACCCACTCAGCAAGGGAACTAACAACCCTACCGCTTCAGCAAGTTTTGTTGAGTTTTCTGGTTCAGAGCTAGAGCAGGACTTGCCATGGTCTGGCTTTGGAGTCGGGAGACGCGGCAAAGTGCGAGACTTAGTCCTCGCGTTGCAATCAGTTTATTGCGGGAGTGTAGGCTATGAGTTCACTCATCTGCTGAACGCGCAAGAAAAAGAATGGCTTCGCAGTCGCATAGAGACTGGGCGTGGCACCAACTATTTTGAGCTTTCTCGCAAAAAGCGCTTATTGAAGATGCTTGTCGAGGCTGAAGGTCTTGAATCTGAGCTACATAAGACCTACGTGGGCGCGAAACGATTTTCGATCCAGGGCGGCGAAACATTATTGCCAGTCCTTGATTGCGTCATTGAGCGTGGAGCCGCCGCTGGTCTGAAGCATGTTGTGATTGGTATGGCGCATCGTGGTCGCTTAAACGTGCTGACGCACATTGCAGGCAAACCATACGAAATTCTCTTCGCTGAATTTGAGGATGAGAGTTTGGCGGCTGTAGTTGGGGCCGGTGATGTTAAGTATCACTTGGGCTACTCAAGTGCTTATAGAACTGCCTCCGGTTCCAGTGTGCAGGTAGAGTTGACACCAAATCCATCTCATTTGGAGTTCGTAAACCCAGTAGTTGAAGGAGTAGTTCGCGCGAGACAGGATTTGGAGTTCGGATCACAGCGTGCGAGCGTCATGCCGATACTAATCCATGGAGATGCTGCTTTTATCGGTCAGGGCATCTCTTGGGAGACTTTGAATTTTGCCGGCGTGGATGGGTTTGACACAGGTGGTACAGTCCATATCGTTGTTAACAACCAGGTTGGATTCACCGCCTCTCCACGTGAGAGTCGAACTTCGATTTACTGTACTGATATGGCTAAAGCCATTCAGGCTCCGGTGTT
>JAIBBV010000080.1 GCA_019694465.1 Oligoflexia bacterium
ATACGCCTGTGCTCAGATGCAATAGTCGCTATTCGATCTAACAACCAGCGTCAGACATTAATGTAGGTAATTAAAACCAACAGAACGCACAGAGTGTGCAAATGAGGCTGGGCCTAGAACTACCGCTCCGGGATTTCTATTGCACAACACTCTAGAAATCTGGCGCCACTGCCTCATCATAAACCTGTCGCGCAGCTTGTTCAGCTAGCATTTGCAGGGCTTCTTGCTCCTGGCCACGCGCGATTTCTCTATTCTCCAATGCCCCAAGATCAGAAGCGCTTAATCCACCTGAAGCAAAGTCAGAAGAGGATGTAACAACGGATCCACTTGTTGTGCCGAAGGCACGCGATACGCTGATACTGTTGTCACGCCAAAGCATCGCCCCCGAAACCTTCTGCAACTCTGCTGCAATAGTTAAAACTGTATCGAATTGTAGTGCTGTGTCAGTGCGAGATGTGCCAGTACGAGATTCGCGATTAACCCGCACAATTTTGGCGCGCAATACTGCGTCGGCCTCGGATGCGTCATCCACTACCGTGAGAACACCAAAGCGCTCAAACTGATCACGCAGCGCTTCGGTCATAACGGAGGACAAGCCAGACTCAGTCGTGTTGTTCTGTACTTGGGGGATACTAATGCGCTTAATATCTGAGGGAAGAACACTTCCTCCCCCTTGAAAGGTGTAACCACAGCCACTCAATATTCCCATCAGTGTCAGCAACAAAGACCGTTTCATAAGCATTCTCCACTTCGACCATGCCAAGGATCACATATAGCGCACAGCCAGACAAATAATATTCTACAGCCTTAGGCCCACGTCTTCTAATAAACGTGCTACCCCTTACGTGGGGCATGCACACTTACCCGCCTTGGCAAATGGTCAGTGTAGGCCATTATGGACTTGCCGCGCTGACGCAATCCCTTTAGGTCCAATGCAGTCTTGCCCTGCATATTTTGCGCAACTGCCAATACGCGATTATGTTGCTCCACAACGCTGCGTAGCTCCGCGACAGTGGTCTCGCTTTTATCACTGGCGAACAGCTTTTCCCGACTATTAAACCAGGCATCAAAACCCAGGGCGTACTTTTCGATGGCCTCAACTACCGCGTCAGGCCCCAAGCCCTCCACCATAACTGCTGCGGCAAGTGCGTTCAGTTCAGCGGTATCCATGCACAATCTCCCACTAGCGCTTCTTTCAAAAAGTATTCTTCACTGGCTGGAAACAAAGCTTGGTCTTTCGCGCAGAGAGGAACAATTTACTAAACGCCAAGGACATTGAAGCCACAGTCAACAAACGTGACCTCACCTGTAATACCAGAACTCATATTGCTCAGGTAGAAAAGCGCTGCCTGGGCCACATCCTCTTGCGAAACATTCCGGCGTAAAGGCGCACGCTGCGCGAATGCCGATAATAGATCCTTAAAATGCGGAATGCCCGAAGCAGCGAGCGTCTTAATTGGACCAGCCGAGACAGCATTTACTCTTATATTTTTTGGCCCCAGGTCTGCTGCTAGATATCGAACACTAGCCTCAAGCGCAGCCTTGGCAACACCCATGATGTTATAATTCTCTACTACACGCTGAGCCCCTACATAGGAAAGGGTAAGCAAAGCGCCTCCTTGTGTCATAAGTTTCTCTGCCCGACCTGCCAAAGCGATTAGGGAATAGGCCGAAACATCAAGCGCCAAGCGGAAACCCTCACGGCTCGTTTGCGCAAAGGGACGCTGCAAGTCTTCACGGTCGGCAAAAGCTAGGGAATGAACAACTCCATCTACACGTCCCCAGCGCGACTCAAGCTCCGCAAAAAGCTGGTCCAGGTCGGCATCTTTCTGTACATCACATGGCAGGACGTTAGTGCATTGAATACTTTCTGCCAGCGGCCTAACGCGCTTCTCGATGGCTTCATTCATGTAAGTTAGCGCTAGTTCTGCACCCTCGCGGTGCAAAGCCTCTGTTATACCCCACGCTATACTGCGCTCGTTAGCTACCCCTAAAACCAAAATGCGCTTGCCTGAAAACATTCCCATACGGAATCTCCTCTTAAATACACGAACGCCCGCTTCTCCTGTACTTTACCGGAGACGCGGGCGTAGCACACTCATGCAGCCAACCCCAGACTAGTGCCGCGTCTAATAGGTTATTTCATTCTGACTCGCTCATTCGCCGCACTAGCGCCGACCGGAGAGAGGCAAAACGACACAGTGTTTCGTCCAAGAAAATGAGCAAAACCAAAGCTTTTTCAATAAAAAGCCCTCTCTACGAAACGTACCACGCTCCGCAGCCCTAGTAGAAAAACATTCAGGACGAAATACTAGGAGGCAGCCGCTTCTTTCTTATTAGTTGCAGTCTTCTGCTCTACGAAGGCAACTACAGCCAACTCAGCTGCGTCACCATGACGGCTACGGCTCCTAATAACACGCGTATATCCGCCATTTCGCCCTTTGAAGCGAGGCGCAATATCTGTAAAAAGCTTCTGCACCGCGCCCTTATTCATAAGGAACGAGTAGGCTTGGCGGCGCGAAGCCAGGCTATCTGTGCCAGCCAAGGTGATGAGCTTTTCAACTACCCTACGCACTTCTTTTGCTTTCGCAACCGTGGTCTCGCAGTTCTCATTTACTACCAAGGATGTAGCCAAATTACGCAGCATAGCTCTGGTATGAGCAGCAGACTTCTGAAATTTTCTATAACCGGTTCCGTGACGCATAGCTCACCATTCTCAATAAACAACTACCTAACCGACTAATGATCGGTCTGCTCCTTCATCGAGTCCAACTCGCGACGGGCTGGGAATTCATCCAGCTTCATTCCAAGTGCTAGACCCATTTCAGAGAGAATTTCCTTAATCTCGTTCAGAGACTTACGGCCAAAGTTCTTGGTACGTAACATTTCCGCCTCTGTCTTCTGCACCAACTCACCAATGTACTTGATGTCGGCGTTCTCAAGGCAATTTGCACTGCGAACACTAAGCTCGATCTCATCAATGCGACGGAACAAGTTCTCATTAAGCTTCTTCTTCGGCTCGCTGATAACAGGCTCCTCGCGCTCTACAACTAAGCCTTCACCGACGAAGAGTCCAAGCTGATCGACAAGAATATGCGCAGCCTGAGCTACAGCCGAACGGGCATCAATGCTGCCGTTCGTCCAGATCTCCATGACCAAGCTATCGTAGTCGGTACGCTGACCAACACGAGCGTTTGTGACAGAGAAATTAACCTTACGCACCGGCGAAAATAGCGAATCAATAAAGATTGATCCCATCGGGGCATCGTCAACTTTGTTCTTATCAGCCGGAACATAGCCACGTCCAACCTTTACCACCAACTCCATCTTAAGGGTTGCGCCCTCAGACAAAGTGGCGATGTGCGTATGTGGGTTTACTATCGATACCGAAGGATCGCCTGTCATCATCGACGCCGTAACCTCACAAGGTCCGGTAGCCTCGATGCGTAAGCGAGCTTCTTCTTTATCCTCAAGGCGAACAACTACTTCCTTAAGGTTAAGAACTACCTCGGTAACATCCTCGATAACGCCTGGGATGGTAGAAAACTCATGCATCACTCCTTCAATCTGTAAGGAGGTGATGGCTGAGCCCTGCAGCGAGGACAACAAGACGCGACGCAGAGCATTTCCGATAGTCATACCGAATCCGCGCTCGAGCGGCTCAGCAATGAACTTACCATACCGATCGTCGGAGGTTGCACCTTCGACTTCGATTCTCTTTGGCTTCATCAGGTCTCGCAGGCTCACTTTTTTCATGGATCTATCTCTCTTTGCAAAAAATGCGACGATTTCAAATTAGCGCGAGTACAACTCAACAATCAGCTGCTCGTTGACACCCTGCAACATCTGGGGACGAGTTGGCAACGCATTGACTGTTCCCTTCACCCCTGCCTTATCAAGGCTCAACCACTCCGGGATGACGCGGCTTTCAGCAGCTGCCATTGAAGCAGCAACACCAGCGTTCTGCTTGTTCTTCTCTCGAACTTCGACGATGTCACCAGCCTTTAGCATCGCTGACGGAATAGTCATGGGCTTTCCGTTAACGAGCACCAAGCCGTGGCTTACCATTTGGCGCGCCAAGCGACGCGAAGCAGCAAAACCAAGGCGATAAGTTACATTGTCAATGCGACGCTCTAAACTTAAGAGTAGCTCAGTTCCGGTTACGCCCTTGGACTTAGTGGCGCGCTCATAAACCAAGCGGAAAGAACGCTCGAGCATGCCGAAAATTCTCTTAACTTTCTGCTTCTCGCGTAACTGAGCTTTAAAGTCAGAGTGCCCCTGTCGACCCTTACCATGCTGCCCTGGAGCACCTTCACGACGCTCGATAGCGCATTTATTTGTGTAGCAACGATCGCCCTTGAGAAACAGCTTCTCGCCTTCACGTCGGCACAGACGACAAACTGGACCGCAATACTTAGCCATAATAACCCTTGTAGAACAAAAACTTTATACTCGACGGCTCTTTCGTGGACGACAGCCGTTATGCGGGATAGGAGTAATATCCTTGATCAGAGTGATGCCAAGCCCTGCTTGATGCAAAGCACGCAGAGCAGACTCACGTCCCGAACCAGGTCCCTTCACATAAACTGTAACCGAGCGAACACCAGCCTCTTTGGCCTTACGTGCCGCTGTCTCGCCCGCCATCTGCGCTGCAAATGGTGTCGACTTACGCGAACCCTTGAATCCATTCGCACCAGAGCTAGACCATGCGATCACAGCGCCCGAAGGATCAGTAATCGTCACAATCGTATTGTTGAAAGTGGCGTGCACAAAAGCAACGCCAACAGGAACGCTCTTTTTTGTCTTCTTCTTACGTGCGGCCGGCTTGGCGGCTGTTTCAGGAGTATTCGTGGTATTCAAAGTTATTATCCTCCAGCTATTGAAAACTATTTCTTGGTCGGAGCTTTCTTACCCGTAACAGGAGCCTTACGTGGGCCCTTACGAGTACGAGCATTTGTGCGAGTACGCTGACCGCGCACCGGCAATGCTTTGCGATGACGTAGGCCACGAAAGCAGCCCATGTCCATCAAGCGCTTCACAGAAAGCTGCACTTCACGACGCAAATCACCTTCGACCTTAAATCGTGATTCAATAATTGAGCGAATACGCGCAACTTCATCCTCAGTCAGGTTATCAGTGCGCGTATCGAAGCTGATTTTCGCTTCGTTCAAAATCTCTTCGGCACGTGAGCGACCAAGGCCATACAAATACCCGAGCCCAACAACAACTCGTTTGTTTCTCGGTAAATCAACACCTGCAATGCGTGGCATGTTATCTATTTCCTTTCTTCAACGACTTTGTCCGATTGACTGCACCCTATCCCTGTCTCTGTTTGTGTTTTGGCGTACGCTTGCACACAACATAGACTTTTCCTTTTCGTCGGATGACTTTGCAGTAAGCGCAAATCGGTTTTGCTGACGCTCGAACTTTCAAGGCACACTCCTTTCAGCACTTCTTCAAAAAAAATCCCTCGACAGAGTCGCAACTAAGAGCAAAACTCTTCAACACCAACGAACCAAATTTTCTTTGGCTTTCGGAAGTTTGCAGTACATGTGACTTACTTTGAGTAAGTCAGCACCTTTTCAAACCCTCGGTGGTCGCGTCCACGTCCGCCTCCCCTACTTACGTAAGAAGGCGCAGCGCCATGATAAATAGCTTCCTGGCGCATAAGTGAGAGCGAAGTATACTAACTGGTCCCTGAACTAATCTCAATAGATCCAAGGCCAATTATCCTTCAACACTCACTAAAAATAGGATTTTGGGGCTAAGCAGGCAGAAACAGCACCCCTTGTGATTTCAATAAGTTAGCTTGATAGGCTTGCGTGCCACCCCCAAGCTCCCTCACCGCAGCCAATTTTGACTACAGGGTGGGCCCAACCATGCGGAGAAAAGCCCGCCTAATGCTGCCATATCAGCTTTCAAAGCAATGGTCTCGCGCCTCTGCTCCGTACCAGCAAACTGCGAATTATTCAGGATCTAGCGCACACTGAATAAAAAAGATGGAACCAGTTTAGAGCGTGCGACAAAAATGCCCTAGAGCTGGGTTTGTAGATTGTCACGCCCAAAAAATCGGGCTCGCGATACAAAGCGGGTCCTGCCTTCAGAATTTATGAGACCGCTTGTTACGCACTATTACTGAGCAACTGTCATTTTCATCAATAAGAATCGATTTTGGAGTTCCACGCTTAGGAGGAGAATCGCTGCCCTACTTTAAGCCCAAAACTTTGGAAATTCTGCCAAGAACTTCATCGACTGTCCCAAGCCCATCCACTTCGTGCACTGTACCCACACTTCTATAATACTGAGTAACTGGTGCTGTCTGCTTCCAGTAAACCTGGAGCCGCTTCGCTACGACCTCCTCTGTGTCGTCGCTTCTACCAGAGCCTTGCTCGCCGCGCTTGCGCACTCTTTCGAGCAGAACAGCATCTGGCACTTTTAATTCTAAGACATGCGTGATCGGCATCTTTAGTTCAGACAAAAGCTTGGTCAATGCCTGCGCCTGATCAACTGTGCGCGGAAATCCATCAAGCAGGAAGCCCTGCTTGCAATCAGCTTTGCTGAGGCGATCTCGAATTACATCTATCACCACCGCGTCCGGCACAAGCTCACCGGCATCCAGGTACTTTTTCACACGCGTGCCGAGCTCGCTACCTGAGCCAACCGCTGCGCGCATCATTTCTCCAGTTGAAACATGCGGAACAGCACCACGCTTGCAAATTAATGCCGCTTGAGTTCCCTTTCCAGCTCCCGGTGGTCCAAGAAATATCAATCGCATAGGATCCTCCTGTAGGTTTCAGGAAAACTGTTCTTCGCAATTATCTGCGCAGTAGCCGCGAACGCATGTGGGACATAGAACCCAGCCCGCCACGCTGTTTGGAGCTCTTGCTCATGAAAGACTCATAGTTGCGCGCGACAATGTGTGACTCGATCTGTGAAGCAGTATCAAGCGTGACACCAACAACAATCAAAATTGCCGTTCCGCCGAAGACATGCGCAAAAGCAGTGGCGCCAAAGTGTAAGTAAACAAGTTGCGGCACAACACAAACTGCCGCGATATACAACGCGCCCCAGATCGTCATGCGATTTAGCACATCATAGAAGTAATCAGCTGTCTGCTTACCAGGACGCACTGTCGGCACGAAGCCACCGTGCTTCTTCAAATTCTCCGCCACTTCTGGTGGATTGAAAATGACTGAGGTGTAGAAGAAGCTGAACAGAATAATCAATGTTACAAAGATAAGAGTGTACAGCCAAGAACCTGGGTGTACGTACTGCATGAACTCTTGCACAGTTTCGCTGCCGCTAAAGCTAGCAATTGTCGCAGGCACAACAAGAAAGGCTGATGCAAAAATTGGGGGAATAACTCCTGCCATGTTCAGTTTAAGTGGCATATAGGTGGTCTGGGCTTGCGCCATGTGCTTGCCTACCATGCGGCGTGGGTACTGAATTGGAATGCGGCGGTGCGAGCGTTCGACAAATACAATGGCCGCTGTCGAAGCAATACTGAACAAGGCCAAGAACAAGACTGCCAACGGAGAAATTTCACCTGTTCGTGACAAGGCAATTGTTTCTACCAATACCTGCGGCATGCGCGCTATGATACCAGCAAAGATAATTACGCTGATGCCATTGCCAATTCCACGCTCATTTATCTGCTCACCCAACCACATAATAAAAGATGTACCTGCGGTTAACGTGGCCATGGTCATAAGTTGGAAGGACCAGCCCGGCACTTGCGCCAAGCCCTGCTTCTCCATACCTAAAGAAATCATGTAACTTTGGAAGAGCGCCAATAAAATAGTTCCATAACGCGTGTAGCGTGTAATTACTCGTTGCCCCGCCTCTCCTTCTTTCTTCAACTGCTCTAAAGCAGGAATGGTAGGAGCTAGCACTTGCAAAATAATCGACACGCTTATGTAGGGCGTGATTCCGAGGGTGAAAATAGAGAAATGCTCCAGCGCTCCACCGGAAAACATATTTACTAAACCGAAGAGCGTGCCATCGCCTGTATCGAAAAGCTTTCGTAGCGCCTCGACATTTATTCCGGGAGTTGAGACATAAACCCCGAGGCGATACACCGCCAACATTCCAAGCGTAAATAGAATACGCTTGCGCAATTCGGGAATCTTACCGACATCTCCAAGGCCACCGATCATGACTGTATCTCCACTAAGCTTAGGATCAAAAAAATTGGCGCCACGTCCGCTACTTGTCTATGCATTTGAGCACATTCTGGAGCGCGGCTAAAGGCGCATCGTACGCTAGCACTCGAAAAAATCTTCTCACACCAATTCAGTCAATGATTGTTTGACAAAAACTAATGGGAGACGCTCTGGAAACAGCCCGTTATGGGGTTGGTAGATATTAAATTACGAAAGTTAAATCGCTAATACCTGACACCAACCCCGAATAGATGGGCTCTCTAACGATACAAGTTAAACTA
>JAIBBV010000037.1 GCA_019694465.1 Oligoflexia bacterium
GCTTCGAGGATGCTGGCTTGCGCGTGATCGCTGCCCAAATGAAGAAACTCTCGCAGAAGGAGGCAGAACAGTTTTATGCCATTCACCGGGAAAGACCATTTTTTGGTGAGCTAGTGGCCTATATGACTTCCGGGCCGGTACTTGTTTCTGTATTGGAAGGAGAAGGGGCTGTTGCGTTGAATCGTAAACTGATGGGCGCTACCGATCCTAAGAAGGCTGAAAAGGGAACTATTCGCGCTGATTTTGCAGATAGCATAAGCGCGAACGCTGTGCATGGTTCAGACAGTTTAGAAAATGCAAAAGTCGAAATCGGGCAGTTCTTTCCAGAACTGATGAGATAGGTGGAAAGTCTGACTGACTCTGAACAACCGACATCCTCGCAGCCACAGGTAGAGGGTTCCCAGTCGGAGGGGGTAGACTTACTATCGTTCAATCGTGCTGAATTAGCAGCCTTTCTAAAGGAGCGTTTCGGAGCGCCAGCCTATCGCGCTGAACAGATCTTTCAGTGGTTTTACCGTGAGGGGGTGCAGGACTTTGCGCAGATGACCAATATTGCGCGCGAGCTGCGTCAAAACTTGGCTCAAGCTTTTCGAATTCCTGAGGCGCCAGTTCTATCGCGTCAGATTTCAAACGATGGGACCAGAAAGTATCTCTTCGGGGTTGATCGCGGGGGAGCCGTTGAGTCAGTAATGATCAAGCAGCCCAAGCGCATGACGTTGTGCGTTTCGTCGCAGATTGGCTGTGGTATGGGGTGTGCTTTTTGTCGCACCGCTACGATGGGTTTTCATAGGCATTTGGCGACATCGGAGATATTACGGCAAGTTCTGGGGGTGGTGAAGGACGCCAAGAACTTTGACGACATGTTCCAGAATATCGTGTTCATGGGCATGGGTGAACCGCTACATAATTTTGATAATGTGATGCGCGCGCTTAGTGTGTTGGTAGATCCAAAAGGTCTTGCTATCTCGCCTCGTAAGATCACGGTATCAACTGTTGGATTGGTCCCGGCTATAGAAAAATTTGGCACCAGTGGTGTTGATGTAAATTTAGCAATCTCCCTGAATGCTACCACTAATGAGATACGTGAAGAGCTGATGCCCATCACGAAGGCTTTTCCGCTTGAGCGCTTGATTGGAGCTTTGCGGGCGCTGCCTGTTAAGGGACGAAAGAAACTAACAATCGAATATGTCATGTTGCATGGGGTCAATGATTCGGCTGATGACCTTAGGCGCCTCCCCAAATTAGTGGCTGGACTACCGGCCAAGATAAATTTGATTCCTTATAACACCAACGCCGGCCTGGGCTTTGAGACGCCTAGCGAAGATTATGTGCGGCATTGGCAGGATGTGCTTACCCGTAAAGGCATAAACACCACGATCCGCTGGTCTAAGGGCCAGGATATTGATGCTGCTTGTGGGCAGCTAGCGGTGAAGAATTTGGAAAAGCGAAAAAAGCACTCAATCGCACTAAATGTGCTTGAGTCTGTTGGTGCTCAGACCAGAGTCAATTCAAACGCAACGCTTAGCAGTGCTAGTTGAGATCGTCCGAAGTCGCTATCTCTTCCTCTAAGCTCGCGCTGGTCTCTTCTTCCGCTCCACCGTTAGCGCGAACACCCGGGACTGGGCTGATGGTGTTCTTGCGCGGAGTCGGTTTTACCGTGCGCTGCACTTTGATGGCGTGAAGACCCTTTGGGCCTTCTTTAATCTCGTATTCTACTTCTTCTCCATCTTTGAGGGTCCGAAATCCTTCGGTCTCAATTACTGAATAGTGAACGAATACATCTCTGCCGCTTGGATGTTCAATAAAGCCGAACCCCTTAGCGTCATTGAACCACTTCACGAGACCCTTCATGCGTCTAACTTCTTCACTGTCGGTCATACTCCTAACTCCTTGTCACCGGGCTAAGTTCAACAGCAGCCTGCTTTGTTGCGTATTAGCCGAGAAAACCCCATATATTTCATGCTGCCTCTAGACTGCGGGAAACCCCGACAATATTCGTCACAACAGAAAATGCGGAGACCGCAGCTAAAAGCCAATTATTGAGATTCGGAAGGTGAGCGAGTGGATCCACTTTTTAGCTTCCGTAAGAGTGCCAAGCCTGGCAAAATCTTGAAATGATTACTAGTTCGTATTTAACTAGTCCTGGCCGACCTGTCCACAAAAAAGTGAAGCCTCAGCTGCTTTATAGCAGCTATTGGCTCCAATAGTGTGTTCAGTTAGCTAAGATGCTAGAATTTTGTTTTGTTTTGTGCCCTTAGCTGGGCTTGTTAACACTTAGAATTTCCAAATTTTTCCTATGCCCAACCTGCCATCAGAAGTTGCTTGCGCGATGCTGGAGTGCTTCCGTGAGCCGATTTTTGTGGTCGGACCACGAAATGAACTGTGCTATGCCAATAAGGCTCTAACCGGTTTTTTGGGTTTAGAGGATGCTCAGGCCGCGGTGTTAGCACTAGATACCTTTTGGCCGCAGGCGCCGGTGCTGCGTCAAGGGGAGTGCGCTTCCGAGTTCGCTCTTACAAATGGAGCACGCTTTGCCGTTAAACTTTCGATCCACAGATTGTCTCCCGACTATGCCCTAGTGCGGGTATTGTCTGGTATTTCGAAGAATACAACTCTTCACAGTTTTCACGCGCAGCGCCTTGATACGCTCGGCATGCTGGCTGGCGGCGTAGCGCATGATTTTAACAACGTGCTTACCGGCATTTTGGGGCACGTCACCTACCTCAAAACGATTCTACCAAAGAGTGGGGATCACGTGGAGAGCCTTGGCGCTATAGAAGATGGCGCTCGTAAGGGAACTGCCCTAACGCAGCAGATCCTCGGATTCTCCAAATTGGATGGGGCTGAAAAGGTCAGCGAAGTAAATATTGGTGATTTAGTGCGCAGCATTTGCAAGTTGTTGCGTGGAGCAATTTCTCCAAACTATACGCTTGAATTTTCCGTCCCTGATCGACCAGTACGCGTATTGGCAGTTGAAGGCAAGCTTGCGCAGGTGTTGGTGAACTTGATTGTTAACGCGCGTGATGCGGTTGGAGAGCAGGGGCAGATTAGAGTAAGTGCGCAATCTGTAACTGATAAGGGAGAGCTGGAGCGCGCTTTTGGTGGCGCCGATCGGGCATCCAAAGAGTATGTGCGCCTATCAGTTGCCGATAATGGCCACGGTATGCCCAAAGAGATTCAAGCTAAGATTTTCGAGCCTTACTTCTCAACCAAGAAGGATAAGGGAACTGGATTAGGATTAGCGGTGGTGCGAGAGATTGTTGAGCTTTTCGGCGGCGCGATCGTGGTTGACTCGGTGGTGGGCAAGGGCACAACAATTTCAGTCCATCTGCCAATGGTGTCAGAGGACGCGCGTGATCGAGCGGAGCAACCAGGACTATTGCCTCTTCAGCGAGGCTCAGAGAGCGTATTGGTAGTGGATGATGAGTATCCAGTACGCAATGTTCTGCTGGTTAGCTTGCAACATCTTGGGTATGACGTAGAGGTCGCCAGCGGTGGCACAGAAGCGATACAGAAGTACCGCGCTCGTCGTGGTGGATTTGACCTGGTCTTGCTTGACATGATTATGCCGCATCAATCGGGTGACGAAGTTTTTTTTGAACTAAAGAAGCTCGATCCGTTGGTGAAAGTTTTGGTGATTAGTGGATTCTCCTCTGAAGCCGCGGTTAAGAGCATCTTGGCGAATGGCGGATTGGATTTTTTGCAGAAGCCTTTCACAATTGAGGACCTAGCTAAACACGTAAGAAATTGTCTCGGTCAGGGGCGACGGGTGCATGGATCGTAGCTATCAGCTCCGTCATTTGTCGATCGCTCCGGCCTTAGTTTTGGCGCCGATGAGTGGTGTTACCTGTTCACCATTTCGCCGGTTGATTAAAGAGCTAAATCCCGGCCATGTAGGCTTGGTGGTGTCCGAATTTATCTCTGTCGAAGGACTAACTCGTCAGTCGCAGCGCAGTCGCGACATGATGCGATTTCATGAAAATGAGCGCCCGTACGGGGTGCAGATCTTTGGGTATGACGTTGATCGCATGCGCGATGCGGCCTTGATGGTTCAGGATTGTGGCGCTGATTTGGTGGACATAAATTGTGGGTGTCCCGCTCCTAAAGTAGTCAAGCGCGGAGGCGGCTGCGAGCTCATGCGACAGCCTGAGCATTTGCAAAAGATTATAGCGGCGGTGCGCAAGGCGGTTTCAATTCCGTTAACATTAAAGATGCGCTCTGGTTGGTGCGAGGAAAGTCAGAACGCCCTCGAAATTGCACGAATGTGTGAACAGGAGGGGGTTGAGGCGTTGGCTATTCATGGTCGGACCAGGGCGCAGTTGTATAGGGGATTGGCAGACTGGAGCGTCGTCGAGCGTATCGCTGAACAGGTCTCTATCCCGGTTTTAGGAAGCGGCGACGTTTGTGATAGGGCTAGCGCTGAAACCCGTCTGCGCGGGAAAATAGCTGGTCTTTTTATCGGGCGCGCCGCGATGGAGAATCCTTTTGTCTTTTCCGTTGTTCGAGGGCAGGCCGTTCCAGATCTCCGTCGTTCTCCTGCGCTAGTACTTAATGTGCTGTGGCGATATATCGAACTTCTGCGTGAAGAGTTTCCCGATCGCGCGGTGGTAGGGCGATTTAAGCAGCTTGTCACGCAAATGTGCCGTGGCTACGATTGGCGTAAGGATATTTGCCGCGCGAGTACTTTGGCCGAGCAGTTAGATATTATCCAAGGTGTTCGGGCTCGGCTTGAGGATCGGAACTATTCCGTTTCAAGCGTGGCAGGCTGCGTGACTTCATGCTAGATGCTCAACATATTTCGCATTCGTTTGATGGTCACGCTGTGCTGCGGGGTGTTGATCTGCGCCTGGGTGCCGGGGAGTTGGTTGGCTTGATTGGTCCCAGTGGTGGCGGCAAGAGTGTACTATTGAAAATTCTTGGTAATGTTTTGCAGGCCACGGGCGGTGCATTACGCGTTGATACTGAAAGTCGCAGTTTGATGTTTCAGGAGGGCGCCTTATTCGATTCGCTCACAGTTTTTGATAATGTTGCATTCCCTTTGGTGGGGGGGCGGGTGCCGCTCTACACCCAGCCCGAAGATATTCAGGAACAGGTACGAGCTAAAGTAAGTGAGATACTTGCGCGAGTTGGGCTGACAAAGGCTGCCTTCAAGATTCCGGCCCAACTTAGTGGTGGAATGCGCCGTAGGGTATCGCTGGCGAGAGCGCTTGTAGCTAGGCCATCAGTATTATTGCTGGATGACCCGACCGCTGGTCTCGATCCGGTGGCTAGTAGCGTAATTATGAATTTGATTGTCGAAATGTACAATGAATATAAGCCAGCTACTTTGATTGTAAGCCATGATCTGCGTCGCTTGCTTCCTATTGTACAACGTGTGGCGGCTTTGTTCGATGGGTCGATTTGCTTTGATGGTGCGCTTGATGAGTTGGCGGTATTTCGCCACCCGCACGTGCAGACATTTGTTCGTTGTCGTTATGAGTTTGCATGAGCACCAATAAATACATCGATGATATTAGGCGGCAGTTTTTGCGCGGGATTGGAGTACCTCAACAGGCTGCCTTCGTTGCCGATGACTTCCAAAAGGAAGCGATCTCGTCAGTTGTGGATGGCCAGGACACACTGGTGGTGGCTCCAACTGGGGCAGGCAAGACTTATATTGCGATGGAGGCAATTCAGGCAACTCTAGCGCTCGGGTTGCGTGCAGTTTACACAACTCCTTTAAAGGCATTGTCTAATACTAAATTTGCGGAATTAAAATCAAAGTTCGCTCCCCGCCACAAGGTTGGTCTTTTGACTGGTGACCGCAAAATTGATGGTGATGCTGATGTTGTTGTTGCTACAACGGAAATTTACCGTAACGAATTATATCGCTCACAGGATCGTTACGGGCTAGTGATTCTGGATGAAGTCCACTTCATTAGCGATCAGCAGCGCGGGCCAGTATGGGAAGAAAGTATTATTTTAACGCCCTCCAGCTCAACATTACTGATGTTGTCTGCCTCTATTTCTAATTATGCTGAGATTAGTGAGTGGATACAGAGTGTGCGCCAGCGCACCTGTCACGTGGTAATTAAGCGCGAGCGACCGGTGGAATTACGTTATGGTTTTTTGCATCCGGAATTCGGCCCTATGCCGCTTGCTGACTCGCGCGGTAATATTATACGGGAAGTGCAGCAATTTTATGGTTCCTTATCGCTGGATGCCAGTGGCATGCGCCTGAGAGGGCGGGGTCGCGATGGGAGGTCATTTGAGCGCCGTGGGCGACGTGGAAAACGTAGTCGGTTTGGGCGAGGGCGCTAATGTTTGGTGAATTTCCGGTCAATAAGATCTTAGCTTTGTTGGAGCGAGACAACTTGCTGCCAGCAATCCTGTTTAGGACTTCCAGGCGGCAGTGCGATATCGATGTTGAGCGCGCCGAGCAATCTCGTTCAGCCCAGTTGGACCAAGAGCAGCGGGCAGCACTTGAGCGAGAAGCTCTGGCAATTGCTGAAAAGTACGGCCTCGACAAACAGGTGTTGACTACATACCCACAGTATCCGGCTTTGATATCAACTGGTATCGGGGCTCATCATGCCGGTCAGTTGTTGATCTGGAGGTTGGTGCTTGAGGAATTGATGAGTCGTGGGATGCTGCGCTTGCTTGTAGCGACAGGCACTGTCGCAGCCGGGGTCGACTTTCCGGCCCGCACAGTGGTGGTTACTGCGCATAGCAAACGTGGCATGGAAGGCTTCGATGTTTTGAGTGCCGCTGAGTTCCAGCAGATGTCCGGTCGCGCTGGGCGGCGAGGTAAGGATGCGGTTGGAATTTGCCTAATCGCGCCGGGCCCTTTTTGTGATGCGCGGGTCTTGCATCGTGTCGCCGGTAGTCCGCCTGAGCCGCTAAGGTCGGCCTACTTTGCGGCACCCTCGACTATGCTCAACCTACTTAAGTTTAGAAATGTGGATGACCTACGCTTTACCGTATCCAAGAGTTTGGCAGCCTTCTTAGATTGGAAAGATGCCGAGCGCGTTCGCGCTTCTGTGAGCGCAGAGTTTGAGAAGTCCTCTTCTAATCAAAATTTGAGCTCGGAGCAGCGCAAGCGGGTAGATAAGCGCTACCGAAGAGGTCAGCGAGAAGCAGACGACATCGAGGCACGCCAGGGGCAAGCGCTGGAGCTCGCGTTGCGTGGATTGGAAACTCTGGGCTACGTAGAGAAGGGTAATCTAACTGAAAAAGGCTATTGGGCTGCCAATCTCTGTACGACATTGGTGTTAGAGTTAGGTGAAGCTATTGCTGATCATTTGTTAGCTGACCTTACTACTTGGGAGATTGTTGGGGCTGTGGCGGCCCTGGCTGGAGATCCACACCGCTCATATCTAAACGTTAAACGTAGTCCGATGAAGCGCGAAGTCTTCCGCGCTATCGAAGGGGTTGTGGAGCGAGTAAAGAATGCCTATCGCAATCCAACAGGTGTAGATGTAGTCGTTCAGCCCGACGCAGCCACGACAGTAATCTCCTGGATGCAAGCAGAGAGTTGGATGGAGTTTGCTAGTTTATTGCGTTTGTCCGGCGTAGCAGAGGGTGATGTCGCCCGTTTGGTCACCCAAACGGCTGATCATCTCAATCAAATCTCACGACTCGAAGAGACCCATCCAGAGCTAGCGCGACAAGCGGCTGAAGGGCGCAAGCTTATTTTGCGGCCACCACTCAGTGAAGCAATTGAGTTGGAAGCCATTCAAGATGCGCAACCTAGCTAGCGCCATTTCCAAGAAGTAAAACTAGTCCCGCGGCGCTAAGCGCAGAGAGGGGGAGAATCGTCAGTTCCCCGTTTGCTTGTATTAGAAGCTGTCTTAGGTAAATATTCTGGTGCGTATTGTGCACTCTGCTGTAAACACTAGCCTTTTTTTAGTGGACTTATGTGTTAGACCATTCATGGACATACATAACAGAACTTAGAGGGTGGCATGGGTATAGTACTTAGGTTTGTATTAGGTGAGTTCAGAAAATGCGATTTTTTGGCGCTGTGCTACTTATTCTCCCCCTTCACTTAGCGATTTTTTCCGATACGGCAATTTGCCAAGACATATTCACACGCACTGAATCCTATCTTCCGGCCCTAATAGGCCAGGCAGTCGCGTTTCCAGACTTGAATAACGATGGGTTTCCAGATGTGGCAAACGTTCCGCTAAATGGAAACGGCCCAGTCGTCTTCATGAACAATGCAGGTAGGGGCTTTATTGAAGACCCGCGTGTAGCAGCCGGCGTGGGCGCTTTGAACTGTGATAGTTTGTTATCAGCCGATGTTAATGGCGATGGTTTTGTAGATCTCGTTTGTGGCGACCTGAATGGAAACATTCTACTTATTCGCAATAACGCTGGGTTATTAGGCCTGCCCCAGCTAATTGACACCTTGCCGAATGCTCCGCAACTGGCAGTCATCGATTATGACGCTGATGGCGATCAGGATTTAATCTTCAGCGTATATGACAGATTTCTCTATCTTTTACTCAACGATGGTCGTGGTAACTTTGGCCGCAAGATTGCTTATAAGCATACTAATACCGTGACATCGTTCGTCATGGGTGACTTGAATGGCGATGCTTTACCGGATGCAGTGATCGAAGATGCCGCCAGCAAAGTACACGTGATCTACAACCTTGGTAGAGGTCGTACTGCGCTCTCGGCTGGATTCATTCAAGTACTTCCACCAAGCTCAATTTCGGTGCCTAACCTGTCTGATATCGATGGGGACGGGGATCTGGATGTGGCTATTCCCGACTTCACGCCTCCGCTAGGCCCTTCTCTTTTGCGATTTGTGCGCAATGATGGCAATGACAATTGGACCAGGATCCCTGTTTCTGCTGTCCTCCGTACTGGGCAATTTACATATCCGCCACGGGTACAATTCACCGATCTGAATGGTGATGGGCGCCAGGACCTGCTTGTCGCAGCTGGTCAGTCGGGAGCCGGAGTGCAGGCGCAGATTCAGGGTACGACAGCTTTTCAATTTACTGACTTTACTGCTCAATGGCTTGGTCGCTCTGCTATCGAAGCTATTTTTGAGATCGTGCCTATCGATCTCGACAGAGATCAGGTGGCAGAAATATTTCTCAAGTCAATTGAAGGAGAAGGTAGCTTGCTGATTAACGTGCGTCGGCAGCGCCTGGAGAATATTGTCTTGTCTCGCATGCCTGAGCCAGCAATTCAAGCTGATCAGGAGCGCCTAAACGACGTATGTATCGGAGACTTTGACCAAGACGGTTTTGTAGATCTAGTGTCGCCAATTTTGCACTTAACTGGCAGCCCTGCCAGGAACGAGTTGCTGTTTTATCATGGTACAGGGCAGGGCACTTTTGCTGCGCCAATTGTTGCATATGCTTATCCGCGGACGCTGGTAAATACTGGACCTGCATCTTGCGCGGTTGGCGATCTCAATGGTGATGGTATCTTAGATCTGGCTATTGCTAGTGATTTTGGTCAGGCCACAGACTTTTCAGTGATCGGCCTTGGTAACGGCACATTTATCGCCAATCCTATCCCTTTTCCGCTCACCAATAGTTCTAAATACAGCACCTCAGTCAAGATAGCAGACATGGATCGCGACGGACAGCAGGATGTGGTGTTCATCGGCGAGCAGACGTCCTCACAGGGAGTTGCAAGCTCGCGTGTGCTATATCGCCGTGGTAATTCCTACCAGGAATTATTGTTGCCGCTGCTGGACAATTATACTTGGACCAATGCTGCACTTGGAGATGTTGATGGAGACGGAGACTTAGATATATACGCTATTTCTAGCTTCCAGCAGCAATTGCTAATCAACAATGGTACTAGCTTCAGTATCGGCATTCCCGCCGCTGCACGTGGCGCGACAAGCGTAGTTTTCTTGGACTACAACCGAGATGGTATTTTAGATCTTTTCACGACTGAAAATGGCACTGCCGTTAGTAACTCCTTGTATCAAGGTCTGGGCGCCGGCAATTTTGTGGCTGTCCCTTTTGTTGACACTTTACCCGGCGATGCAAGCGTGTCGACTGATGTAAACGTAGATGGCTGGCCGGATCTGATTGTGGGAAGTGTAAATAATTACTCAAGCTTTGGTACTAATTTGACAAGGGTGTATCTCAATGACACGCGAGGATCGTTTGTCCGGGCTGGCTTTCCAAGCGTGCTTACATCCGGAGCCGACGAGATGCGAGTTGCTGATTTTGACCGCGATAGTTATCCCGACCTGCTTGCCTTGGAAGAGTCAGCCGCCCGTAAGATGCACATTTATATGAATGCTACTAGCCATGTTGATATCTCCAGTCGAGTTCGAGCCGGACGAGCGGTTAATTTCGAGTTGTCGTCTCTAACTCCAGGATCGGTATTTCACTTGTACCTCAGCGTCAATCCATTGAGTCCAGGAGTCCCATCGCCGTATGGACTGTTCCGCCTAACGGGTGCAGCCTATTTGGGCTCGTTTTCTGTATCAGGCAAGTTGAATGTGCCGTTGAATATACCGAATCTTTCGAATCTCGGACAGCTTAGCATTCAAGCAGTCGAACAGAACGGATCTGCACTGCACCTTACTAATGCTCGTAGCATTCCGTTTGAGTAGGGCTAAGCAGGGTGCGCCCAGCCACGTGAACAAATTGGCAAGTTGAAGTATGTTTTCCCAAATATGGTTGGCTGACAATTCAATTTGCCAGTTCCAGCGTGGCAGGTTAAGCCATCAATCTGCGAACGACTAATCGGCTGCGCCACTCGTCATCTATTTGATGAATTCGCGCTCTTTGCGCTCCTGTTCGCTGAAGTTTAGCTTTACTGTGCGGCCCATA
This sequence comes from Oligoflexia bacterium, assembly GCA_019694465.1. Taxonomy (GTDB): domain Bacteria; phylum Bdellovibrionota_C; class UBA2361; order UBA2361; family JAFLCA01; genus JAIBBV01. The sequence goes on from JAIBBV010000037.1 coordinate 10,797, forward strand.
AATAATCGAATTGGAACTTCGATACTCGAATCGGCCCGTAGCGAATCACCATTGTCAGTTACGCTTATATTCACACAATCTGCTCCGCTACAATTCCATTTGGCGCGTGGGTACTGTGCCTGTACTTCATTGAAGCCAAAGTGCTGTGCTGCTAATGAAAAATTGTATGAGTTGGAGCTGGGTGTCCCTGGTCCAAATCCAGCAAATTCAGCAGCGCATGAAACTGTAGGATCTTGGCACTGTGCTGGCGGATGCTGATCTGAATAAGGGCCACCGGGAATAATAGTTTTGGTGGTTGGAGCGCTCCAGATTTGTTCAGGATTTGGGTCAACACAGGAAGCTGGCCGGCTGTAGAACGTGTCTTTGCTAAGGCCCAGTGCCGGGTTGTCGGCCCAAAAGTACGCAGCTGCATCGAAGAGGCTATGTTGTATGCCGTCACTGCGTAGTTGTTCTTGCCAGTCGCAGCCCGGTAAGGTGCGTTCTCCGAAAAAGAGGGAGTTTTGATTCCCGGAGTTTACCTGCGTTGGGAGAATATCGATCTTGCGAGAATTTAGCGGCAACTCTGGGCAGGCAAAGCCGGAAGCCGGATCGCTCTTAAGCGCGGCTGGGTCGAGTGTCCCTGTATAGTGTGGAACGTAGCCGCTGAGCGTGGTGTTGTAGCTAAGTTTTGGATAGTTGGGCAGTCCCGATCCGGAGGGAAATTGCCATTGTGCGCTACAGTTATTTTTTGCCCAAGTTAATACTCCGCTTGAGCCAATAGCGATGTCATCATTTGGTACGCCCTGTTCTGACTCAGTCCAGCGCACATTCTCTGGACTACCAATTGTAATTGCTGTGCTAGTGCTGGCTGGGCAAATTGAAGACGCAGTACTAGACGAGTGAATGAATCCATCAGAAAGTGGAGTCTCCGGCACTCCGTAGTTTGGCCCCGAGGCAGCGTTTCCTGTTTGGCCAGCGCTAGCGCAGTGAATCACCTGTGGTTGCAGTGGACAAGACCCGGTGCTGAAGCTAAAGGTAAAATTCGCTTCGCATTGATTAATATTATTGGCGCTCAACAAGGTCTGATAGCTACTCGGCGCTGTTACACAGCCGCTTAGCGCAATCGCTGAGTCGTAGCGCACTGGTGGAAGGTTAGTAAGGTGATGAACATTTGTTAGTACCGCCGAAGCACTTGCTGGTACCTCTGCTACAGAGCAGGCGTTTGTGCCATCGCAGGCGGCCAGCCCGCCCTGACAAGAGTAGTTGCGGGTCTGATTCAGCTCATCTTTCGGAAAATAAACTTTTAGCCGGTCGCCCTGCCAGGCCACCCTAGTCCCGTCCGTGTAGTAGAGCTTAAAACGAATTTTATATTGTTGACCGTATTCGATATTTAGTGGGGAGTATAGGTCCAGTTCCTGGTATTGTGGCACAACTGGGTCTATATATTCACTGGTTAGTCCACGAATCACGAAGTTAGCGTCGGGGTTTACATCTAACGGACCATCTTTGCCGAAACTTCTTCCACCTAAAGTTTTCACGAACTGATTCTGTCCAGCGACGACCTTATAAAGCCTGATACCGACGCTGCCATGACTGTACTCGTCCGTGCCACGCCGGAATCCAGTTATGTGAACAGCTATACTTGCGCTAGCCGTCGACTCAGCTTTACTAAAATCTGGCTCATGATTGTAGTTCTCATTCCCGGCATCTATAGAGCTTGAAGCAAATAGATTCGCGCTGCGGGTAATAATCGGTAGGTCTGCCCAGCCAATTACGTAGGCGGGTTGGCCGGGCGTGATTGTGCCTTGGATATTCTCTATGTTGATGCTTTGCACTGCACCATAGTGCAGAGCGTGGTTGCCTCTGAACCTGGTTTGCGGGTCCTTGGGATCCCCGAGAATGTAAGGCAAGCGTGCTATTCGCATGTCGAAATTTGCATCTACTGTCGCGGGATAATAGGTCCTGCTAGCAGAGAAGGTGGCAGTAGGGGCATCAAAGTGAACCTGATCTAAAACTTTGGCGCGGAAGTTGTCGAAGCGATAGCTGGGCAAATCGATCCAGGCAATGTTTCCACTTAAGTCGAAGCGGTCTACTAAAAAGAGTGGGTCACGTTGCACTAAATAGTAGTTGAATAAACGAGGGCGTGTATCTGGGCTTGTGCTGACACACTTTCCGTCGGTGGTGAAAGTGCAGCGCAAGCTTTGGCGGACTCCACTCTGTAATGCCGAATAGCCCTGGAAGACAGAGTTGATATCCATGGCAGCCATCAGCACAGTAAGTAGGACAGGTAGCGCTATGGCTTGCTCAAGCACAGAAAATCCAGCTTGTTTCCCCGATCTCATGAGTCCCCCTATTCGAATTCTGCTGCGCATATAGATCTATCGCCTAAGGCCAGCGCATGTTGAAAAAAACAGCGCCATTTGCTGGAGCGCACAGAGCTAAAGACTGCGAAATTTGTATTAGTGCGCTTGCTAGGACTCAAGAAAAATCGTAATCATTCTAAAGTCTTAGTTCTAAAGCCGACTATTTCAAGCTGAGTCGTACCAATACGATCTCCGTGCTATTGTCGTGAAATGAAAACTGGCCATGAGGGCGTATGAAGATATTAGTTGCTATCAAGAAGGTTCCTGACTACCAGGCCAAAATTAAGGTAAAGCCTGATGGGAGTGGGATAGAGACCGACGGGATTAAGTGGATTGTTAATCCATTTGACGAAATTGCGGTGGAAGAGGCGCTTAGGATTAAAGAATCTGGGAAGGCGCAGGAAGTTGTAGTGGTTAGCATTGGGTCGGATGACACACAGACTCAACTGAGATACGCGTTGGCAATGGGGGCAGATAGTGCCATTCATGTGAAGCATGATGGTGAAATTGATTCTGACTTGGCCTCACGGGCGTTGGCTGCCGTGTATCAACGTGGACAATACGGGCTTATTATCTTGGGCAAACAGGCGATTGACTCTGATGCCAGTCAGACCCCACAGCTTTTAGCTGCCAGATTGGGACTCCCCCAGGCCTGCTTTGCCTCCAGGCTCGTTCTCGATACCCAAACAGCCACTGTGACGCGCGAGGTTGATGGCGGGCTCGAGACGATTAAGGTGCCAGTACCATGCATTGTGTCCACCGACTTGCGACTAAACGAGCCACGCTATGCCTCATTGCCCGGGATCATGAAGGCTAAGAAGAAGCCGCTCGAAGAGATTAAGCTAGCCGACCTAGGTTTGGAGCCAGGCACAAAGGTGAAGGTGAAAAAGCTGATGCCACCCGCGCAAAGACAAGCGGGTAAAAAAGTAGACGGCGTGGCGGCCTTGGTCGCTGCTTTGCAGAGTGAAGCGAAAGTTTTGTAATAGGGGCTTATGTCTAATATTTTATTCTTTTTGCAACTTGAGTCTGGAAAGATCCCCAAATCCACACTTTGCGCTCTTAATGCTACGCATCGCATCGCAAAAGTATGGGGTAAGCACAGCGTGCATGCACTTTGTGTCGGGGTTGGGGCACAGGCAGCTGCTGAGCAGGCCACAAAGCTGGGCTTTTCCAAGATTTACTGGAGCGAGGCATCTGGTTTCTCAAAGTATTTAGCGCATCCATACTCACAGGCGTTGCTTGAGGCTTGGAAACTTAGCGGCGCGGATACCCTAGTCTGTGCCGGCACTAGCACGGGTAAAGATCTGGCAGCACGTGTAAGCGGCATGCTGAATGCTGCGCAGGCGTCAGATATCATCGCGGTTAATGATGATGGATCGTTACGCCGTCCGATGTATGCGGGAAACGTAATTGCAGACGTCGAACTTGCTAGCGGGCCGCGAGTGGTCACAGTGCGGGCTACGGCGTTTGCCCCAGCTGGGCCAGAAGGTGCAGTGGCGGTGCTTGAAAAGCTTATTTTCGAGCCAGACCTGGCAAAGGCAGGCGAAGTTGTGGGTTACGAACAATCCAAGAGCGAGCGGCCTCAATTGGGAGATGCCGAAACTGTTGTTAGTGGTGGGCGTGCCTTGCAGTCAGCTGAGAATTTTCAAAAATACATATTCCCTCTAGCGGATGCCTTTGGTGCTGCCGTTGGCGCATCGCGGGCGGCAGTTGATTCCGGCTATGCGCCGAATGATTGGCAGGTCGGTCAAACTGGTAAGGTAGTTGCGCCAAATTTGTATGTGGCAGTTGGTATTTCCGGGGCCATACAGCATTTAGCTGGCATGAAGGACTCAAAGGTCATTGTTGCTATTAATAAAGACCCGGAAGCTCCAATTTTTGAGGTTGCTGATTACGGTTTGGTTGGAGATCTATATCAGATTGTACCGGAGCTTACTGAGGCCGTGAAAAAGGCCAAGGGGAATTAGTGTCATACGAGTCGCTCGAAGTTCATGGCGAGGGGCGTAGGGCGCGTCGTCGTAAAGCGCTGCTACTTAAGCAATTTGCTTTATTGTTGATAATAATTGCTGCCGCCTATGTTGGCTATGGACATGTATCCACTTGGCTTGAAGATAAGGATAGGACCCGACTTAGGCTCGTTAATGCGGGTGGAGAAATACTCGGCGAGTTTTTCGTCGATGTGGTTAAAACACCCGACGCGCGAGCGCGTGGGCTGATGTACCGAAAGCCGGGTGACCTTAAGCCGCATCAGGGGATGTTGTTTGTATTCCCAGACTCCGACCTCCGTAAGTTCTGGATGCGTAATACCTACATTCCTCTGGATATGCTCTTCTTTGATGAACAGTGTCGACTGGTATCAAAGCTTGAGAACGTCCCGATTCTCAACGATTCGCCGCGCCCAAGCGCTGCGCCAGCTAAGTATGTTCTGGAGCTGAATGCTGGCGTCGCAGCACGACTTAAGATTGATATGGGTAGTCATTGCGAGCTACCAGATTCTCCAGCCAATGAGCTCCCACAGGCAGAACATTAGCGTGAGTCTTGATCATATAAGCATTCGCTCAACGGGCGCGGGCGCTAGTTAGTGAACAGCCCCACTGCGGTCAAGCTCCGACCAAGGTTGCTTGTTAGAGAAGTAGGTTAAGCCTACCAAGACGACCTTTTCTAAATCTTCATTTTAGCGATTCTAGCCAATAAGTACTAATTCTTGTTGGCCCATCACCTCGCGCCCGATCTCAACACAAACTTTCCTCACAACTCCGCTGCAGGGTGAGTTAATACTGTTTTCCATCTTCATTGCTTCGATCGTCAGTAGGGGCTGTCCAGCATTTACTTGATCTCCGGCCTTTACTAAAAGCTTTGTTACAATGCCGGGCATTGGAGCAACTACCTGCCCAGCGTTAGTTGTGCTGCGCTTACTCGCGCTGGGCCGTGGAGTGGCTGGTGAGTTCGCCGATTGAGCCTGTACTTGAATCTCATCTAAGCAGGCGCTAACAGCGACTTCATAGGTGTTTCCGCCGATATTGAAAGTTAGCATTTCAGCGTCACGCCGAATTAGTTCGACCCGAAACGACTTTTCTCCAATATTTACTGCGTATGTGGTCATGAAGGCTTCCTTTTTTTGGTGGATCTAAGAACGAAGCGCGCTGATGCGTGCTTGGCTAGCCCAAGGTCGGGCTAAATCTACGGGCGGGGTCGATAAGTAGAGTGCTGTTGCAATTGCCACTAGTTCTTCCTTAGTAGGAGTAAGTTGCGCAGCTTCATACAAGTCACGTGCTGGGACGAAGGGGGCGATCTCATCAAATTGGGGAGCGCTTGCAATTTTTAGTTTGCGGGCTGCCGGTTTAATAATTGCCATACAGATGCGCTGTCTCCAACTTGGTTTATTATCTTTGGAAGTTAAAGTGGAATGTTGCCGTGTTTCTTGCGCGGCAGAGTCTGTGACTTGCCTTGCAGCATCTCGAACGCTGAGATTACGTGCGAGCGAGTCTTAGACGGCTCAATCACAGCGTCGATGAAACCTAGTTCGGCAACCTCCCAGGGATTGGCAAATTTTTTACGATAGTCGGCGATTAGTTGGGCTCGAACTTGAGCCAGACGACCTTCCTTTTCCGCCTGCTCGAGCTCACGGCGGAAAATAATATTTACTGCGCCTTCAGGTCCCATCACGGCCACTTCAGCAGTTGGGTAGGCGAAGTTTATATCGGCGCGAATGTGCTTAGAGCTCATTACGTCATAGGCCCCACCATAAGCCTTGCGCGTGATGAGGGTCACTTTTGGAACCGTTGCTTCGGCGAAGGCGTAAAGCAATTTGGCCCCATGCCGTATAATTCCTCCATGCTCTTGAGCGATGCCCGGAAGAAATCCTGGCACATCAACCAGGGTAAAGAGGGGAATATTAAAGGCGTCGCAGAATCGTACAAAGCGTCCCGCTTTGACGCTGGCGTTGATATCCAAGCATCCAGCCAAGACTGCAGGCTGGTTAGCCACAATGCCCACAACTCTGCCATTAAGTCTGGCAAAGCCAACAATAATATTCTGCGCAAAAAGTGGTTGAATCTCGAAAAAGCTAGAATGATCCACAACGCGCGAGATAATTTGGTGCATGTCATATGGTTGGTTGGGGGATTCGGGAACAATCGAATTTAGTTGTTCGTCGTTGCGACTAGCGAGGTCACCCACATCCAGGCGTGGGGCTGGATCGATGTTGTTTTGTGGTAAATAGCTCAACAGGCGCTTGCAAGTTGCAATGCAATCCTGGTCGCTCTTAGTGATTAAATGGGCCACACCGCTGATTGAGTTGTGAGTGACAGCTCCACCCAGGTCTTCTTTTGAGACATCTTCTCGGTTTACGGCCTTGATCACATCTGGTCCAGTGATGAACATGTGACTTAGTTCGTTGACCATGATTGTAAAATCAGTAATGGCAGGGGAGTATACAGCTCCGCCCGCGCAGGGGCCCATGACCAATGAGATTTGAGGGATGACTCCCGATACAAGCGTGTTGCGCAAGAAAATGTCGGCATAGCCGCCAAGGCTTTCGACGCCTTCCTGAATTCTGGCCCCGCCCGAATCATTAAGCCCAATAATCGGGCAACCACTTTCCAGGGCCAAGTCCATTACTTTGCAAATTTTCTTGGCATGATAGGCGGCAAGCGACCCACCGAAGACGGTAAAGTCCTGAGCGAAAACAAATACTCTTCTACCGCCGATGCAGCCCGAGCCAACCACTACGCCATCGCCATAAAACTTCTTGTCTGCCAGCCCAAAGTTTTGGCTCTTGTGGGTAACAAGCTTATCTATTTCTAGAAATGAACCCGGATCCAACAATAACGCTAGCCGCTCACGAGCGGTCAATTTACCGGCTTCGTGTTGCTTTTCGATACGTTCCCGACCGCCACCTTCCTCTGCTAGGCGGTCGCGCTCTATAAATTCGTCACTTGCGCTCATGCTGCGGTAGTCTAAACGGTCATGCTTCCAAGCTCAAGCTTCGTATTGTAGGCTGGGTGCATGGGCAAGAATGTGGAAAAGAAATGGGAGACTGCTTCAGGGCTACCGGTCGAGGCTTTGTATTCTGCTCCGCCGCCAGTCGCACCGGCAAAACCAGGGGATTATCCCTACACACGAGGCATTCATGAAACCATGTATCGTGGGCGCCTTTGGACTATGCGCCAATATGCCGGATTTGGTTCGGCTGAAGAGGCTAATAGGCGCTACCGCTATTTGTTGCAGCAGGGCACAACTGGCCTTAGTGTAGCCTTCGACTTGCCGACCCAAATGGGGCGCGACTCTGACCATCGCTTGGCCTTGGGAGAGGTTGGAAAGGTAGGCGTAGCGATCTCCTCGCTTGATGATATGCGTACTTTATTGAGGGATATTCCTCTCGATAAGGTCTCCATTTCAATGACTATCAATGCTACCGCCGCCATTCTTTTAGGAATGCTGCTTGTTGTGGCTGAAGAGCGCGGACTGGCCTGGAATGTCCTGAATGGAACGATTCAAAATGACGTCCTCAAGGAGTATATCGCGCGAGGAACTTACATTTTCCCGCCCCGCCCGGCGCTTAAGATAATCACTGATATTTTTGAGTTTTGCACCAACCAGGTTCCGCAGTGGAATACGATTAGTATTTCTGGCTATCACATTCGTGAGGCCGGTAGTACCGCGGTCGAGGAACTAGCTTTCACTTTTGCAAATGCGATCGCTTACGTTCAGGCGGCTATAGATCGCGGCTTGATTGTTGACGATTTTGCGCCGCGTCTGGCTTTTTTCTTTAATTGTCATAATGACTTTCTTGAGGAAATTGCTAAGTTTCGTGCTGCTCGACGGATTTGGGCCAAGCTAATGCGAGAGCGCTTTAAGGCAAAAAATTCAAAATCGTGGATGCTGCGTTTCCATACTCAGACAGCTGGTAGCTCTCTCACGGCGCAACAGCCACTCAATAATATTGTGCGCACCACTATCCAAGCGATGGCGGCTGTCCTAGGTGGTACGCAGTCGCTGCATACGAATTCATATGATGAGGCGCTCGGCTTGCCGACAGAAGAAAGTGCTACCGTTGCTTTGCGAACGCAGCAAATTATTGCGCATGAATCGCAGATTCCCGCCGCAGTCGACCCGTTTGGCGGCTCTTATTTAATTGAGGCTTGGACAGATCGTCTTGAGCAGGAAGTCGCAGCCCGTCTTGAAAAAATTGACAGCATGGGGGGTATGCTGCGGGCGATTGAAGTTGGCTATCCCCAACAGGAGATTGAAAACTCTGCCTATCGCTACCAACAGCGCGTTGAGAGCAAGGAGCAAATCGTTGTGGGGGTAAATGAGTTCGTGAGCAAGGCTGAAAACCCAACAACGCTACTATCGATTGATCCCGAAATTGAGAGGAGCCAGGTGGCGCGGCTAGTAACATATCGAGCGAGCCGTGATGGGAAGACACGCGATATGGCCCTTTCCAGTCTCGAGGCTATAGCTCGCGGCGGCGGTAATGTTATGCCCGGAATCATCGCGGCACTGCGTGCTAAGGCCACATTAGGGGAGATTTCTGATACCCTACGAGGCTGCTTTGGGGAATACCAGGGCTCCTAAAATACGCATCCGGTCCTAGTTGTCCGAAATTCGGCCTTTTTTTGCCGAAGGCGGGTATTTAGGAGATGATTTCTTGATAGAGATCGGCTACAATTACCGGTTTTTTAGTGGAAGCCTTCCTCTGCATTTTATTGGAACGCAGGTTTGCTATTGCGCTGCCAAGACTGACTGGTTATGAGTTTTGGCGGCCAGCGCTAACAGCGGCATCTACCAATGTAGATGATCATTACTAAGGACGTCATGAAGAAGAAAGAATTGGATCAGTTTAAGAAGATTCTACTCGAAGAAAAGAAAAAGATCTTGGGCCACTTGCAAAGCCTAAGTGATTCCGCAGAGGAAGAGGAGATAATTCCCAGCGGTGACTCAGCCGATATAGCTTCTCTTGAAATAAACCACGCCAATCTCCAGAAGATCGGCAAGCGTGAGACATACTTGCTAAAGAAAATCGATCTAGCGCTGGAAAAAATTGAGAATGGTACCTACGGTGAGTGCGAGAACTGCGGAGAGCAAATTGCTGTAGCGCGTTTGCAGGCTCGACCAGTTGCCCAGTTGTGCATCGACTGCAAGACGGAGCAAGAGAACACAGAGCGTAAGTTTACGAGTCGGGATGTTGAAGAAGATGTGGACGAGGACTCTGGAAGCGAAGAGGGCGAAGAGTTGGAGTAGTCTGATTTTTTGCGCAGCGTCGCGACGCTTTGTTTAGTAGGCGATGCCGACAACCGATGCTGAGTAGCTTAGACATTCTTTAAGCTTTTGCGGTACTGGCTAGTAGCGAATGTATCTGGTTGTAGAGATGAGCAGAGGCTGCCACGTAAGCTGTAGCCTGTAGATCACTCGGAAGGGTAGAATCGGGTGGCCCAAATAGGCCAGTTTTTCCACCAGCCTCGCGTACGATTAGGCCAGCTGCAGCAATATCCCACGGCTTGACGTCTTCGTAATAGGCATCGATTCTCCCACTGGCCAGCCAGCAAAGATCAAGCGTGCAAGCGCCGTTACGGCGAATATCAAAAACATTCTGTAGGATCTGATTTAGTCGCGCTAAATGTACTTCGCGCTGTGACTCGCGATTGTAAGTGAAGCCGGTCGCGACCAGGGCTTCGCTTAAATCTCGATCTGTATTGCTATGAATGGGGCGGTCATTGCAAAAAGCTCCAGTGCCCTTGATGGCATGATAGACCTCGCCCAAGAATGGAGCATCTACAACCCCAGCTAAAACCACCCCGTTCTCGGCGTAAGCTACAGATACTGCGCAATGCAGATGGCCGCGCGCGAAATTTGTGGTGCCGTCGATTGGGTCAATAATCCACAATTTTCCACGTAAGTGTTGTGCTGGAATTTGTGGAGAAGACTCCTCGGTAAGAAAGGCAGCATCAGGTGCGACCAAACGTAGCTCCTTAATGAGATATTCTTCTGCTTGCAGATCTAAGTTTGTTACATGGTCTCTACCTTTGTGTTTAACGGAAACTCGGTTGGAGTTTCTGCCATCCGCGATTAAAGCGGCAGCTTGTGCCGCAATTCCACGCATCTGCGTGAGTAGTTTGCTAAGATCTTGAGTTTGCATGTCAGTTCTACAAGAGTAATATGCTGCTAAAGCTTGGCGCTCTGAATGCTACTACTGTAGAACAAAGGGAAGCGATTACAAAATGGCCGAGTTGTGGCGTCAGCTTGTAGTTTACTGGAAGACTAGGTGGGTACTAACTCTTATTCAATCACCGAAATTGCGCCTGCCAAGCTTAACATTAGGCTGCGCATTATTGGGCGTCGTGCGGATGGCTATCATTTGCTTAGCATGTTGGCTGTGACCATTAGCCTACATGACCAATTAGACGCGGCTAGCTGGCAAGGATGGGGCGGACTCAAGCTAAGCGGGGCCTACGCGGCAGAGTCAGGGCCAGTGCAGCAAAATTTAGTTTACCGCGCATTTAATTTATTTATGCGCCATTGTCCTGACTTTTCGGGGGCTCAGATCTCGCTGAAAAAAATGATTCCGGTTGGAGCCGGACTTGGTGGGGGAAGTTCTGATGCGGCCGCTGCTTTACGCGCATTTAAGCGGCTATATGAACACCAGACGGGATCTTCGCTTGTGGAGTGGCCTAGCATTGTAGGTGCTGCGTTAAGCTTAGGCGCTGATGTTCCATTCCTATTACAGGGCGGGAATTGCAAAATTTCAGGAATTGGAGAGGTGCTTGAACCCCTGCCAATCGGGGAACTTCTGCATACTCCTGTTCTGGTATGTGTGCCGCAGCAGCCTATAGCAACGAAAGGCTTTTATGCCTTTATTCGCCAAACAAATCCGACCTTAGAGCAGAAAGCTGATCACGAGTTGAACCTGCTTTCTTCTGATGAGCCACTGAGTATCACAAGGTTAGCCCAACTTTGTGCAAACGATTTTGAAAATTATCTACCACGTTATTGCCCTGAAGTTTGGGCACAGTTGCAAGCGCTTAGGGAAATCTCTTCACTTTGTTGTGGCCTTACCGGGAGCGGCAGCGCCTTTTTTGCATTTCCGCGGGTTGGGCAATTTACTACTGAGGACATATCTGCCGTACATTGCATTGCTGATCGCATGGGCTTTCAGGTTCACGAGGCTCGATTTGTAGACGTAAGCAATTCTAGGCTCGACTGAGCCCGCCATTACGCTTGTGGCACTGCTTGGCATGTTCAAACGTCCTTGTCCCTGGCGCTAGGCTGCGCTCAATGCGCCAACCGGCGCTTCATATACACCCGGGATAGGGGGCTTGGGGTTTGTCGCCTTCTGTGGGCCGACCTGGCTACGCTACGAGGGTCCTAGTCCAGCTATTGCGAGTGAGTTTTTGACAAAACTCACTCGCGCCGGGTTTATTTAGCCATAACCTTAAGCTGACCGGTTGATTTTTCCTTTGCTGACTTGTAGTTATTGGTGGACTACTGGCCGGTCGCCAAGTGGTAAGGCACCGGGTTTTGATCCCGGCATACGTAGGTTCGAATCCTACCCGGCCAAGGTTCCTGTTACCTGATAGCGCGCGTTCGCGCCAAGTCAGGTGAAAGGGTAGGCGCCCGTAATTAAGGAGTGTCGCTCGTGAACCGTCATCTGCTTGTTTTTTCCGGCCGTTCAAATCCAAAGTTCACTGCATCCATGTGCGAAACTCTTAACGCAGAGATGGGCCGCCTCGAAGTGGTTCGTTTTAGCGACGGTGAACTTTCGGTTGAAATTAGCGACAACGTGCGCGGGCGGGATGTCTTTATAGTTCAAAGCACCTGTGCACCTGGAAATGATCATTTGATGGAGCTTCTGATCTGTATTGATGCTCTCAGGCGTGCTTCCGCATGGCGTATTACTGCTGTTTTGCCTTACTTTGGCTACGCCCGTCAGGATCGCAAGTTGAAAGCGCGAGTTCCAATTACAGCTAAGTTAGTAGCTAACTTGCTCACGACAGCTGGCGCCAATCGAGTGTTGAGTATGGACTTGCATGCCGGGCAAATCGTGGGCTTCTTTGATATTCCCGTAGATAACTTGAATGCCATGCCGGTTTTATTGCCGTATGTTAGAGAGCACTATGGGAGTGAAGAGTTGACGATAGTGTCTCCTGATGTTGGCGGCGTAGAGCGAGCACGACATTTTGCGACGCGCCTCGACAATGCCGCGATTGCAGTTATCGACAAGCGCCGATCGGGACCAAATCAAGTTGCAGAAATGAATATCGTTGGTGATGTCAAAAAGCAGACCTGCATCATCGTTGACGACATGATCGACACTGGTGGCACCATGGTTAAAGCGGCAGAAACTTTACTCGATGCAGGAGCTAAAGCTGTAATTGCGTGCTGTTGCCATCCCGTTCTGTCTGGAAATGCGATCGAGCGCATAAAGGGTTCTAAGCTAAAGGAGCTAATTGTTACCGACACGATACCGATAGCAAAATCGGCCCTTTTCCCACGTTTGACCGTGCTTAGCGTCGCCCCGCTTTTTGCAGAGGCGATTCGGCGTATCCATTCCGATGACTCAATTAGCAGCTTGTTCCGCTAACCTATTGAAAACGTGATCTATATTTGAAGGAGAGGCTTATCTAGGCGGCACGGCGGTGCCAGCACAATTTGCTAATGGGACCGGGTCTTTACCTTGTTTATTGGTTGTGCTTAATTACTGCCTCCACCTACTGATTCTCATCACAGGTGTATATTGAAGCGCGCGGATCCCGTTAATGAACTGGGCTGCTGCGCTGTCATTTTTCGAGGTACTAACAGTGGCTGATTTTACTATCCCAGTTGAGCCCCGTCAGGGTTCTGGCTCGCGCGAGGCACGTCGTTTGCGCAATACAGGTTTCATTCCTTCTAACGTTTATGCGCGTGGCGAGAAGGCTTTCCCATGTGCAGTGCCGTCAAAGGAGTTTTGCCGTGCAGCTGAAGCTGCGCGCGTGTCAACTGTCTTTACGCTCAAGAGCAGTGACAAGGGACTCGATGGACGCTGGGCGATCGTTAAGGAAATTCAGAAAGATCACGTGGCGAAGAAAGTGCTGCACGTTGATTTTCAGGCCATCCACGAGAATGAGGAGATCACGGTGCGTGTGCCTCTTAACGTCACTGGCGAAGCGCCAGGCGTTAAACTAGATGGTGGTATTTTGACCGTCTCTGCTTATGAGATTTCTCTTACGTGCTTACCAAAACTAATCCCGACTTCGCTTGATATTAGCGTTTCTGAGCTTCGCCTTGGGCAAAGCATTCACGCTGATTCAATCAAGCTTCCGGCAGGGGTTCGTCTTGGTGGAAATCCGCAAGAGACGATCGTTAGCGTCGTGGCTGTGCGTCAGGTGGTTGAAGAGACTCCTGCCGCTACGGCTGAAGGCGCGGCTGTTCCTGCTGAAGGTGCTGCTGCTGCTCCGGCTGAAGGTGCTGCTGCTGCTCCGGCTGCTGGTGGTGAGGCTGCTAAGGGCGGCGCACCTGCCAAGGGTGCTGAGGCCGCTAAGCCTGCTAAGGGTAAGGCCTAGGTCTAACCCTAGAACATATCTGGGAGAAGAACATTGGCTGGCCTGCGCTTGATTGCTGGGCTCGGTAATCCGGGCGCTAGGTACTCGGCGACACGTCACAACGCCGGGTTCATGGTCCTAGATAAGTTAGTAGGGCAGTTGTTGGGCGCCAAGGCGGTTTGGAAGGAAGAGCACAGTGCTCTAAGTTTGAAAGTCAGACTTGGGGACTGCGAGGCTCTAGTTGTAAAGCCTCAGAGCTTTATGAATCGTAGCGGCGAGCCGATTCAGGAACTGCTACGGTATTACCGAGTAGAGGTTCCGAATCTGATCGTAGTGCACGATGAGATTGATATCCCTTTCGGCTCCCTGCGAGTGAAGCAGGGTGGTGGGGATGGCGGGCATAACGGCATTCGGTCGATTGTGCGTTGCCTGGGAAGTGTAGATTTTGTTCGTATTCGCTTCGGAGTGGGGCGACCGCTGATTCCAAGTATGGAAGTGGCGGATTGGGTTTTGGAGAAGTTCTCCGGGCCTGAAGCCTCCGAACTGGAGCGCCTCTGTCAGCGTGGAGCTGCAGCGGTAGAAGCAGTTTGCATGGAAGGAGTGCTGGCTGCTCAAAATAGATTTAACAACGCCGTGCGTAATGAAGGTGCGTCATGAAAAAGAAGTATGAGACGATAGTAATTTTTGGCCAGTCTTTGTCGGAGACTGCTATAAAGGACGAGCTAAAAAAGATCGAGAAGATCCTTGAGCCGTTCAAGTTGCAGGACTACAAGGTTGACCAGTGGGGGCGCAAGCAGATTGCTTACCCTGTTAAGAAGCAGAGCGTTGGTACTTTTGTGTGCCTTACTTATGCTACAGAGCAACATGATGCTCCAAATACCTTAAGCAGTTATTTGCGAATTTCGGATGCCGTACTCAAATTTCAAACCCATGTGACAAGCAATCGCGTGCGTAAGGTTAAGACTAATCCTAAGCGCAAGCCGAGCGTTATGCAGGTTGGGGATGATGAATTCGCTGACGCTGCTGCCAGTGATTTCTAGTTCAGTAGCCGTGAATAGCAAGTAAGGAGTTTATCCATGGAAGTTATATTGCAGGAAAATTATCCCTCTCTCGGTTACGTAGGTGATCGAGTTTCTGTCAAGGGCGGCTTCGCGCGCAATTTTTTAATTCCGCGCGGTATTGCAGTTGAGGCCTCGATGCGCAATGAGCGTCTGCTTAAGCATAGGCTTCAGCACATTATTGCCAAGCGCATTCGTATGCGTAGTGAGGCAGAGGCCTTTGCTAAGCAACTTGGCGAAACGCGACTTGAGTTTACATTGAAGATGAGCGACGGAGGCAAGAGCTTCGGGGCGATTACCTCGCGCGATGTCGAGGCCGGACTCAAAGCTAAGGGCATTGAAGTCGATCGACGCCAAATTCGCTTGACCGAGACCCTTCGTAAGGCTGGCGACTATCAAGTTGCAGTTAAGCTACACGCGGAAGTCTCCGCCATGGTGCCAGTTAAGTTGATTGCTGAAATTAACGAGCCAAAAGCGGCTAAAGATGGAGGCAAGGAGCTTAAGAAGGGCAAAGGGCGCCGTAGTGCCAAGAAGACAGAAGGCGAAGAGGCAGCTCCAGCAGCTGAGACGCCTGCTGATACAGAGTAGCTTAGCGCTTGTCCTTACCACTTACAGTGCATTAAATTGACTGTGTGCTTGCGCGGGAAAGCCTTAGGGGCAAGGGCGGTATACGTCTAGCGTTTAGCTAGCTGTCAGTGCGCATTTATACTGGGCTAGGCCGGCTCGCGTGCCTTAGGTTCGTGTTCAATCAAGCTGGCTCGAGAGAGCTGTTGGAAATGGGCCCCTTAGGGAGCTGTAATAATGCAGGGTGCCACACGCGTAATATCCAGGAACTCATTATTCGCTGCCATTCTGGTCGGCTTGTATGTGCTTTCCTTCAGTCTCCCCTTCGTCCTCACTTTTCGTGTCAGTGATTTATTTTCTAGCCGGCCGACCCCTCGCTTTGATGAGGAGGCGCTCTTTCCTGAAGCTACTCCAATTTCGAGTCAGGGTATGTTTCTTGAGGCCCAGGCGCTCGAAGCCGCCAACCCAGCCACCGGCAAGGACTTTGTATTCTTTTTCTGGGCTAGACTGTCCCGCCTCCCCAGAAATTCGGAGAAATTGCTGTTGGCGGCAAAGAGCCAACTATTTGCTGACAAGCAAGACGGATACGTAATCGGCCTCTCCCGTGATGGCGACTTGCTGCGCCCCATAGTTTATTGGGGGAATGAGCAAGCTGGCCGTTGGTACCAATTTGCTCCAATAGATATTTATCAAGGCCAGTGGGTCCTGCTGGCGCTAACTTTTGCATCAGCAGATGGAGTTTTAGGTTTGCACGCTGTTGATTATGATCCGCGTGGTGCTGTGCAAGTGCATGTCCTAGGTGGCTACGAAGTTGAATCACATCAAGTCGCCAGCTCCAGTGCGAGTCTTAAAATGGGCGCTTGGGGTGCTAACCGTTTTCGCGGTAAGTTCGGGCCGTTCGGTGTGTTCTCTGGTGACGACGTGTTGGAGGATTTTAAGGCTGGGCTCAAGGAATATGCACGACACCCGTATGAGCTACTGTCTCAGTATAAAAAGAACGCTAGATTGTGGGCGCCTACCTCCCGGAACGATCTTGGTCCAACACAGGCCAAGCTCGAGTTAGTAAGTCCGTCGCGTAGGACGAATCAGGAGCAATAGCGGTAAGTATTTGCATTACTTTTCTTGGTCGCATCCGGCTGCGGTATGGCCTTGGCCCCGCGCTTTATGAAATATTCAGTATTATCAATTGGTTGTGGGCTTGATATTGAGCGCTCAGTTTTCCTGAAAGCTTGTCCAGAATTTCCCCATAACGATAGTAAGGTGGAAGTTATTTTCTAACCAGCTCAGGAGCTTTGGACTCATGTCTAAAAGGAACGCGTCGCCCGCTTCGCTGAGCAAAGACCCAGCACGTGCCATAAGAGTTCATTTAACTTTGGCCTTCGATGATGTGCATTGGGCGCAGGTGTTAGACTTATTAATGCGGCGCTATCATATGAGCTTCGCACAGGCGAATGCGCTGATTGTTTCGTTTTCACGCAGGTTCCGGACAGTCTGCCACTTGTCCTGGTTTGCTCGTTCGGCTCTTTCTGGCCACGATAACATTCTTATAGCAACTGTTTGTGAGTGCCATGGCGCAGATAGCATCGCCTTGATTGGAACTCGTCAATTGCGAGTTGGTCCATTGTGTCTGAATTATCAGCAGAATATCCGCTTTAGTCCCTCTTTCAGGCGGCGCGAAGTAATAGCGGCTGGGAGTCAGTGTGCTGCAGTAACTCTTTCGTTGATGGGCCACCGTGTAAGGATTGAAACTCTGAGTGCGGTGCTGACTTTATATGTATTGTTGTCGGCGGTCGCAGCCATTTCAGCCGCTTTATTTCTAGGGGCTCTCTTGTACAGCGTTGCTGTGTTTTTGGTGTTTCTTGATGAGCCAACTTCGCTTGCTAGTACTGCCACTCGCAATGGACCGATTGGTTTAGCGCTATTGTGTTTTTTGGTTGCGATAGCGGGATTCTGTGGTCGAGCACTCTTCAACATTTGCGCCCTAGCGCGCAAGCAGTTTCGCCACGTAACACGCTGTGGTCCGCAGGAAGATGGCCGCTCGGCAATTGAGCAGCCTGGTCAAAATTTGCATTAAGTTGTGGACAGCCCAGCTATACATTTGCGCTTGAGTATTCGCCATAAGCTGCCGAATAAGATAAGTGAAATTGTGTTGTAATGGGGTTAAATGAGGGGGGAGTTGGCACAGTGTCGCGTATTGATCGCTGACGATCTGGCGACTGTGCGCAAGGTTTTGCGAAAACTCCTCGCTGAGATTGGCCTCTCTCTGGTAGATGAAGCCAGCGATGGGGAGCAGGCACTTAAGAAAATTCAATCTGAACAGTTCGACTTGGTTATCTGCGACTGGGAAATGCCGCGGCTAACTGGTATCCAGCTTGTGCAGCAGCTTCGTGCTTTGCCCCAGTATGCAGCTTTGCCGTTTATCCTCATAACGGCGCATAACACTAAGGAGGCTGTTATCCAAGCAGCCGAAGCAGGCGTTTCAATGTACATTTCTAAGCCATTTACTGTTGAGACGTTGCGTCAAAAAATACAGGCCAGTCTGGCAAAGCAAGAATCTAGCCAGCCCTAGAGGGTGTCCATAATCTCGCTTCGAGCTTAGGGACATGCTAAGCTGCTCCGGTCATGGGCCGAGCATTCGACATTCCAATATATTACCGCTCATCTATTATTTCGACGCTTAAAGTAGCTCGTCGAACTGCCGATGCTCGCAAACGCGATCTGTCTCCATCGATTCTTGATTTGGGCCCAGTGCGATTCAAGATTGCGCGCCATTTCGGGTTTTGTTTTGGGGTAGAGAATGCGATTGAGATTGCCTACCGCGCTTTAGCAGAGAACCCAAGTAAGCGCGTATTTTTGCTATCAGAGATGATTCATAATCCGCTGGTTAATGATGACTTACAGAGTCGAGGGGTGCGGTTTTTATTGTCCACCCAGGGCGAGCAGTTGATTCCGTTTGAGGAGTTACGCCCCGATGATATTGTTATTGTCCCGGCTTTTGGTACCACTCGCGAGTTGTTTGATCGCCTAGCAAACTTAGGCATCAATCCAGCGCTTTATAATGCCACCTGTCCGTTTGTGGAAAAGGTGTGGAAGCGTGCGGACCAATTGGGGGAGCGTGGGTACAGCGTAGTAATTCATGGCAAGCACTATCACGAAGAAACTCGCGCAACATTTTCTCATGCCAGACAGGCAGCTCCCGCTTTGGTAATCCGAGATATGCAGGAGGCGCAGCTATTGGCGCGCTACATTAAGGGCGAGTTGCCCATGGATAGCTTTGCGCGGGACTTTCTTGGTCGTTATTCAGACGGATTTAATCCAGTACGCGATCTCAAAAAGATTGGAGTGGTCAACCAAACCACAATGCTTGCACATGAAACCCAAGCAATTGCAGATTACCTGCGTCAGGTAATGCTCTCGCACTACCCATCTGATAAGCCGGAGGAGCATTTCGCAGACACTCGCGACACCTTATGCTACGCAACCTCCGAGAATCAGGATGCGATTCGGGCCTTGGTCTCAAGTGGAGGTGATTTGGCACTGGTTGTGGGTGGCTATAACTCATCCAATACGTTCCATTTGGCGAAGCTTTGTAGCGCCGGAGTGCGCACATACTACATAAAAGACGCCCATGAATTACTGGGACCACAGCATATTCGACATTATGATATTGCCCATAAGCAGGTTGTTGATAGTTTTGGTTGGCTTCCCTCCAGCGATGCGCCAGTAGATATTTTGGTAAGCGCTGGTGCTAGTTGTCCTGATGCCATCGTAGATGAAGTGCTCGAAAGGGTGATAAGCTTTTTTGCGAAAACTTCAGCGCTTGACTTGAGTCTGAAACAATTTGTGGCATCCCTAGGCGTAAGTGCTTAGCTAGTAGTGCGGAGAGCTCGATGTCGCACTTGTTCTCGCGATGATCTGTCGCAGATCTGTAAACGATGTATGTCGTGGTTCCTTAGAAACCACAGAGCGCACAGAGTTCACAGAGGATGGCAAGAGCCCTAGATCCCTAACCTCTGTGCGCTCTGTGGTTTTTTATTAGCTACATTAATTCTGACGCTGTCTGTCAGATCGAATAGCGACTATTGCAGATGAGCACTACCGGACATCGCGAGTCGACTTGCGCGCAGTGGAAGGCTACGAGGTCATCTCCTTCAAACTGGAAAGCGTAGACACGTCTATCCGCACACCCTGTTCTCACACCTCCTCGATATCCTTGGCTTTCCTAGTCAATATGGAATCCCATCTACTAATATTTCTTAGCTTGGTCTACGAAAAATTGTGCGTCCTTGCCTTTAGTCGCCGCGATGCAGGCCGATATCTACCTATAGCGACAACCTAAATATTTGCGCTTTTATGGATATTTACTGGTTAATGTTGCTGCAAGAACTGTGATTTTAGCCGGGTGCCCCGATAGTGGGCGAATCGACGGGCCAGGTAGGAAAAATTGACTGCCGCACAGCTCTGCTTGAGTTTTATGATCTTATTTGGGACGACCCGTGTATGCGCGATAACATGCATGCCATAGCTCAGCGCTGGCATCGCCACGAAGGCGGCTTCACGTTAATTGAGCTGCTTACAATCATTGCGATAATCGGGGTATTAGGCGGGCTTGGTTTGGCTTCTTTCAAGGTATACCGTAGTGACGCCGCTTATAGTGTTACCGAATCCACCTTGCGTAACGCGAGGAACTCAGTCGAGGCGAGCGTGAACAATCCGGATGTGGTGCAGATTCCGGTAGCGCTGGTTTCACAGAACGTTCCAGGTGAGCCGCAGGATGCCTCCGCTCATTCTTATCTTCCGGCTTTTATGATTCCAAAAAATGTTAAGGTAAGCGTGTTCTACGACCCATCCTGTAGTACAGCGGCTTGTCAGTCCGATATGCTTGAAGTCTCACATTGCTTCGCCAATGAGTATACGCGTTGGGTGCGCTTGGGCGATGGCTCTGATTTCCTGCTTGAGCACCTTGCTGGTGGTGGTTGCTAGCTTTGTAGCGCTTATAATGGCTCTACCTAAGTGCCGTACAGACTTACTTTCCTTGTCGTTGGGGCCATAGGCAATCCGTACCAAGCAGTGCAGTCCAAAGATTTGCCGGTCAAATTGACTTTGCCAATCGTATAGGAAGGTTCTACCACCGGAGTCGATTTGGAGCTAAGATCCAAGCCCGCGCCGGTGCTTTTGGCTGGCAATGAATAGGGGTTAATATGAAGCGATATGATGTATGCGGAATTGGTAATGGCTTGGTAGATATCCTGGTGCAAGTTGACGAACAGACATTTGCACGTCTCGGTTTCGAAAAGGGTTCTAATCAGATCTCGGACGAGAAAGAACAAAAGAGAATTCTTGAGATCTTGGGAGCCTCCCGCGCCGTTATGGCCAGTGGCGGTTCGGTCGCTAACTCGATCGTTGCTATTTCGCAACTGCAGGGGCGCGCAGCCTATATCTCTTCGCTTGGAGATGATCGCTATGGCTTGCATTTTGAGAATGAATTTCGCCAATTCGGTATTGAATTGGCAAACCATTTGTCCTTGGGGCAGATGACCGGTACGGTTGCTGTTGCCATCACCCCGGATGGCGAGCGTACTATGAGATTTTTTCTAGGCGCAGCGGCCTGTCTTGGTCCACAGCATGTTAATGAGGAAGTCATTGCCCAGTCCAAGTACCTGTTTGTTGAGGGCTACCTGTTTGCAAACCCAGCTTCTTCGCAAGAGGCTGTACGAATGGCCACTAAGGTTGCGCGTAGTAGTGACTGTCGCGTGGCACTAACATTGTCTGAGCCATGGGTTATTCAAAATTTCGGTACAGCGATCAGAGAATTATTGCCAGCAGTGGATTTACTATTTGCGAATGAGGTTGAGGCTTGCACTGTCACTGGCGCCACAAATGTTGAAACTGCTTTTGAAAAGCTGCGTACTCTTGTGCCAGATGCAGTGGTCACGGCTGGTCCGCGCGGCGCCTTCGTGCGATTCGATGGTCAGGAAGCACTGGTCCCTGCTTTCCCGTGTCGTCCGGTTGACCTGACTGGAGCTGGTGACATGCTGGCTGGTGCCTTCCTATACGGTATCACGCATGGGTATTCCGCTCAGGAGTCCGCCCGTGCTGCATGCTATCTAGCGCGTGAGGTCATCACACGAGTTGGCCCGCGGCTTAGCTCAGGTGCTGCTGAGTACTGGAAGGAGGGCTTGGCGCAGTCTGCCCCAGGACGATGAAAACAATTTTCGCCAAACAACAGGATTTGTTCGATTTGGTTGTCAAGCTTTCGCCTGACAAAATGAAGTTGTTCGTTGACATCGAACCCAAGGGTAATGTTGATGTTGAACGGGACCGACTATGGTCACTGCTGATTGAAGCAGCGCCAAATGCACCGCTCAATGAGGATGTCGTTATTGATATTCTGCGTTGTTTGAAGCGTGGTGAAAAAGTAGCTGAGCGACGCATAGCCAAGGGTAAGCCGGTCGAGCCAGGGGCGGACGGAAAGGTCCTGCTATTGGTAAAGGATTTTAAGGGACAGGGGCAAGCTCAGGTTGATGAAAAAGGCTATGCTAAATTCAGTGAGCTGCATTTATTTGACAATATCGAAAAAGGCCAGCAAGTGGCGCGTGTGTACGAACCTAAGGCGGGCGCCGATGGTTATGATGCGCTTGGGGAGAAGATTATCGCGCCGATCGGTAAGCCTGCCCGATTGACTCTGGATGCTTCCGCTAAATTGCAGCCTGGCCCAAAAGGCGACTATCAGGTGGTGGTTGCGGAGACCTACGGCTATCTAAAGTACGAGTCTGGTAATCTAAAAATATGCGAAGAGCTAGTTGTTCCAGGAAATCTTGACCTGCATTACGGCAGTATAAACTTTATTGGCTCAGTGCGTATCCAAGGCGATGTCGGGCCAGGTCTTTTTGTGCGTGGACGTACTGGGATAGAGATAGGGGGAGAGGTGCGCGAGGCGTCAATCTCATCAAGTGAAGGCTCAGTAGTAATTAAAGGCTTTGCCTTTGGTGGTGCCAGCGGAAAAATTTCAGCTGGTAAAGAATTTCGCGGGACTGTCGTTCATCAGCTCGAGGTTGAGGCACGGGAGGATATTTGGATTGAGCGCGAGGCGGCTGATGCTAGGTTACGTACACAGAAACTACTACGTGCTGGCGGGGGCCGTATCACTGGTGGCGAGTTATTCATAGTTGCTGGCGGTGAGGTTAAGACTCTGGGAAATCCAGCGGGGGTAAAGACGGGTGTTAAGCTGTGCTCGGATATAGAAGCCACAGCAGAGTACACGGAGCTACTCGGCAAGCTCGCGCGACACGAATCTGCGCTTGAGCTTTTGAAACTTCACTTGGGCCCTTTTGCTAGCAATCCAACGAAAGTAAAACTATTGGCTCCTCAGTATAAGAAGAAAATCGAGGAGTTGTTGAAGAAGCGTGATGACATTGAGCGAAGTAAAGCGCTTTTGTTGGAGCGACAGCGAGGCCTATTGGGATCAGCCAAGGCAGCGGAAGGAGTGCGTGTTAATGTGCTCGAAGCAGCTCATCCTGGAGTCAAGTTTGAGCTAGGCGACAGAGTGCTTGAACTTAAAGACGCTTTAACTGGACCTGTGTCTGTAGTCTACAATGTTGGCGCGGAGAAATTTGAGGTAGTTACGCTTCAGGCCTTCGAGAAACCGGTCGAAAATACTAAGGGAGATAAGCATGGGAAAAAGAAATGACGAATCTCAGCAGTCTGGGGATTTATCCAACGCGAGAGCTCTAGAAAACGCGATTCAGCACGCTTGCAGTACGCATATGGGGGTTCTCGATACTGGCTTTCTTTGTCGTTCTATTAGTGTGCTCAATCCGCGTGAGCCAGTCTGCGTGATGGAGACTGATTTAGTTGAGCAAGTAGTCGGTCGTTTGCGGCAACAAAAAATGGGATGTGTTGTCGTTGTTGATGCAGCTGGGAAAATATCAGGCATTTTTAGTGAGAGAGACCTACTGCTGAAAGTAATGGATGACTACGATCAGCGTCGCAAGGATGCAGTGAAGAAATACATGACTCCCAACCCGGTCACGCAGCCGCCTCATGCTACCATTGCTTTTGTGCTAAATTTGATGTCTCTAGGTGGGTTTAGGCACTTGCCAATTGTGGACGATGACGGGAAAGCATTTGGCATGGTTTCTGTAAAAGATGTCATAGATTTTATTGTTCAAAGCTTCAATGAGGATATTCTAGGCCTCGAGCTAGAAGAGTAGGCTAAATTCTAAGTTTGCGCGCGCTGACCATATTTGGGGTGGTCTCTTATTAAACTTCGTCTTACGCTAATATTTTGGCCAGCTCTGCGAAGCTATCTGGCTCAAGACTAGCTCTTCCAACCAGCGCACCCGCCACACTCGTGACAGCGCATATTTCCGCTATATTGCTCGTATTCACGCTACCACCATAAAGAATATCTACTTCAGATTTTCCGCGCCCGGCCAAGAATTTTTGGATCGAGGCATGCGCAGCCTCAATCTCGCGTATATTTGGAGTCCTGTCAGTGCCAACCGCCCAAATTGGCTCATATGCAATAATCAGTTTGGCCTTATTTGAGCCCAGTGTGTTTGCGCTAAGCGCTGCCAGCTGTCGCTGTAGCGCTGCCTGTGTATGCCCACTGTTGCGTTCTGCGGATGTCTCGCCAACGCAAAATACGACATTAAGGCCCTTCGTAATCGCAGCCTCGGCTCGCTTGGCGGCGCTCTCGTCGTTCTCACCAAACAAGTTTCGGCGCTCTGAATGCCCACAAATTACAAACGAGCAGCCTAATTCTATCAGTGAGTCAGCATTTACTTCGCCGGTGAAGGCCCCCTCTGCCGCCCAATGTACGTTTTGTGCGCCATAAATAAGGCTGGTGTGGTCCTGTAAAGCGGCTAAGGAAGAGAAGGGCGGCGCTATCCAGCAGCGGACGTGAGTCGGCAATTTGTGGCGCTCGAAATCTGCGCAAAATGTACGCGCAGCACGCGGACCATGGTTCATCTTCCAATTGCCAACTAACAGCAAGCTGCGCGTCATCCTCGAATCCGATCTAGGCAAGCGACTGTGCCGTCATATTGGCAACATCAATCATGCGACAAGAGAATCCGACCTCGTTGTCGTACCAGGCTACGACTTTGGTTAGACGCTTGTTAATAACCATAGTAGAAAGCGAATCGACGATGCTTGATCTTGTGTCGCCTATAAAATCACTTGACACTAGTGGTTCCGACGAAAAGCCTAGAATGCCCTTAAGCTTCCCCTCGGCAGCCTGACGCAGTGCCCGATTAACTTCCTCAACGCTAGTATCTTTTTCCAGTTGCGCACTTAGGTCCACGACTGAGACGTCGGGGGTTGGGACGCGCAGCGCGTATCCATCCATCTTGCCTTTTAGCTCTGGGATTACGAGACCGATCGCCTTAGCAGCACCGGTGGTGGTTGGAATCATCGATAGTGCTGCGGCTCTAGCCCTGCGCAGGTCCTTATGTGGCAAATCTAGTATTCGTTGATCGTTGGTGTAGGAATGGATGGTGGTCATAGAACCACAAGCAATTCCAAAGTTGTCGAGCAGAACCTTGGCAACAGGGGCTAAACAATTGGTAGTGCAAGACGCGCATGAAATTAGATTATGTTCGGCTGGCTTGTAGGCGCTGTGATTTACTCCATAGGCAATTGTCACATCAGGATCGGGGGAGGGCGCTGAAATAATTACTTTGCGGGCGCCAGCCGACAGGTGTAGGCCAGCCTTCTCCTTTGAGGTGAATAGGCCACTGCACTCAAGTACAATGTCGACGCCCATGGTTTTCCATGGCAATTTGGCTGGGTCCTTTTCGGCAATAATCTTGATTTTTTTTGGCCCAACGATAAGAGCGTCATTGTCAACGCTTACATCATGGCGATAGGTGCGGTGCACCGAGTCGTATTTAAGCAAATGTGCCAGAGTTTTAGCGTCCGTAATGTCATTAATAGCAACTACGTCTAGGCTGCTGTTCCCATCCAGTAAGTGGCGCAGTACTATTCGTCCGATACGCCCAAATCCATTGATCGCAATTTTTTTAGCCATATACGCGCCTCTTAAAGCTCCAGTGTAGACTTGTTTGTAGGGAGAATTAGGGCAGGTGTCAATGGAAACTTCCGGCCTCGTATGGGAGCCCAAATGGGCTTGATTGGGGCCGAAGTTCATCGTTTCTTAGCATTGGGCTACTACCAGTCAATCGGGAGTAGGCAGTTTGTGGGACGAGAGGCCTTTTTCAGCCCCACAATAGGCTAGCCTCTGGTGCCTGGTTGAAGTGTATGTGATATTATTTTTAGCCTTTAATGAGAGAGCGGCAAGTGCAGCTCGGTTAACCCCAATGGTTGTTCTGGGCCTTGTCGAGCGTTCTTTCTAGGCTTTTATCCATTTAGAGTGCGTATTTTTGGTGCGGATGCCTGTTCGACAAAACCGAACAGGGGATTGGCAGATAGAGCTAAGATCATTAGCTTCCTAGCCCCGCAGCTTTCTTCACTGTACGGAGTGGTGCGAGACATTATGGAAACTGTAGCTCCTAACCCGGGCATCCTATCGATGATTATGGGCTCAAGCCCAGTTGTGCAATTGGTGCTAATAATTCTTGTCCTGCTCTCGCTTTGGAGTTGGACAATTACGATTGCTAAATTCATGCAATTCAGGCGCGCTTGGCAAGATTCCGCTGAATTTCACGGGCTATTCTGGGAGACTCGGAACTTTGCTCGAATTGAAGATTCATCTCGACGACTCGGATCTAGCCCCCTCTCGCAGTTGTTTGCATCTGGCTATCGTGAGCTCAATCAAGTTGTCGGTGACATAGATAAGGGACGATGTACTTCGGAGTCTCATAGCAATGAGCTAGGCACAGTGGAACGTGCACTTCGACGAGCTGAGCTAGACGAAGTTGGTAAATTGGAGCGAGGCATTACCTTCTTGGCTACAGTTGCTAGCGCTGCTCCCTTCATAGGCTTATTCGGTACGGTCTGGGGAATTATGAACGCCTTCCATGGGCTAAGCTATGCTAAGTCAACCACTATTCAAGCAGTTGCCCCCGGTATCTCAGAGGCTCTAGTAGCGACAGCTATTGGATTGGCAGCGGCTATTCCAGCTGCCGTAGCTTATAACTATTTCTCGGTTGCAGTGCGTCGTTTTAGGGAAACAATGGATACGTTCACTGATGACTTTATCAATGTGGCGCGTCGTTACGTCTTGAAGGCTTAGGGTTTATGGCAGGCGCTAATGGATACACGGGCGACGGGCCGGTAGCGAATATTAATGTTACTCCGCTGGTCGATGTAATGTTGGTATTGCTTGTAATCTTCATGGTTACTGCTCCTATGCTTCAGCAAGGGGTAGAAGTGAATTTGCCTAAGGCCAGCACATCCGGCCTTAAGGGATCGAGCGAGCAGGTCGTTCTTTCTGTCGACAAGGAAGGTAACGTCTACCTTGGCGCCGGCAATAAAGTGGACCTCGAAACAATGCCGGCCAAGGTTAAGGCTATAATGGACACGCGTGACGAGGCCGAGAGAAAAATTTACATCAAAGCTGATACGGCTCTGCAGTATGGGCGCATTATGGAAGTTATGGGGCGCTTGCATGAAGCTGGAATCACTCAGATTGGATTGGTATCAGCGCCTGGAGTTGACGGGCGTGCAAAGTGAGGGGCGTTGGTTGACACAATCGATCGAGATTACAGGACCGCGCTAGCGATTTCTCTGGTCGGCCATGTAGCGCTGGCACTTATATTCTTTTTAAATTTAGCCGGCTCAGGGGCCGAATTGGCCAGAGGTATCGTGTATTCAGTTAGCATCGAAGGCGGTAAGTCTTTGGGCGGAATTTCTCAAGTCGCCAAGGATAACAAGCCATCTCAGGTTGCCCCTCCTAAGAAGGCCGCTAAGGTCGAAAAGGGTGAGCAGGTTAAGGAAAAGCCTAAGGCAGAAAAGGCAGAAGTGAATCTGCAGCCCAAGAAGGAGCAAAAGAAGGAAAAAGCGGAAGTCAAAAAGGGTAGCTCGAAAACTCGCGATGTCGATACAGCTGCTGAAGTAAATAAGCAACTTGAAGCGGCTATGCAGCGTTACCGAGGCGAATCCAGTGACGCTGGTGGCAAGGGCTTTGGTGCTGGTGCTCTCGGTGGTAAGGCCATGGGCGGAGGGGTAGTCTTGCCGCCTGAGGCTATGATCTATAGGGATGCCCTTAAAAATGCCATCAAAGAGGGCTGGCGTTGGTATGATACCAGCGCGGCTTTAACCACCACAGTTATGTTCGATATCGCCCCGGATGGGGTTGTATCAAATATCACCATGGTGACCTCATCCGGGAATCGTGAGTACGATGATTCGGTGTTGCGTGCAATCTATAAGGCTAGCCCTGTTCCGGCGCCTCCTGAGAAGGTATATGAGTATTTTAAGAAAGTGCGCATGCTTTTCGATCCTCGAGAGTAGGAATATGAAAAATTTTATTTATTCTGCCGTCACATTAATGAGCGTTTGTGCTAACGCATGGGCTCAAACCGAAATTGATGTTAGAGGCTCTGGTAAGTTGTTTCCCATTGCCGTTCCTCAACTTTGTCTACAGTCCGGCGTGTCCGAAGCAAATACGGAGATACCGCGAGTGTTGGCACGCGATCTCGAATTGTCTGGTTATTTTGAGGTTCTCAACCCTAACTCTTTCATTGAGGCTCCAGGCAAGTGCGCAGCTCCGAATTCTTTCGCTTACTCGGATTGGAGCGTGATCGGAGCGGAAGGCCTAGTGCGTGGAGTTGTTAATGCAACTGGCTCTTCCGTGCGGGTACAAATGTTTTTGCATGATGTTCAGCGTCAAGCGGCGGTATTAGGCAAGGAATATGAGGGAGACGTTGGCCAGTTGCCGAAGATCGCACATCGTTTCGCCAATGATATTATGAAGTTTTTCACCGGCGAGCCTGGTGTGTTCGGCTCCCAAATCGCCTACTCGTCGCGGGTTGGCCGGTTTAAGGAGCTGTTCGTGATGGACATGGACGGTGGTAATGTTAGGCAGCTGACGGACGATCGTGGATTGGCTGTTTCAGCCTCCTGGGATCCCTGGGGCAAGTCATTGGTTTACACATCCTACCGTAATCGCGTCCCAGATTTATTTATGATTGATGTTGGTAGCCGCTCAATTGACCAGCTCACCCGCACAGATGCTTTGGAGATAGGGGCGCACTTCTCTAGGCAGGGGGGGAAGATTCTGACCTCACGTATGGCCGGGGACCGTTCTAGCATCTTGTTGCTAAACCAAGATGGCAGCGTTTATCAAAAGCTTGTTGAGTCGGGCGGGATTGAGGTTTCTGCAAAT
>JAIBBV010000081.1 GCA_019694465.1 Oligoflexia bacterium
AAGGCCGCTTCGATTTTACCCTCAGTAAGGGGTTGGGGTAGAGCGATTACAGTTGGAGGCAGCGGAAATTTACACTGTCCCACAAGGAGGCAGGGGTGGTTGGCTGGATCTGGTAAATCTTCAAATAGATCAGCCTCAGTAATAACGCGCGTTCCAGTAATTGTATTTTCAAGGGTATTACAAATCGAATTTGCAATACCGCGCGCCGCAAGTAGATTCGCAAATAGGTTGGCAATTTCAGGGTCATGAAAACAAATCGACACACAGCTAGCTTCCTCGCGATTCTGGGGGCGCAGGGCTGTAACGCTTATGTCATTCGGAGCGCGTGTCATCGTTGGTAAATATGATGATGAACAACTTGGCAAGGCTGCATGCCAAATTTTCTCTAGTGTCGATAGCTAGTTGCGCTGCTATTTCTAGAGGGCCAGAATGCATCCTATGCAGTAGCGTTTTTATGCTCAATTACTTAAGGACTTAGTTCCAGTGACCAGCGCCAGTAAAATTGTTCTAAGTGTGGTGCCATATTTTGGGGGAAGTGGACCTGCTGCGCACTCACCTCGCGAGCGACGCCTCGGCTATCTCCGTCAGACGATTGCCAATATACAGCAGTGCTTTACTGGCCCTACGCTTATCAGCGTCTGTAATGATCAGGACCGTGCGAGTGTTGAAGGTTTAGGCGCGATTGTGATGGCGATCCCAGAAATAGACCCGGCCCTGCTTCCAGCCAGTACAATGACCATCCTGCAGCGTGATTTGCCGGCTTTTACTCACCTTTATTATTGCGAAGGCGATCAGATTCTGTCCTGGAGAGCTGATCTTAACTTTTGGAGTATCTTAAATGCCGATACCTACTTGATTCCGCACCGGCTTGAAGAGCCTTTTGGACAAGTAGGGCGAGATAAGGGGCCAATGCTCGAGGTAGGGGGGAGAGAATTTGTGGTGGCAAACGATCAAACTGAAAAGAGTTCCTTCCTGGATGATTATTATCGGTGCAATTCTGAGCACACTGCGTTTGGTGGCGCCTATCTATGCTCACGAGAGTTTTTTCAGCGCGTGAAATATGAATTTTCTTCGACCTTCCCCGTCGAGCACGCCAGCGGGTTCGATCCTTTCGCTTGCGCCCGCAACGCGCTCAAGACGAGTAACTTTACTGATTTTTTTGTTGAGCATCTTTCGGCGCGAGACGCTTTTCAACAAATAGCGCAGGGGCGCTAAGAGAATGGAAAGAGCACTAATTGTTGCCAAGTTCAAAGAGGATGTCAGCTGGGTTGATAAAATGCGCGCAGCATTCAACGTTCAGGTTTATTCCAAAGATCCGCAAGAACGAGACCCTCAAATTGCTAGGCTCCCGAACGTCGGTCGAGAATCACATACATACTTGCATTATATTGTAACTCATTATGACAAGTTGCCCGAGCTTTGTCTGTTTACTCAGGGCAGTCCATTTCAGCATTGTCCTGACTTTATCGAGCGAGCAATGGGGCTGCGCAATATCACAAGCTATACTGCGCTTAGTCATCAGGAGGCCTTATTTGATGGTTTCGGTTATCCACAACTCAGTGCCTCACCCTTAAGCTTGGATAAACTTTGCTTATCTGAATATTTTGAAAAGTTTTTGCAGGCCAAACCGCCGCCACTTTTCTATGCCCGCATGAATGGCCTTTTTGCGGTGCCACGACAGGTTATACTTCAACGACCAAGGGAGTTTTATGTCGGGTGTAGAGCGGCGCTTGAGGGGCGGGATGCTAAGGAGCAAGCTCAGTTTTTGGGCTTAAACTCGGTCGAGGGGCATTTTTTTGAGAGACTTTGGTATTTCATTTTCACTCCAAATTGGATGGACCTGCCCGAACGCCCGCTTGTGCCAGGTATGCCAGCTGAGCGGCTTCGATTAGTGCTGCCCATAATTGAAAAGTGGCCCGAACAGGTTCATCAGCTTGGATTCTTGCAGGCCAGTGCCTTGTTGCTTTCAGCTAGTGAGGTGCTGAATTCAAACCCGGCGGCATGGACTGCATTCGTTAGCTAGGAACTTAACTTAACTGCCATTCAGCCAGGTGTGAATGGGGCAGGTTGGTGCATATTTACTGTGTTGCGCCAACTGTTCGGCCAGACAGACTTTTTCCGGATTTTGGTTGTGCGATGGGGAGACTGGCATATAGGTAGCTTCCCCAGCTAGCTTGGAGTATTATAGGTCGCTCGGAGGCGGTCCGGTGCTAAAGGAAAACTGGCGAACAATTTCTCGCGTCGAACGCTTCGGCGATGTGGCGATTATTATCGCTTGTTTCTTCGCGGCCTATTATAGCCGCTCTTCGCTGCTATTTTGGAATGAGACCCTTGATTTGGGGCTACAGTTCGGTGGAGAGGTGCTGGCGCCAGTACGTGATTACTTTATCGTACTGCTGGTAGCTCTAATTTCATATTTGGTTTTGTTAAATACATTTGGCGCATATTCTAGTATGCGCCTAAGCAGCTCTTGGCAATTGCTGCGCATTTCCTTTCTAAGCTCGTTTATCGTTTTCTTTGTTTTAGCTGCGACATTGTTTTTGCTAAAGATCGATTTAAGCCGCAGCTTCATAGGGCTATTTTGTTTTTTAGTGGCGCTTTTTCTTACTGGCGAGCGCTACTTGGTGCTAAATCTTCTGCGTTTTTGGCGCCGACGTGGAAAGAATTTTAGAAATATTCTCATTTGTGGCTTTGGTGAGCAGGCCTTACGTTTGACGGCCGAAGTTAGTCGTAGGTCTGAACTGGGGATTCGAATCAGAGTCTTTGCTCACCTGCGTGATGATGTACCTTTGCAGCTAGCAGATGCCTTCCGGCGTGAGGTTCGTCGAATTAGTGGATCTAGCCCTGGGCGCTTAATCGGAGGATCGAGCGCAATAGCAAAGGCACTTCGTGAATACGCGATTGATGAAGTAATCTTTACTGATGTGGTCGACGTCATGCCGCATGTCGAGGAGATGGTGCTAATTTGTTCAGAACAAGGCGTGCGCACGACGATTGCAGCGGATCTGTTTAGTATTGGAATGGTCAAGTCGGGCCTAAGCTACTTTGGCGATATGCCCTTGATCCATTTTCAAACCCCGCCCGGCGACCGCTGGGAGCTTAGCTTGAAGCGCGTAATAGATGTATTGGGGGCTGGCTTACTATTAGTCCTATTAGCGCCGCTCTTCGCTTTGCTCGCGGTGGCTATTCGACTTGACTCTGCTGGTCCTGTCTTCTTCAGGCAGCGTCGTATGGGCTTGAATGGCAGAATCTTTGAGTTGATTAAGTTTCGTTCGATGCGTTTGGGGGCGGAGCAGCAGCTAGGGGAGCTCAAGAAATTTAATGAAATGAGCGGTCCCGTTTTTAAGCTGCGAGATGATCCACGGGTTACGCGTGTAGGTAGAGTTTTGCGCAGGTTCTCCCTTGATGAGTTGCCTCAGCTTTGGAATGTGTTGGTGGGTGACATGAGCCTAGTTGGCCCACGACCGCCAATTCCTGGAGAAGTAAGTATGTACGAGCGTCGCGATCGCCGCCGTCTTTCCATGCGCCCAGGTATGACCTGCACTTGGCAGGTTAGTGGTAGGAATGAGATTTCGGACTTTGAGTCTTGGGTTAAGCTGGATCTGGAGTACATTGATAACTGGAGCCTCGCGCGTGACTTCTCGCTGCTTTTCCGTACGATCCCTGCTGTGATTTTCGGGCGTGGGGCCAGATAGCAGTTTTTGCCCCTAAGTAATTGATATGCCATGTTTTAAGAGCGTGCTCAGCTTAACTACAGTCTCTAAAGATCCCTGCTAACATGCCGATATAATAGGGGAGAGAAAAGTGCTGGGCGTTTTCCGCCCTAAGGATGCCAGCATATTGGAGCAGGTCGAGGAGAGGTTCTGCCTCGATTGGCATTATTTATACAAATGGATTTGAACCAGGATGGTGGATGTATGACCGTCACGGTTGTGCGTGGAAGCGCAGGAAAAGTGGGCCCTGGACTACCTAAATCAGGGGCCGAATCAGCAGGAAATTCAGCTTACAATAATCAATCAGTGGAGCCAGCTAATCAAATTGCTGTGGCTCAGACAGCTGTGCAATCAGAGGCTGCTATTACAGCTATTCGGGGCGGCCGTCAGATCGGCAGTGTCGAAAGGATCCGAGAGCCTAAGCAGGCCAGTCGCTTGGCGGACGAGCTTTCAGAGCGCTTGTCGGGGAAAGATCAGGAGGATGCGCTTGATGTGCATGATGGTCTTGACCCAATAGTTGCACGCGAGCATTTTGTTGGCTAAGCGGCCGACTTAGTTAACCTGCTGATATCATACCTAAAAGCATTTTTAATGCTGGTGTTGATTCTTTTGGCTAAGAGCCGGGTACTATTGACGTTTTTCTTGGTTATGATAGCCTTGCGCCTTCGTATTTGTGTCTGTATTTGAGACTTTTATGTCAACCCGTTCGTTAACAAAAGATGAGGCCCTCAAGGGCAGAAAGTGGTTTGTCCTTGATGCGACTGATATCCCGTTGGGGCGTGTCGCGTCACGTGTAGCAGCTGTATTGCGTGGAAAACACAAAGTTACGTTTTCACCGCACATAGATGCTGGAGATTTTGTTGTTATAGTTAATGCTGGCAAGGTCAAGTTGACCGGGGCTAAGGCTACTACACGCATTATCCGCCATCACACTGGCTTTGTTGGTAGTGTGAAGGAAGTCAGCGCAGGTGATTTGCGTGATAGGAACCCAGAGCGTTTGATCAAGCTCGCCGTTTCTGGAATGTTGCCGCGTGGCCCTTTGGGGCATCAGATGCGCACTAAGCTCAAGATTTACGCTGGAGCAGAGCATCCGCATAAGGCTCAAAAGTTAGAAAATCTTTCGTTGTCGTAATATATTTCGTCAAAGTATCGCCATGAAGAGTAACGCTATCCATACTATCGGCCGTCGTAAGTCTTCGGTTGCCCGCGCTTATGTTAAGCCCGGCGCTGGAGTTATCACTGTAAATTCCAAGCCATTCGAAGTTTACTTCGGTCGCGCCACATTGCGCATGGTCGTCAAGCAGCCACTTGCTCTACTAAAGCAAGAGGAAAAGTTTGATGTGAGTTTGAATGTTTGTGGTGGAGGCCCTTCCGGTCAGGCTGGTGCCTGTCGTCTTGCGATTGCGCGAGCTCTGATTGAAGTGGATGCCGCTAACCGTAAGTCGCTTAAGGTTGAAGGCTATCTAACCCGCGATGCTCGCGAGGTAGAGCGTAAGAAGTACGGTCGTCATGGTGCTCGTAGACGTCCGCAGTTCTCCAAGCGTTAATTGCAGTTTATATAGTAAATGACAGAAATGCATAGCTAAGTGAGAATTGTCTCATTAGTATAAGCAGTGCTTGTCTTTTTTGACTAAAGGCTTACTTTTATTCAGTCATTTACTATTTATTGTCAGGCCTCTCGCTGGTCGGCAATATAGCGAGTGATTCTTACCGCAAAGAATTTGGCTACGGGTTTATGTCACTTGCCATTTTATGAGCGCGCGAGAGGAGTTGTCTACATTTCTGGCAACCTGTTCGCGCGAGAGTTTATTGCAGGCTTTCGGCCAACCATTGCTTGCTGGAATTTTTCCGGGAATCCATCGTATTTTGGTCTGTGACCAGGGCCCCTTCGTTCATCTAGAGGGCAATGTCGCGATACACACTGCCCTGGTATTTCAGAATCTATTCCCAGTATCGCGTCAGCGGCTTGGCAGGGACCCCGACTTCATCGAGCGCCTCGCTTGTGTGTGGCATGACGGGTGTAAGCCTGATACGCGCTTTGTAGACACAGATGGCAGCGTTAGCTTCCCCGGGCATGAGGCCATGGCCGCTACCATGGTCCCAAAAATTGCAGCTAGTCTAAGCTTAAGTGAGCTCGAAGAAAGCAAATTGCATTATATGATTGCGAATCACGGCATAGTGCACAGTTACCCTGGCTTGAGCCCAGAGCAGAGGGCAGAGATCAGCTCTTCTCCATGGATTAGGAGTCTGGCAGTGCTGCAAGAGGCAGATGCCAAGAGTTGTATATTGCCGGGTGGCGGACACTTGCCAGTTTATTCGGAACTCATGCTGGCTGATGCTGATTCACTTGTTGCCGCAAAGTAGGCGCCTGAAGCTTTTCTGCTGATTACAGATTTCCTTGGGGCAACTTCTGCCCTTAGTTCACTCACACCGAGCACCTAGTAATTTTGTAATAACATGGGGAAGATACACATGCGTATGTAACGAGATAAGCACCATCGAGCATATTAATAATAGAAGGTTTTTACGTGGGTAGGTCAGGGTGTCGCAGCGCTAGCACTTAGTGGTGTTGAGAGCAATAAATGCCATCCAAGGCATTTATGAAACAAGTTCTAGGGGCCCACGCATTTAGGATTTTTGTATGCTTGCCCTAGCTGCCCCGGCTCGCGCACTCGCCCTCGCTTGCTTCAGTTTGGCTTTCTTTTGTGTGCCACTCGACGCTAGCCACGCTGTTGATAGAAGCTTTCAGAACTGCGATCGCGGCGGAAATGTATTGACCTGCACAACCAGGCTTAATCAAGAAACTGTTACAATAGATCCCGATCAAGGTTCGTATGTCCTAATTGCCCCCACGCAGTCCCCGGGTGCGGTAATTAAAATCAGCTCCCCTGCTGCGGAGGAATGGTTCGACGGGAAGAAGCCAGTTGTTGAGTATCCGGATGGCACTACCAGCATTATCGATAGCCAGAGTAAGGGCGCAATCACTTCTAATATTTCTTTGCTCGGGGACTATATACTTAAGCTCGAGCATAACCCATCAGGGTATACTGCGCGTATCGCCACCTTTATTTATTTACCGTTGGGGTACGTGCTGACGGCCACGCAGGGGTCGGAATATGCACTTATTGACCCTAGTGGCCCAAATCAATTTGTCGGCTTTGATTGGCCTAGCTTTAGCGGTGAAAATCCTCAGCTTAACAAGCTATTCAGTCTGTTTAAGGCGGCTGGCGCAGATCTAAGCATCATAAAGTTTCACAATTATCTATTTTCAAATGGCGAAAGTGTAAGTGCTGGCAATAACGAAGATGCTTATTTGCCTGCTCAGCCACCGAGCGGACTATCGGAGCTGGTAAGTCCTCCTACTGCAGAGAATAAGATCGACTGTTCGGCCCCACCGTGTTGTTGCCATGAGCCTGGAACTGGCCGCAGCTGTGCATCTGACAAAAGTGACCAGCTTGCTACAATTATTGTTCGCATTCACGGGATCTATGGATTTGCATCGGACGATAAAGCTGGAGTTTGGGATGAGTTCTATAGGCGCACCAAGGCTACACGCTGCGTAAAAGTTGTTGATTTTGAATACAAAGTTGATGAATGCATTGGTGGGATTGCGCTGCGTTTAGCTAATAAGTTGCGCGAGCTTTGCAAGAATCATTGCTGTAAGATTTTGGTATTGGGTTACTGTGCTGGTGGGGTGGTGGCGGCTAAGTTGGCAGTCAATCACAACAATAGTCCAACTATGTATTGCAGCACTTCGAAATTGGAAATTCATACCGTGTCTGCTCCTACCGCTGGGTTCGGGGCTCCTGCTAGCCTGCCTTGGTTGGGGTGCTTCCAGAATCAGATTGGAGAGGGGCCGGGTGTAGGATCTCTGCCTGACATGGGCAGCTCTAAAGTCGCGAACGGAGTTAGCTATACAGCGCATGTCGATCCCACCGACAGCATCAATGGAGATAACGCCAGCCTGCTACACGGAAATACACAAGATCCGCACGATCCAGCCGGCGCAAATCCTCAAGTTACCCACACATGGGGAGCGCATAATAAGGCCATCGAGAGAGTCGTGCAGGATGTTCCCGACCTAATACCATACTGTCCATGTATGATTACCCCTACGCCAACGCCACTTGGTTCTAGCACTACCAAGGGCTCTGATAACAGCGCTAGCCCAGGTCCTGCGACTACTGGTACTGGCGGTGCGGCTGGTTGTGGCTGGCAACAGGTGCCGGCGGGCTCTGGACTTGGTCCGTTTGGGACTGGATATCAGTGTGGTGGAAGTTGCCCTCACCCCGGCGAAGTCTGTAGCGCAAAGAGCAGCACCTCTCAGTGTAGGTGTGCGCTTGCAACGCCTAGTCCTACACCAACCCGCAGCATCTTTGACTGAAAAGTGAATAGCCCGATCCTTTTTGATCAACTACCGTGACTCGCAGTAGAGTAACAACAAAAGAAAGCCCCCAGCATCATTCTAAAGAACGATGCTGGGGGCTTATTGCTTAATCAGCTAGTGCTTAGTGATTGCAGTATCCGTCTGGATAGTTGGTAACATTTCCCTCA
>JAIBBV010000038.1 GCA_019694465.1 Oligoflexia bacterium
TGATGCCGCCGGAGTAGCCCCAACTCCTAGCCCAGCCGAGCCAACTCAAGTTGAAGGAGCTCGCCTTATTCAAAGCGCCAGCCCACAGAAGGTATTTGTGGGCCAGCAGATTGTAGCAAGCATTGAGCTCCAAACTGCAATAGACCTAATCGAACCACAGCTCCCTGACCTGACATATGATGGTTTTCTTACTCGAGTAATAGCAGACAACGAACGGACCTCACGAGTAATTCAAGGCGTCCCCTACGATGTGGTGCGTTTTCGCCGCGCGCTTTACCCGCTCAAAGCTGGTGAATTGACATTGGGCGCACGCATGTTGAAAACCAAAGTGCGTGCACGGTCAAAACGTGGATTTCCATTCAATGGGCTTAATCCCTTCGATATGGATATGGATTTTTTCGATCGCTTCTTCCAGGGCGGAACACTTAAGGATGTTGCTATCCCATCTAATGAATTTAGAGTGCAGGTACAGGAGCTGCCAGCTTGGCCTAGCTCCGCAGAAAGTTGGGGGCTGTCGCAACCGGTGGTAGGCGAAACTACTATCGAGGCCACACTTGATAAGCGCCACATTAATGTTGGGGAGAGCGCAACATTGACGGTGAAGATTACTAGCACTGGCAATCTTAGCGCGATCAAGACTCTCCCACGAATCTTCCCTAACCAACTAAAAGTCTACGAGGAAGCACCTGATGTAAAAGAGTTTGAGAGCGGGGGCGCCTTGATGATGCAGAAAACGCTACGCGCCTCAGTCGTTCCAACCGCTCCAGGATCTATCATAATCCCTGCGATTGCACTGACCTACTTCGACAATGCGGAGGGAGAATACCGGACTATCGAGGCGCCCCAGACCTCACTTGAAGTCGAGGGAGCCGCGCAGCAAGCGGTGGCAACTCCTTTTCAAGATCTCAGCAAGACTGCCGAACCAACTGAGACAGCACCTGCAGCCACTCTACGCTATGAAGAGGAGACTTGGGCGACCCGTCTTGGTCGGACTGTAAGCATTTCTCTTGCCATATTGATTTTATCCTCGCTGGCGATACTTGCTGCACTCTCCTACGCCTTTGTGCGCACGCTTAGACAAAAAGCTCCAGCTAAGACGCTTTTAAGGCGCCTTAGCCTAGCTACAGAGTTAGCGGATATAGCGCAATTGTTTAAGCAGTATGTAAGCTTAAAAACTGGAGTTGACCTTTCCGTTCGCGGAGAGCCAC
This sequence comes from Oligoflexia bacterium, assembly GCA_019694465.1. Taxonomy (GTDB): domain Bacteria; phylum Bdellovibrionota_C; class UBA2361; order UBA2361; family JAFLCA01; genus JAIBBV01. The sequence goes on from JAIBBV010000038.1 coordinate 1,209, forward strand.
TAAGAAGTAGCCTGCAACAAAGCGGGCTTGAGCCAAGCCTGGCATTTGCTATTGAGCGGGTGCTTGACCAATTAGATGCAGCTCTATACTCGGGAAAGCAGGACCAAGTTGACCGCTATGCTATTCAACAAGAGGCCATAGCCACAGCGCAAGAGTTGTAGTCTTAGCCATTACCAAAAAACCCAACTGTAACGCCTAAAGTAAAACTCAGCTCCTAGGCTACGGAAGTCCAGCGCGCTCGCTCGGGATCAATCTATCGCCCTTCCGGCGATAGAATTAATTCGCTTGTTCTAGGCAGTCTTGGGAGGTAAGAAGCTCGCGCAAGGCGCGGATAGTTTTGTTGTGATTTTCACTAAATGGCCTCAAACGCTCAACTAGCTCCAATGCATTTAGGGCATCCTGGGCCGTTTCAAGCTTTCCAATTCGGAAATTGCGGCGCACTGTTGAGGAGCGAACGAAATCGTGGACGTAAGCCAATACGTCACTATCGCGAACGTCAAAAAATGGGGAGTCTAACTCCGAGAAGCTTGTCTCCAGAGAGTCTCGCAAACCGCGCTGAAAAACTGTCTTTAACCTGCGCATACGTACCCCTCAAAAGTTTCGATGCACAATCACTGGCGAAGGCTGCGAAAAATTCTTTTTCCAAAGTTTTCGTAGCTTCTGCTCACAAATTCCAACCTCAAGCTAAGGCAGTAAAACAATAACTATCCAATATCATTGAGAATCAGGCAGTCGCGGAGTAGTCAAATTTATCCTATACTGCCGGCGCCAATTTAAACGCTGTCATGAGGACCGCCAGTGGCCATTCAAGCTAAATCAGCACAAGAGATGTACGAGGCGCTTAAGCCAAAGCTTTCAAAGCTAATGCCTGACTTTGAGATTCGTGCCAAAGCTGAGGTTGCTTATAAGATTCAGCAAAAGAAGCTTGAGCGCGGCGCCATTATTTTGGGCCATAATTATATGGAAGCCGCCCTTTATAACTCGGTACCCGACGTGGTTGGTGATTCACTTGAGCTATCGAGGCGTGCCGCAAAAACTGAGGCCAATCCAATTGTATTTTGCGGCGTACGGTTCATGGCAGAAACCGCGAAAATACTTAATCCTGACAAAACTGTCTTACTACCGGCTGAGAAGGCTGGCTGCTCCCTAGCTGCCAGCATCACTGCTGAGGATGTGAAAAAGCTGCGCGCTGCTTATCCTGGTGTACCCATCGTCACTTACGTAAATACTTACGCCGATGTTAAGGCCGAGGTTGATATATGTTGTACCTCAGCCAACGCCTCTAAGGTCGTAGAATCTCTTAAAAGTGATACTGTAATTTTCCTTCCCGACGAATATCTAGCCAGAAACGTGGCGGCTGAAACTGGAAAGCAAGTAATCTACCCCTTTGCTAAACCAAATACCAAAGCGCCCAGGGGCACCCTAATTGCCTGGAAGGGGCGCTGTGAAGTTCATGAAAAGTTCACGCCACAGGACATACAGGATGCGCGCCGTCAATTTCCAGACGTCGTTGTCTTGAGCCATCCTGAATGTAGTCCTGAGGTTGTGGCGGCATCTGATTTCTCGGCTAGTACCACCCGTATGGTCGAATATGTGCGCACATCAAAGGCCCCGCACTTCCTGATCCTCACCGAGTGCGCTATGGGCGACAACATTATAGCGGAAAACCCAAACAAGGATATTTTGCGACTTTGCAGCATACGCTGCCCGCATATGGCGGAAATCACGCTCGAGGACACGCTTGCAGCACTAGAGCACAATCGATATGTAGTCGACGTACCAAATCCAATTCGTGATCGAGCTCGCCGCTCCTTGGAGCGAATGTTGGAAATTGGCTAGTAGCGGGATCCTGCAAACGCTGCGCGAATGATTTTTTTGTCAGTAATGAATAATGAGGCTGGACTCATACAGAGTAGTGCGCCTAGCTCTGCCAGTTAAGTTTTTGCGGCTTGCACATCTACTTACCTATATTGCCCCAAGTGCCCTTCATACCTAGAAATTTGCCGCCGATTATAGCCTTCAAGCGAGAACTCCTAAGCGCCGATAGAGGAGTTAGACATCTATATTTGGCTCATTCCTATGGCACATCCACGACCAGATCCAATAAACGTTGAACGCCCGTTTGGCATGGATGAGTTGTTCTTTTCTACGACCGACAGGAAGGGAATAATTCAATTTGGAAACTCTGTTTTCTCCAGGCTTAGCGGATATTCACTGCAGGAACTCATAGGTGAGCCACATAATGTTATCCGCCACCCCGATATGCCACGGGCTGTGTTCCAACTTCTCTGGGATTACCTGCTAAAAGACAAGACCATAGTTGCGTACGTAAAAAATCTTGCGCGTGACGGCGCCTATTACTGGGTTATGGCGCTAGTGCTGCCTGTTCGTAGCGGATTCTTGTCGATTCGATTTAAGCCCTCAAGCCCAGTTTTTAAAACAGTGCAGGACGTCTATAAGAGTCTACTAAGCCGTGAACAAAAGTTAGCGGCTAGTGTAATGAGCAGAAAGGACGTAATTCGGCAGACTCAGGAAGAATTGGGGGCCACCCTAGCCTCAATTGGGTTTCCCAACTACGACGCCTTTATGCATATGGCGCTACGCGAAGAACTTAGATCGCGTCAGAGCCTGTGCCCACAATCCTTTGAAACCGCCTCTGCAACTAGCACCGCAGGCGGCACAGTGGCAGAAGAGCTCTTAAAACGAAGAGATCGCTCCAAGCTCACAATGAAAACATTTGAGCGCTATTTCTCTTCTCTCGATGAGTTCTTGGAGCTAAACAAGCAGATGAACCAACAATTTGAGTTCATCGGTGGAGTAGCGCGCTCGATGCGATTCCTTGCTATCAATGCCAGCATTCAATCAGCGTTAGCCAAGGACAATGGAGCTGCACTTGATTTAGTGGCACAGGGTATTGGGCAACGCGCGGGACGAATCACCAAAGAAGGCGAGGCACTCGGGGCGGCTATGCATAGCTTAGTTTCCGAGGTCAATGCAATTATCTTTGACATCGCGGCAGCCAAACTTGAAAGCGAGATGAGCTACAACTTCCTAAACGAGATGATTGTAAACAATCTAAATGATGTCCAAGTAACGGAAGCGCTGGAAATCATGGAAGGCCACGTTCGAGATACTATCAGCCGACTTATACAGGCCCTAAGCAAGACGCATGAAGCCTTGGCTCAAATTGGCTCCAGCGGCGCACATCTCCGTCAAGTGGTCCAAACACTTGAGTTCATCCACCTAAATGGAAAAATAGAAGTGGCACGCTCAGCCCATCAAATTCAAAGCTTCCAGACCATTCTCCACTCCATGCATGAGAATGTGCAAAATACATTCGCTCAAATCGCATCGATGGCATCGAATATTTCTGGTGTAAGCACTACTGTTACGGCTTTGACAAAATCATCGCGTGAACTATCACAGACACTGGCTGGACTCTAGAAGCTATTTCAAAAAAAGCTTCTAGTCGCGCCAAGGATGGCGCGGCAAACGCCGAAGGTGTTTGTAGCGAGGCGCGGCATGGGCACTTTGGGCCCCATGCCGAGTTCAGAGCGATTCAAAAATTGGCAGGAGCCCATTTTTGAAATGACTTGTAGACTGAACTAGCCAAGGCAGCACATGGTAGCCGCATAACAAGTCCAGAGATAGTTTTATAGTTGAACCAAGTTTGGGCTAATTTGGGGCGAGCGCAGCACTCAACTGACTATTGCGGCTCCTTGAAACAAAAACCCCCCGGGCCACTTACAAGCTCGAGGGGTTAATAGTCAGAAGAATCTTGTCGAAGCGAAGGTTATTATCAGAAGCAGAAAACCAACCTACTTTTCTGGCAAATCTCACGCCTACAACAAGTACCCGACCAAATGACAGTCCCGTGCTCATGCTTGGGACTGAGAGCTGCTGAAATTCGGTAAGGAATTGCAGCAGCTCTCCTGTTTCGTTAGTTGAAGGACAAGATCAGGTCAGAGGTAACTCTCCAATCTGTAACGTGCGAACCAGCACCGCTTGAGATTGGGAACTGGTAGGCCAACCCAAAGCTGACATTATCAGCTAACTGGGCTCGACCACCGATACCAGCTGTAACAATTGTTGTTCCTTCTGACTCAGTGGCGCCAAAATTGAAGTAGTCCTGGCCTTCATCTGGGATCGGCAAGCGCTTACCAGACTGCAAGACGTTAACTACATTCAACTCAAGAGATGGAGAGAACCATCCAAACTTGGTGTCGGCATGTAAATCAAAGTCAAAAAATGAGCTATCCTCATCGTTAAATCTTAGCCGGAAGCCTGTTCCCATCATCAAGTTTACCGGACCAAGGGTTGTGGCAGCACTCATGAAGGGGTTGATCATTCCATCTCCATAGCCCTGCAATACGTCGCGATTACCCATTGGTATCTCATAGCGCAACCCGGCAGTAGCGATTTGACCTGACTGCCCATCCTTATAGAAGGCGTACTTGAAGCCAGCTGCTACGTTACCCCAGCCAGTTTCATCGTTAAGCACCTCATCCGGATGCATAACAACATAGCCATCCTTGGTCGCGATGAGCGCAAAACGATCATTCACGGCATAACGAGCCTGCAAAGCATAAATACGAACATCACCGCCTTGTGTCACAAAATCTTTATCGAGCTTGTGGTACACAAAAATCGGGCGTACTTCAGTGCGAGCGCGTGGGTCCTCGAAGTTTACAGGATTAGTAATTGGAGAAATCATTTCGTCCAGCCTATCGGCGGAAGCCACGGGCGAATTCCCGAAGCAGGCGATTCCAGTCAAGATCAGAGCAATTGCACGTCTCATGTTTGGTCCTCCTATTGAGACAATTCTTCTAGAGGCGACTTCAGAGCTAGTACCTAGCAAGATTTAGCCTCCCGTTACTCTATTTCTACAGCGCCGCTCCAAAGAGTTCAATAGATGAACTTATCTATTATAACAACACTACTTGAACAGAGCATTCAAGATATCACTGACTGCCTAGCGCGACCGATAGCTTTGCAGCGGACAAGCGGTTCACATTATTCCAATAAATCACGCATTCGTGCTCGACTTACCAAGCCGCGTATCTAGGGTAATAATGAAGGTAGTCCCGCATCCCATTTGGGTGCGAAAGTCGAGCTTCCCCTTATGCTTCTTAACAATGGTCGAATAGGCTATCGCCAAGCCCTGCCCACTGCCGCGTCCGACTTCCTTGGTCGTATAGAAGGGTTCATATATTCTGGGCTGCACATCCTCTGGAATTCCCGTACCGGTGTCGGAAATCAGAATATCAACCTCGTGGCCTCGCTGCCGGGTAACTACAGTAAGTACTCCGCGGTCGTCTCCACGCTTAGAAAGCGCATCCTCGATCGCATGTGAGGCATTTACGATAATATTTAGAATAGCTTGATTAAGTTCTCCCACGAAGCACGGGACCGCTGGCAAGTGTGGATCCAAGTCCAGCACTAGCTCAGCAACATACTTCCACTCATTGCGTGAAATAGTAGCGACGCTTTGGATAGCCTTGTTGAGGTCGACCTCGACAAGTTCGGTTGTTCCGGGATGGGAGAACTCTTTCATCGCGCGAACAATTCGAGCAACAGACTCGGCGCCATTATACGTTTCGTGGATAGCCTTAGGAATCTCAGATAGAAGATACCCCAAGTCACTCTCCCTAACCTTCCCTAAAATAGCTCGTGCCTCTCCCAGCGGAACAGAACCGGCTTCAACTGACTCACAAAATTTAATGCATGACTCAACGATTTCCTTAATTTTTTGGAACTCGGTAGTCAAAAAGCTCATGTTGTCTCGGATATACTGGATCGGCGTATTTAGCTCATGCGCAATCCCAGCCGCCAACTGCCCTACCGACTCAAGCTTTTGAGACTGCAATAACTGTGCTTCAAGGGCACGACGCTCAGATACATCGAACGCTACAAATATTGTTTTTTCACGCTCGGAGCCAGCTTCCCGCATGACCGACGCAGAAAGTATGACCGGCACCAACTTACCACCCTTGCCCTGCAAATTTGTCTCAATATTACTGACGATACCGGACTCATCACGACGAGCACCCATCACTCGCGAGATCTCACGCATAGATAGTATGGTGGTCAATGAAGCTCCGATCAACTTGCTGCGCTCCACCCCTACCAGTGCCAAAGCAGCTGAGTTAACCAATTCTATCTTTAATTCATCATCCACCAAAAATAGTGGATTTGGCACGGTTTCCACTATGCCGGCGAAGTGCGCACCGAAGCGACGCGACTTTTCATGCTCCTGGAAGAGTTCACGGGTCTTGCCTTCGATCATCCCCTCCAAAGCAGCAACCTTTTCCTCCTCGCGTCTAAGCTTCCTTTGTAGAGCTGAGAACTCTGCTTCATTTGTCATAATGCAACCGGAACGTACAACGTCCGTCCTCATGAATATGCCGCTCTACCTCGACTTTTTCGGCAAAGTAGTCAGCGCAACCAAGTATCAATCCCTGTGCTAGCGCATACAAACGCCGCTCAGACTCATAAACCAGCTCGACCGCCCCCGATTCTCCCAACACAAAAGTAAATTTGGGTGGATTCGTGCCCTGCCTTAGCTTACGTACTTCGACATGAATAATGCTGTCGAGCTCACGTAACAGCTCGACCGAATTATGGTACCGTCCCATTAGATGAGGGATGGTTGCAGCTAGGCGTGCGAAGGCAAAGCGACCAAACAATATCATTGCCTGTTCGACAGGAACTTTTACAATTTCCAATGTCTTATCAAGCAGCGTAATAAAATCGCCATCAGGATAAACCTCTGGGCTGACAAATGGGCCGCGGGTCTCAAAATGTGGCTCTGCTTTAGTCAGGGCATCTTCATACACGCTCTGGCCAAAATTCTTCGCCACGAATTTTTCATAAATGGAGAAAATATCGCCCTTCATTGCTTCTCTCCCTTCGGGGACAAGGTCCGACTAGCCAAACTTGGAGATTGAGGGCAACCCGCCACATTGGCATCTAAAAGCACCGCACCGTCGGCGTTCCGCTCAACATGCGTTATGCCTGGGTAGCACTGTTCCAGCTTCTCCCGCTCACTCAACTCGTTATTGTTGACGCCTAGTACCTCCTCGCACACACTGAAAGTTCTGCTCAAATTGATCGCTTCATTAATTGCAGCCCTCAAATCCTCAACCTGACATGGCTTAGTAAGAAATCGGAAAAGCCTTTGCTTGTTTACCAGCTCCTGCAAAAGCGGGACGGAGGGATTTCCAGTCAACATAATATTTATAACATGCGGATACAGTTGCGAGACGCGCTCTAAGAGCTCAGAGCCACACATTCCTGGCATCTGCTCATCTACGACCAAAACTTGCACTGCCCGATTCTGCAGCAGGGCAAGTGCTACATTAGGACTGGCGGTCGCTCGGATAGTGAACGGATCACTTCTAAGCTGTCGATACATTGATCGAAGTAGGTTTTCATTGTCGTCGACGAATAGCACACATGCTGACATAGTCTTACCTCATGTTTCAGTTTCGATTGTTGGGATTCGCGCATGCACTTTTATTGGCTCTACTACTCCCACCAAGGATGCGTAGCCGCGGATGCGCTCTACCAGGGTATCGGTGAGCATGTTGCCCGAGGCAATTAGTAGCTTGCCATTACTTGTGAGCACATCTGAAAGTAAAATCTGCCCGGCACATAAATCTGCACATTTAATCTCATACACTTCGGTTTCTGCAGTTTTATCAGCGATGCGGCACCTAGCATGCAGCAGTCTTTCTAAAACTTGTAGAATCCTGGGCTCCACGCCCGCTGCGCGGTACTCGCCTAGTTCCTGCCCAATTTGATCTTTGGTTAGCTCAACCGATGAGAGCGCTGACACCACGTGCAGAATCTGCAGCGCCGAATCTCCCCTTCCGACACTACCTGTAATCTCCTGGGTCCTTTTGCTTCCTGCCGTTTCAATTAGATTTCCAACCCGCTCTAGGCGCGGAATATTCATTACTAACTTCTTACTCACTGATGGTATGGCCGCTATGGCCTCCCTTTGAGACTTCGTAAGGCGGTCTGGAAATTCTCTTTGCTCAAGTATCTCAGTCGGTAAAGTAATAGCGCCGATAGGAGTCAACATGAGTGCAAGCTCTAACTCCCAAGCGCCGGAGATGCCTAACTCGGAGCACAGCGCGCGAACCAACTCACGCTTTTCTAGTACATGCTTGAATTCAGCAGGACGAGCCAACCCGAGAATATCAGTGAGCAGCTTCACCGAGCCTGCCAAAGTTCTCTGGAGCAAGTCCTTCTCAGCAGTCACCAGCTTGAATTGCGCGATTCCATCTAAAATCGCCTTTTGGAGATCCTGTGGCACGCAGGGCTTCATCAGGAACCGAAAAATATTGGACTGATTCACGGCCTGGGTAACTGTTTCGCGGTCAGCATTCCCGGTTAGCATAATGCGTACAGTGTCCGGGGATGCTTGCTGTACCGCTGTCAAAAACTCTATTCCATTCATCTCTGGCATGCGCATATCCGAGACCACTACCGCACAGGGGCGAGGAGTTGTGATCTTCGCCAAGGCATCCTTAGGGCGACTATAGGTTTCGACTGGCAGAGTACCCCGTAATTGCCGTACTAGGGCGTTTAGGAGATTAGGCTCATCATCAACAAGCATGATGCGAATGTCAGTGCTCATGCCACATCCTCCACCGCTTCAGTGCTACAATTTACCGGAGAAACAGCTGCCACTACCGCTGCCGGCAAGCCAAGAATCGTCATAAAGTACTCAGCCGAGGACTTTGAAACCCTCTGTAAGTCATCCAAGCTCACCTGCGAACCTCGAGAACCGTGCCAATGCGCTAGTGAAATAATACCGATAGCCGAGCAGCGTTGGGCAATTTTTGCAATCAGCTCGCTTTGCGATAGCGACTCCTCAAGTGCAGAATCAAAAAGCGCATCAACTGCTGTCTGCTCTATCATTGTATTTAGGTCCTCATGCCCACTCGGCAGAACTAGCTCTTCAAAAACCTGCGCGTCGCGAACAATCTTGCGCAATACCTCTACCCCGAGCCTAGCTACCGCACGCGCTGGGGATACAATTTCCTCTGGGTGCCCGAAAAATGATGAGTTTGTTAATTGTAGCAATTTCACAGACAGACCGGCATCAGAGGCTAACAGCTCACTAAGAACCATTGGTGATGGAGATGCCGATGAGAGCTCTTCGTTCAGGCGCTTTAGTACTGATTGCTGCACTGGTATGCGTAGCATTGAACTTAGTTGCGATCGAAGGTGCCGTGATAAATTTGCCTTATCTCCACCAACTACAGCTAGAATACGCTGGATAAGGTCGGCCACATCACAAGGTTTGGCGATATGTTGATGGGTATACGGCAAGCAACGCAGTATGGTCCGTTCATCCGCTTGCCCTGACAACACGAATCTAACACTGGCCGGGCTATATGCGATCGATCGTTTCAGGAACTCAGCCCCATCGATCTCAGGCATTCGCATGTCAGTGATTATGACATCGAACTCAGTTTCCATTAGCCTATTCAGCGCATCGCGTGCAGCTGTGAAATACTCGACTTCAAGCCATGGTTGGGAACTACGAAGAATTCGACGCAATCCGTGAATTAAGTCCGCCTCATCATCAACCATCAGAATGCGCGGAGAGTTTTTGGATTTCTCGTTTCCCATGCCATGCTTAAATGCAAGGCTCGGGCCGATATTTACAAAGCTCTTTCTTTAACCCTATCAAGTAATTGCAGGAAGCAAGAAATTGCCCCCAAAAACTAATGTAAATTTTACATTCTGCCGATTGTAAAATTTACAAGAAATGAGCACTCCAGCAGGCACTCAACACTTTGACATTGCTCTCGCATTAGAATCTGACGATGCTCGTGCGCGCATTCAAGCTCAGCTTGCCAAACACGGCTTGTCAGTGCAACTGATCGCGAACCCTAAGCTACTCACCAATCTCAAGCATGAGCCGGCTGTGATAGTGTTAGACACAAACTTGGCCGCTGAGCTGGACTTGGGCACGCTCTTAAAGAACAACAAGACAGCTCAAATAATTACTTGCGGGCCACTGCCGACGCACACTACTAGCGCCCTGGGCAATTCCACACAGGTATGGAACCTGCGCTCGCTTGAGGATGGTGAGGCTCTGGCGATGCTAGTTGCCAAAGCTTGCGTTATGCATGAGTTGGCTGTGCGGGCTGCCGAGCTTGAACATATTTTTAGCGCTGGCATTACCACTCCCCAGTTCCAGTTTCGCTCAGTTGCAATGCGTGAACTGATGACTCGTATAAAGCAAACTGCCAAACGTGACTCAACCGTAATTTTACGCGGAGAAACAGGGACAGGCAAAACAACCATCGCTCATATGATTCACGATCTGAGTGAGCGCAAAAACGGACCGTTTGTAACCTTAAGCTGTGCAGCTCTACCAAAAGAGCTGCTAGAGGCAGAACTGTTTGGGTACGAACGCGGAGCTTTTACTGGCGCCACTCAAAGTCGGCCAGGCTGCGCTGAACTTGCTCATGGCGGAACACTATTTCTGGATGAAATTGGAGACCTTCCCTTTGAACTTCAGCCAAAACTTCTCACCTTCCTTCAGGAACGCTGGGTTCGTCGTATTGGCGGTCGAGATGTCAAACACCCTGATGTTAGAATAATCTCCGCAACTCACAGAGACTTGCGTCAAATGGTACAAGAGGGCACATTCCGCGAGGACCTGCTCTATCGCTTAGAAGTCTTGGACATGCTAGTCCCACCCTTACGCGAACGCAAAGAAGATATCCGCATAATTTGCGATTACTTTCTAAAACAGAGCGCCGAGCGACGTGGCGAATCTCCTAAGGCATTATCGCCACAGGCACAGAGCAAACTAGAATCCCATGACTGGCCTGGTAATGTTCGAGAGCTACAGAACGTGCTTGAACGCGCACTAGCCTATGCAGTTGGGCAAACAATTGAAGCTGAAGATTGCCAGCTGCAGACCCGTTCAAAAAAACTGGATGGTACACCCACGATTTTAGCTGGGATGAGCCTGCGCGAGATAGAGCGCCGTGCTATTCGCGAGACTCTGGAACACACACAGGGAGATAAGGTTGCGGCAGCAAAAATGTTGGGGATAAGTTTAAAAAGTATCTACAACAAGCTCAAGCCTAGCTAGGGGCGACCCAAATTTATTGGGAACAACACGAGTCTTGAATCCTATGCAACGCAGTGCCTGGTTCACTAATAGTAGAGCAACATAGATAGACAGCCTGTTCGATTCTCCATGGCATCGGACAAGATGTACAACTTTACCGATAGAGGAATATGAGAGCTGCCCAGCTGCAGACAGCTGAATTGGGATCTCGAAGACAATTTTTATGCCTCTACCAGATCTTCCAAGACAGCACAGCCATAGGTTTTAAGCCCTGCTTGAGTTGCAAATAATCATCTAAATGTGAGATCCTGGACCGGGCAAAGGTCCACATCAATACGTCACTTACCCCCATTCGCTGGCGAGTGCTGGCTACAAGGGTCAAAGCGACTCTGTTATGAGTTATTATTATTTGCAACCAGGACTAGGAAATCTGTGCATACGGGAAGAGAGAGACTAGAACTTGCACCGGGTCAGGCAGTAGACTTGCTTAAGCTATTCCCTATGTCCTGGCGATATGCGATTCGCGTGAACCTTTGGTGGATTCTGAGCTACATCGCCACAGTGGCGACATTCTACTGGCTTGTAGCCGTGCAGCAAGTCGTTCCTAGCTCCTGGGCCTTGCTTGATGCTAAGGTCACACTGCTTCTTATTTTCGGCGCCATTGTAATATTCAGGCTAGTCTACTTTGAACTGTATCGCCGTACAGTGGTCTTTCGGATTGAAGGGTTTCGTTTTGTTATATCGCGTGGGGTTATTTTCAAGCGCGTTGGCTCCCTCCCGATAGTCCCTTTTGCTGAGATTTATGTACAACAAGACCTAGCGGACAAACTATGCTTTGTTTATCACTTGCATTTACTGACAGCTTTGGACCCAACCAAAAAATTTGTCAGCTTTGAGGGTCTCTCGCGTAAAACTGCTTACGCGCTTAAACAGTTCATCTCAGAATTTTTAAGTAAGCAAATTTATATTCCGCCAGCTGATACGAAGGCAGAGCTAGCCCTACCACGAACAATGTAGGCTTGGGCAGCCCGCAGTGCTGCTATCTTCCGATCTAATTTCTACATTTTTCAGGCCCAGATATAGGCTGAGGAGATCTGAGGCAAGTTAGGTTATTAAAGACTAACCGCACTAACTATCTGAATATAACGTCCAACTAGCCCTAGCACAGATATCACATTTGGCACGAGTAGCAGCATAACAGTTGAGCTTGGGTGTGGTGTGTAAATTGAAGTGGATCGATTACTTAGGTCCCAACATAATTGAATAAGCAGTCAACATGACACCAGATTCTTCCCGCCATACCAGTAGGTCTGTTCCTGAGAGCCCAACGCCACAGGAGCTTCCATCATTGCCCGTTGAAAAGGCGCTTTTTATCACTGAGCTTTCTGAAATGATTGATAGATTTAGGCAACAGGATTTCACTGGAAACTTGGTACGAGTGTGGCTGCGCTCAGGGCACAGCACTCAAGGTTTTGCCACAGATCTACGAATAGGGGCTGATGGCAGCGCCAGGCTGGAATTAGATCGCGTACATAGATACGACATTGACAATATTGGATCGGTGCATTGGGGCCAGCCCACCCAAGTAATCCGCTATCAGGGTCTGGACTAAGCTTAGTGCAGGATCCAGCCAATGGTCGCCCAGGATACAGCCAGAGTAGATACGACCCCCGATCCAGAGCGCCAACAACTACTCCACGAATTAGCCCGCGCGCCTAGACTTGGAGCAGCTGATCTTAGACGGCCTATATCACCTGAAACAGCTGCGGTTTTACAAACTGCAGTAGGAGCAGCCAAGATTGTAGGATTAGCTGACAACCCACATGGCTCACAGGAGTCATTTGCACACCGCGCTAGGCTCACGCAATATTTGATAGAGCATGGTGGCTTCACTCGCATCGGCCTGGAGTGTCATGCGGCTGAGGGCGAACTCTTAAATTGCGCACTGATGAATCCACAAAAGTACGCCGGCGATGTTGTACGGGACATATCATTTTGGATGTACAAGAGCCGCGTCGTCTCCGACTTTATGGGCTGGCTACAGCGATATAATCAGCAACAGCCAGTGAGCAGACAGGTGGAAATTTTCGGATTTGACTGTCAAGGCCTGTATCCCTATCGAGAAGCTTTCGAATTTTTAAAAAGTGGAAAGCAGGCACGTCATATACGCGAGCTTGCCAAAGACATGCTCATGGCAGCCGAGCTTTCCTATCAATGCAAACCGAATGCTGGGCCGGAGAGACGAGCAGTGCTTAGAACACTCGGCCAGGATGTACAGAAAAGGCTTGCGGAGTGGATGGCTGGCCCCTCGGACTCTCCTACCCTCTCAGCTATTGCGCCTGTCTGTATGGACGCTCTAAGACTTATTTTGGCGACAGCTGAACAACACGAGGGAGCTGAGGACCGATACGGCGCAGTTCGCGATCGACTGATGGCCGAGCGCAGTCTTGCAAAGGCCAAGGATGCTAAAACAATCCTGTGGGCGCACGCCTATCATCTTTCTAAGGCCGCTACTGATTCGACAAGCGCTTCCGTGCAGGGAGAACACATACAAAAAGCTGTTGGCGATTCATACCGAGTCATAGGCTGTGTAACGGCGGCAGGTGAATCCTTAGGCTTTGACGGGAAGGCGCTGAGAAGATTTCATATTCCACTCGCACCAGCTGACGTACAAACAGTCGAACAACTAGTGCTAGATGCCCTAGGAACCACCGAAGCTCGGCTTATTGCATTAAACGATCCTACTTGGACGAGCTATCCACTAGTCACGCACTACCTGGGGGCATTAGTGGAGACAAAGTATCCGCCCGATCAAATTGCACGCGCCTTGGGCAACTGCTTTGATGGGCTAATGCTTCTGCCGACATCTAGATGCTTAAAACTTTTAGGTCAGTCATCATCCCGATCTGTGTGCTGAACTGTACCCACTGCAAACGCCTCCGGATGTCGAATTCGACCACCAAGATTAGCCGCATAGGCCAGAGTTACTGAACAGACTATAGCTAAGGCTAAGCTCGTGCTGTAAGCGCGTGCAGTTAAGCTATGAGACCTAGCCTCCAGGGCAACCGATGTTAGCGCTGCCGCTAGCAATACTAGACTCAGCCAAAAGGCGACCTCGGCCACCTCCTCATGCTGCTCAATTACACGCTCCGAAACTCCCGGACGATCCTCAACTAGATCCTCAGCCCCCTCGCCGGCTAGAAATGCTGGTATACTGCACACGCTTCCAAGTACTGCTATAGCTACTGCTGTCTTGCGCACACTCGAACTGGAGCGCCATATTCCCCACCCTAAGAGCAAGGCGGCAAGCGGAATCAGAACTACGGGAAGGTGTACAAGCATCAGGTGTATATGCGCTGAATTCATAATAGGAGTCCTCAAATATTTGAGAGAAAATTGCTCGGCCACTGCGCCTAGAAACAACTCTTCAGTTGCCCTGTGCACACTAAGCCCTCACCTACATAATCAGCCTGATCGTACGAATTCCCAATCCAACACATGCCCTAAAGGTAAAATCCGTATAAATTCCGAAGAGCTATGTCCCTATCAGGCAAATGTAGTATCTTGCTGGCAACTCCATCTGCTTGATTTGGGAGATTTATGCCACTTGCTCCTAGTGCTCTAGTATTAATGGCAATCCTGCTTGCGCTTGGGATTGATGTAGTAAGCGACTTACAGCACGGTTCTCACGCCTCTCACGTCGCACTTGAGATAATAGCCTTTAGCGGCGCTGCTGTGCTTCTGGTCGCCATAGTCAATACAGTAGTCCGTGAAAAGCGAGATCTCGAAGCCCGCCTTGTCCAGGAACTAGGCCAGCTTTCTATGGAGCGCGATCAGTGGAGAGAAAGAGCTGGAGAGTACTTGCGCGGCCTAGGAGCGGCTATCGACAAGCAATTCTCTGACTGGGGGCTTAGCTCATCTGAACGCGACATTGCACTGCTTATACTGAAAGGTCTATCCCACAAAGAGATTGCGGTGCTGCGTGGGACTAGTGAAAAAACAGTTCGCCAGCAGGCTGGCGAAATATACGACAAGTCTGGGTTGTCCGGTAAAGGCCAGCTAGCTGCATTCTTTCTGGAAGACTTGATGCTACCGAAATCGTCTTGAAGGTTTCAGGATCCGCTTTTCTTAGAAGACACTCTAGTTATGCCGCTACAGATCTAAGGCAATTCTTGCCACCCCACAAAGGCGATGAACAGCAAAATCCTCGCAACTCCCATGGCGAACGTCGAGCGGAAGATATGGACCCAGGCGGGATCGAACCGCCGACCTCCTCATTGCGAACGAGGCGCTCTCCCAGCTGAGCTATGGGCCCTTAGTTAAATAGGATAGATCGGTTAGAGGAGCTGTTCAACTAGCAGCCCGCCACATTTCAAATTGATAGGCTCATAGGCAATTACAATAGGCTAGAGGCCATCCAAAAATATAGGCATATGCCGTCGTTGGCATCGTATTGCGACGCCCCATTTAAGGCGGCTTGGTCATCTTGGAGTACATTTTAGAGATAGTTTTCGGGATGCGCTTTAGGCACCTGGCCAGTTGTTATCTCCCCTTCATTTCATAGACTGCATTTTTGACGCATACCACTACACTGGGAAGCTTTGACTAGCCGCTGTGACCCAATATAGTTTCGATTTAAAGAGGAGAATATGTTTTTCGCCTTGTCTGATAGAGAGCTCGACAGCCTCGCCGCTCAATCTCCAACGGACTCTGAATTAATCGCCTCGTCTTCAGGTCTGTTGTTATCAGACCTACACTACAATAGCACGACCACATCGGCGGAGGGCTCAGCCTGGTGTGTTGGCCTACGCGTCCGATACCGTCCGCAAGGGCCAGAGGATCAGGACCCGGGAAAATGTCTCTGGCTTGCGCCTGATGTTCAAGCCTCCTTCAGCCTAACCCTGCTTGACACAACTTTATTTGTTGAGGTTGACCGGGGCAAAATTATGCTACGAGGTCCATTTGCTACCTTCCTCGAGATATCCGAAAACGAAATCCTCGAAGCCAGACCGAAAGGTCTAGCAGAAGCGGTATTGAGTAGGGCCCCGCATACGCTGGAGGATCTCCTGGCCATAATGGGAGACTTTGGGAAGACACATAACGTCTAACCTGCCTAGCAGCAGCACTACAGGGCAAAGAGCTGCAACTGCTGGAGATTCCCCCACTTTGCTTAGTAGCGGCAAACTATGTATATTCCCTGCTCGCGATAAAGTGTTTTGGTTTAAGGAACTTATGAAGGCTAATGATATTCGCAAGGGAATAGTAGTGATGCACAATGGTGCCCCGCACCGTGTTATGGACTTTCGCCACCACACCCCTGGCAATCTGCGCGCGATGGTGCAGACCAAGCTGCGTAACCTTCTAACTGGAAATCAAAGCGAGGTGCGCTACAGCTCAACTGAGGAAATTGAAGAAGCGGATGTACGCACATTTCCAGCTACCTATTTATACGCAGATCAGGAAGGCTACCACTTCATGAATGCTGAGAACTACGAGGAGCTTACCATTAACGGAGAGACGCTCGGTGACGCCTCCTACTACCTCCAAGATCAGATGAAGGTCGATGTAACCACATACGAGGGCAACCCAATCGGCGTTAACCTACCCTCTACGGTGGTCCTAACCATCGTGGAAACAGAGCCAGAAGTAAAAGGAGCAACTGCCTCAAACTCCCCCAAGCCAGCTAAGACAGACACTGGATTGGCGCTGTCAGTTCCACCATTCGTCAAAATTGGCGACAAAATTCTTGTAAATACTGCTGAAGGCAAGTATCTAAGCCGCGCCGATTAATGGCCACAGCTAAATTAACAAATAAAAATCGCTGTTGGTGGTGCGGAACAGATCCACTTTATGTGGAGTACCATGACAAGGAATGGGGTCGTCCGGTGCATGACGACCAAAAGATTTTTGAGATGCTAATTCTGGAGGGATTTCAAGCCGGACTTAGCTGGATCACCATCCTGCGCAAGCGTGCAAACTTTAGAAAGGCTTTTGCCAACTTTAACCCGAACAAGGTTGCAAAATTCACGGCCAAGGATGTACAGCGGCTATTAAAGGATGCCGGCATCATCCGTAACCGCCTTAAGATTAAGGCCGCAATTTCCAACGCGCAGCGCTTCCTGGAAGTACAATCGGAGTTTGGCTCCTTCGATAAGTACATTTGGGGTTTTGTGGGGCATCGCACTCTGCGCTCTAGTCCACCACCTCAGCAGGGAAAACTACGTGCTACATCAGCAGAGTCAGATGCACTTTCGAAAGATCTAAAAAAGCGCGGCTTCAAGTTTGTCGGCTCAACTGTCATGTATGCCCATATGCAAGCAACTGGCATGATTGACGACCACGTACAGGGCTGTTTTCGTCTTAAACGACGCTAAGCCTCTGTACACGAACAGGCCTTGAGTTCGACTAGATTACCAGGCTCCCCAAAAAGCAGGAGCACCACTCAACGAGCGACCTAACCGCAACAAAACTAAGCAGGAACGGCCCTCGCCCCCTTAGCTATCTCATCAACTACGCTCGGATCAGCCAAAGTAGTAATATCACCAAAATTCTCAAAATCGCCGTTCGCAATCTTGCGAAGAATGCGTCGCATAATCTTACCCGAACGAGTCTTGGGAAGACCCGGCACAAATTGAATACGATCGGGCGTCGCTATGGGGCTAATTACTTTGCGCACCGCATCTTTTATTGCCAGCTCGGCAGTAGCTCCTCCACTCTTACCACCATCGCGTAGGACACAAAAAGCATAGATTCCGATCCCCTTAAGTTCATGCGGCATACCCACGACAGCTGCCTCGGCCACCACGCCTGAGCTTACGATGGCACTCTCAATCTCAGCTGTTCCAAGCCGATGCCCAGCAACATTTAGGACGTCATCAACCCTTCCTGTAATCCAATAATAGCCGTCCTCATCGCGAGTGCAGCCATCGCCAGTAAAGTACTTTCCTGGAAACTGCGAAAAATAGGTTTGGACGAAGCGTTCATGATCTCCATAAACAGTACGCATCTGTCCAGGCCAGGGAAAGGAAATGCATAGCTTGCCCTTCACGCCATTCCCCTCGATCACTTTGCCATCATCATCCACTAAGCAGGGTCGTATCCCAAACAATGGGAGCGTGGCCGAACCCGGCTTTTGCGGAGTTGCTCCAGGCAAAGGGCTAATTAAAATTCCGCCTGTCTCTGTTTGCCACCACGTATCGACAATACTGCAACGCGAGCGACCTACCTGCTCGTAGTACCACAGCCACGCGTCACGATTAATGGGTTCGCCCACGCTGCCTAAAACTCTTAGACTCGCAAGCGAGAACTTAGCGGGCAGCTCTGGGCCTTCTTTAGCTACAGTGCGAATGGCAGTTGGAGCAGTGTAGAAAATGTTCACCTGATGGCGATCAATTACATCCCAGTATCGTCCAGCATTTGGATAAGTGGGAATCGACTCAAACATAACAGTGGTGGCACCATTAGCCAGAGGTCCGTACACTATATAGGAGTGTCCGGTCACCCAACCCACATCGGCAGCACAAAAGTAAATATCATTTTCGCGATAGTCGAACACGTACTTGTGAGTTAATGCCGTGTACAATAGATAGCCGCCACTTGTATGCATTACTCCTTTTGGCTTACCGGTCGATCCGGAAGTGTATAAAATAAAGAGCGGGTGCTCAGAATCAAAGGCTAAAGCTGGGCACTCCGCACTAGCCGCCGCCATAACATCATGCCACCACAAGTCACGCCCCGGCTGCATGGAAGTTGGCGATTTTGTGCGCTGGAACACAACAACGGATTCCACACATGGCGCCTGCTGTAGCGCTTCATCGGCAATTTGCTTAAGTGCAATTGTCTTTGGGCCTCGCACAATTTCATTGCCCGTTACAAGCACTTTGCATTGCGAGTCTAGAATACGATCGCGAACACTCTCCGCTGAAAATCCACCAAAAATTACCGAATGCACTGCTCCTATTCGCGCGCATGCCAGCATAGCGACCGCCACCTCTGGCACCATCGGCATGTAGATAGCGACTCGATCCCCGGCCTTAACACCGCGGCTTTTTAGAACATTAGCAAATTTACAAACCTCTCTATGCAAATCAGCATAACTTAATTTACGTACTTCGCCGGGCTCATTGCCCTCCCACAGAATCGCAGTCTTGTTTGCACGAGTTACAAGATGGCGATCAACGCAGTTCTCACATACATTCAGTTCAGCCCCCAAGAACCAGGCAATCTTAGCTTTGTGATAGTCAAACTCTAAGACCGAACGCCAAGGCTTGCGCCAGCTAATAAACTCATGCGCCTGCTGCTCCCAAAACGCGAGCGGCTCCTCTATTGAATGGCGATACATGCGCTGATAAAGCTCAGTTGAAATATAGGTACTGCCACGGAGGTTGGAGGGCACTTCGAATGTGGTTTGCATATTGGCACACATACTTCAGCTATAAATTACACGCAAGCCGCTGCAGCTGGCATAGTAATAGCTTCGTCTTAAGAGTGCGTAACAAAATGAGGCGGAAGGCTTCGCTTTGCTTGAAATACGAGCCCTTTAAGTTTGTCCCAGGCTTAGCTGCGAATGGCCCTAACTAAGCATATGGGGATCTCCCTTTAGACTCGCGCGAGAGTCTCAACATGCGCCTCGACTGCCCTGCGGTTCTGATCCAACTCACGCTGTATATCAAAATCACGTAATTTTTCCCTGTGCGCCAAGCCAGCTATGCGCGAGCTATACACCAATATTTCCGTTAGCTTAGGCTTGCCAATATCAGCGCGCGCACCAGGCGTGGATAGATAGGTTCTCAAGGCAGCTGCTGCGTCCACAAAATACTGCTGTACTTCTTGTAAGATAAACTGGCCCATAGCGAGCTCAGGCAGAGTTGCGCCCCTTCTTATTTTCAGCTCGCGCCATCCGCGATAAAAGGCCTCGAAGCCAGGGTCGAGCCTCATTCCCACAGCCATAAGCTCGCGCAGACTCATTACCGTAGGCTCAAGCACCCTACGCGCACGTTCAGGTTCTACACAGGCGCCACCGCCGGCAAGTTTTACCGCTTGCACTTGTGCGGCGCTGAATTGTTGGACGCTCTTGGAGAAAGCCACTTGCAGGGCCAGCGATACCCCGTGCGCATCCAGTGCCCCTAGTGCCGTACTAAGTCGGACCGTAGCGCGCCTGGGCGCGGCTACTGAAAATTCATATTCACTACGGCGGTCAGGCATGTGATCTGCAACGAAACGTGGACGAGACGTATCCACCAGACGCTCAACTGCTGCCACCGTCATCCCTTGGCTGACTATGCGTGTCGCTAGCTTCGTAACTGCATCTGGTGTCCCGTTATAGCGAGCCAACGCTAAAGCCACTGGCTCCGGGATAGCCCCTTGGTTCACTTGCGCCTGCACTTCATCGGGTAACGTTAGGAGCGAAAGCGCGCGCATGAAGTCATCCGAATTTTTTCCAAGGCGAGCAGCGGCTTCCTGTGGTGACACCCCTCCCAGGCGCATAAACTCAAAGTAGCTCCTGGCTGTATCGATTGGCGCTG
This sequence comes from Oligoflexia bacterium, assembly GCA_019694465.1. GTDB lineage: Bacteria > Bdellovibrionota_C > UBA2361 > UBA2361 > JAFLCA01 > JAIBBV01. The sequence goes on from JAIBBV010000038.1 coordinate 21,837, forward strand.
GCCGCTCGTGCTGCTCATTTGTAACGATAAGCGACTTTAAGACCAAAGCTGGATCTAGGCTGCCAGGAATTAACCTACATGGAATTAGACTGTAGCCAAGTTCAGTGCAGGCCATTAGGCGCCGGTGCCCACTGAGCGGATGAATGCTCACATCACTAGCTTGATACACTAGGATTGGCTTAAGTAGACCGCCTTCAGTTTGAATCTCGGCTTTAAGCTGCTCTAACTTTTCGCGCGAAAATGTTTTTCGCGGATTCCAAGGATGAGGAGATACAGAGCGAATATCAAGTAACTGGATCGTGCCGGAGGCCTCCCAATGCGGATGACCATCCACATATACCGCAGCTAAAGACGGAGCGGCTGCAACACGCGCACCGTCTGGCAAACTCTTCGCTTCAATTGCCAAGCTGGGCGCAGCCACAGGATTCAAAATCTCTAAAACAGCCTCATCTTTCCCAGCCCCAGCTTGCTCTTGGCTAGCAGCAACGACGGCTTGTGTACTTGGCTTTCCTATCAGATCGCACTGTGCATGAAGTTGGTCAAAACGCGCCAATATCTTAGAAGCTTGCGCCACACGTGGACCACTACCTCGAAACTCCGGTGGCAACCAAACGTGCACTAACTCTCTTGGTCCTAGCATCGCATCAGCATTACCACGCGCTGCTGCGAGAACCTGGACCTGACAATGTCCCCAGAAGGCTTTCAGCCGCTCTACATTCCAAAGATCAGCGGTAGTAGTTAAAGATTCGTCTGGTGATGATTGACTCTGCCAAGCTGCGAACTTCGTCTTCAGGCTAGAATCCAAGGGGATGCCTATCGAGATTAATTCACGCTCATGAGCTGTCACAGCTGAAGGAGTTCCCCTTAGCGCCACTTTCTTAGCAGCAATTTCAACTTCCGCTAGTGGCAATAAATGCTTAGCGAAAGCGGCATGTGCGGCCCTTATGCGCGGCATCAAGTCTTGACGCAGCACGCGCCCCTCAACGCCCGATTGGCGCGTGGAATCAAACTCTCCAAGCTGATCTGTATAGAACTTGCGAGTATCTTGGCCCTGTAGGGCTGCTAAGTTGGAGCCCCATAGGACAAGCAGACTAACAAAAGTTATCTTAGGCGAGCCGGAAGTCTGTGCAGGGTCGCTCGCCTTCATCAATCCCATTGTCTCGGAGGTGACAGGAATTTTCAATCGTTTAAGGCCTCGCTCATCGACTGGCCTTCCAAGCGCAAGTGCAGTTTCTGCGCTCACAAACCACTCAGAGCCGCGCTTAACGAAAACTTTATCTCCAAACACTTTAGCTAACTCTGCTACCGCGTTTGGTCTTGAAGCTAGTAAAGCACTCACTTCCCTTAGGGGAGACAATTGCTGTAAACCATTCTCTGGTTGCGCCACAATTGGAGTAGCTGCCCTGCCTGTTATTTCCCTACTTCTGGGCGCAGATGCTGCCGCGCTGCGAACAGCAGCCCACAAAATCGCCGCTATTTCAGCACGCGTAGGCTTCGAGTTACCCTTTACCTCAATTCCCACCTGCGCAGCGGTCTCGCCGCCAATCCAAAAACTTGTAGCTCCTAAAGACTCGCCAGGCCCTGCACTAGCCTGCACTCTGGCGCTAGCCCCACGCGCCAAGGTTGGCTTTTCGACCGTCAAAGCTTCCTTCAACTGCCTGAGGCTCCATGCGCCAGCTACAGCATCTCTAGCGATAGATCTTATTTCACGCTCTCCGCGCCCACAACGAGCGAGGACTTCACCGGCTGCATCAGACAACTCGCCTCGTCTTAGGATTTCCTGAACCTCTGCTGGCAGCGCTAAAAGCGAAAGCAAGCGCGACATAACTGCTGGCTTAACTGAGAGAGCTTTAGCAGCCTGCGCGAAGGGAAGTTGGGTTACGTCAATAAATGCCTGATAGGCACGCGCTAGATCCAAAGATGCTGGCTTATCGTGCCCCTCATTGTCCACAAGTAAACGACGAAAAATCTCAGCAGAGGGCAATGCACGTGGCTCAACATGACAGGGAAGAAGTGTGTAGCCAGACTCCTGTGATGCCAAAAAGCGTCTCGCACCACCCAAAATGTACCACACGCCATTTTCAGCGCATTTGGCGATTTCAAGCGGAGTGTGAATTCCACCTGTCTGACGGAACGAGGCCACCAGCTCGGCTATGCTATCAGGACTGAGGTGAACACGTGGGTTATGTGGATGTAAGGAAAGACGCTCCATCGCGATGAGCTGAGTTGCTTCTGGTCGCTCAGGCCTGGGATCTCCATCGATATATATTGCTGGTAGTATAGACGCATTGCCTGGAACTGCTCCCTCCGGCAACTGGTTAGAACTTATCAGATGGCCTGAGCTAACCTGAGCAGCGGAAAGACTACGCAAAGGGGCGCCTGCCGCTGTCGCTTCACCACCCTCACCAATAATTACAGGCAAGGCCTCTAATGCAGCGACCCCTGTTTGCAGACCGGCACTGGGCGACACTGGCACCAGAACACTGCTTTCAGCAACAGATCCTTTCACAGCCACAAAACCAGCCGCCGCGAGCGCACTAGGGCTGACACTCACTTCTTCATGAATCAATATGCTGGCTTCCAGGCCGGGATGAACGCTAGCCAAGAGGCGATCTACTGTGTCGCCAAAAAGCGGCACTGCATTAGGATAAGTTTCAATAATCGTCCTAAGGCGCTTGGCAATCTCTCCTGCGCGCTGACAAACACGACTTTCAGTTAGCTCTAGCTCGCGGCCAACCTCGGCCATCGAGGCACCGTCAATGCAATAACGCCTGATAATAAATTGATCTTGGGCCGGCAATCCACGCATAACGAAGGCCCAAAATTCGTCACGGCCAACTCTCTCATGCGGTGATATCTCCCTTGGATCGGCAAAGTCATCAATAATGGCCTGAGGCTCGTCTGGCCCACCTTCGCTATGGGTGTCTAAAGCAACTGTGTCCGCGATGCGCAAGGAAGCTCGCATTTCAGCTAGTTCAGCTGGTGTCAGATCCAGCGCAGAACAGATATCATCATCAGTAGCAATCACCCCGCCCTCAACAAGTAACTTCTCGGTGATTACTTCGATTTCTCGTTGCCGACCTCGCGAAAGACGCGCCGCCAGGTCCATTTCGCGGATTCCATCCAACATTCCGCCCCTGACATTGTGCGCAGCATAAGTGGAAAAGCGAATTCCAAGGCTAGGATCGAAGCTGAGTAACGCTTTTTCCAAGCGCATATAGCCGTAACTCACCAGGTCAGTTGCGTCGAAGATTGGTGATCGGGCAAGTTGTTGAAGAAAGGTATCCGCGCAGATCTCAAGCATGGGCATGCAGGCACTGACAATCTCATCGCGCAGAGCTAGAGATCTTGAATGCTGATACTCAGCAACTTTTGCGCTTAGGGCATCAAGTTTCGTAAACTGATTGCCGACTTTGGTATCCTCGATATCGGCGCCGTCAGCGGGCACAACAGGCTCGACATGCTCGCGAACAGGAGCGGATTCGGGGACAGAACTTTTACCTACAGTTGGACGCAAGGTTTACAACTCTCGAACACAAAATCAAAGCTAGCCCCCGAGCGACACTCCCTCGACACAAGGCCAATGAACACTCAAGAAATTGAGGAGTACTAGACTGGGGAGAGAAAGAACAGGGTTCTCTAACCGGTTTGGCTCAAATGGACACGCTTAAACAGCAACCACCGATCGAAGAGGCTAGAGTACAACCGCCTATAATCTCAATCAATAGCGAGTTACTAATTCGCTCAGGGCTTAAATTAGCTGTTTTCAAGGACCTGCCTAGGTCAGCTTGGCCCGACCTTGATTTGTATCGAGGCATGGGCACTTTGGGCCCCATGCCGAGATCGGAGCGATTCAAAAATGGGCAGGAGCCTTTTATTGAAATTACTTGCAGCCAAGGGCGCTTAAGCAGCAGCTACGTTTTTCTGTTCCGCCAGCACCTTAACTTGGAGCGCCCCTGCTACTAGGTCAACCTGTATTTTTCCACCCTCCTGCACTTCATCTGCAATCAAGGCGCGACCTATCCTAGTCTCAAGTTCACGCTGCAAGTAGCGCTTCAGCGGTCTTGCACCGTAAACTGGATCAAATCCATTTTCAGCAATAAACTCTTTGGCCGCCTCAGTCACATCCAAAGAAATATGGCGATCGGCCAGACGAGCCCGCACCTCTTGAAGCATTATATCTACGATTGAAGATATCTCGTCGATGCTTAGTGGCTTGAACAGAATTACCTCATCGATACGGTTTAAGAATTCAGGCCGGAACTGCGACCGTAAATCCTTCATTACTGAATCGCGAGTCTTATCGCTAATCTTGCCCTCGGCTCCAATGCCACTCAGTAAGTGATGCGAGCCAATGTTCGATGTCATGATTACGACAGTGTTTTTAAAGTCGACCGTACGACCTTGTGAATCAGTAACACGACCATCATCGAGAATTTGCAATAGAACGTTAAAAACATCCGGGTGGGCTTTCTCGATCTCATCGAACAATAGAACCGAATAGGGCTTACGCCGTACTGCCTCAGTTAACTGGCCTCCCTCATCATAGCCAATATAGCCTGGGGGCGCGCCCAACATGCGCGAGACAGCGTGCTTTTCCATGTACTCGCTCATGTCAATGCGCACCATGTTATCTTCTGTGTCGAATAGAGCTCGCGCCAAGGTTTTTGCCAACTCGGTCTTACCAACGCCAGTGGGTCCCAAGAAAAGGAACGAACCAATTGGGCGACGCGGGTCTTTAATACCCGATCGTGCACGTATGACCGCATCGGCTACAAGCTGTACAGCCTCATCTTGGCCGACCACGCGCTCGCGCAGGATGGCATCCAAACGCAATAGTTTCTGCTTTTCGCCTTCTACAAGCCGGGTCACTGGGATACCAGTCCAACGCGCCACAATTTCAGCAATCTCTTCCTCAGTAACCTCTTCACGCAATAGACGCTGCCCTCCCGCTGCGCCTGTACCACTCAACTTGGACTCCTCCTGTTTAAGTTGCTTCTCAAGCTGTGGCAGTTTGCCGTGTTTTAGCTCAGCAGCCTTGTTTAGATCATATTCACGTTCGGCCTTTTGAATTGCGATCCGCAGGGTCTCGATTTGCTCGCGCAATCCTCGCACACGTTGAATAGCGGCTTTTTCGCCCTCCCACTGAGCTTTCATGGAGGCTGAATTTGCCTTTAACTCCCCAATTTCCTTGCGCAGCTCCTGCAGTTTATCAAGAGAGTGTTCATCTTTTTCTTTCTTCAGCGCAGCCTCTTCAATTTCTAACTGCATGATGCGGCGCATTACTTCGTCGAGTTCAGCCGGCATACTGTCAATTTCTGTGCGAATTGTAGCGCAAGCTTCGTCGACTAAATCGATGGCCTTATCTGGCAAAAATCGGTCAGAGATATAGCGGTTCGACAATATGGCTGCGCCAACCAAAGCATTATCTTGAATGCGCACCCCATGATGAACCTCAAAGCGCTCCTTAATACCACGCAGAATCGAAATGGTGTCTTCCACCGAAGGTTGATCGACCTGCACAGGCTGAAAGCGTCGCTCAAGCGCAGCATCCTTTTCTAAATGCTTGCGGTATTCGTCTAGTGTTGTGGCCCCAATACAGTGAAGTTCACCACGCGCCAACATAGGCTTAAGCATATTGCCAGCGTCCATCGTGCCTTCTGCCTTACCGGCACCCACGATGGTATGCAGCTCATCAATAAAAAGAATAATACGCCCATCAGAATTTTTCACTTCCTGCAGCACGGCCTTGAGGCGTTCTTCAAACTCGCCGCGATATTTAGCGCCGGCAACCAAGGCTCCCATGTCTAACGAGAAGATTGTCTTGTCTTTGAGCCCCTCCGGAACGTCACCACGCACAATGCGCTGAGCCAATCCCTCTACTATAGCCGTCTTACCTACGCCGGGCTCTCCAATAAGCACCGGATTATTCTTGGTCTTGCGCGACAAGATGCGAATGGTGCGGCGAATCTCGGCATCTCGGCCTATCACCGGATCAAGCTTGCCTTTCTGAGCTTCCTGCACCAAGTCACGCCCATAGCGCTCAAGTGCCTGGTAGGTTTGTTCTGGATTTGCACTTTGAACACGCTGATTACCACGTACAGCGGTCAAGGCTTCCAAGAATCGCTCTCGCGAGACCTGCATGCTTTTCAATATCCTGCCAACTCCGGTTTGAGAATCTTCATCGAACATGGCCAAGGCTAGATGTTCGACAGAAATGTATTCATCTTTGAGGCGCTTGGACTCCTCCTCAGCTCGCACAAGCAGGCGATTAAGGCGCTGCGTAAGGTAAATCGTCCCTGTACCAGCCCCAGGCCCGCTAACGCTAGCGCGTTTTTGCAGCTCAGCCTCGACCTCAGCTGTTAAGGGTGTCTCCGGTATTCCAATACGCGCGAACAGCTTTGGAATTAGTCCATCAGGCTGTTTCAGCAACGCTAAGAAAAGATGCTCACAATCAACCTCTTGATGCCCAAGCTTAACCGCACGGGCCTGCCCATCATGAAAAGCTTCTTGGCATTTCTGCGTAAAACGATTGATATCCATACCCCTCCCACCTATGCCCTCGGATTAAACTTAGAAACCCCTGACAATTTCTTAAAAAGCTCACGCTCCTCGCTACTCGCCTCACGCGGCACCTGGATACGCAGTTCAACGAACAAGTCACCCTGCTCACCATTCCCTATTGGCAGCCCCTTGCCACGCAATCGAAGACGCTGCCCACTTTGAGCCCCAGCAGGCACACTCAGAAGTACCTCACCACCAGGCGTCGCCACAGGAAGCTTGGCTCCAAAAACAGCCTCCCAAGGGGCCAAGTTAAGCGTTGTAGTGAGTGCCCCCTCTTGAACCTTATAGCGTGCATCGCTTTGAATCTTTACGCGCAAATGCAGGTCAGCATTAATACTAGACTTACGTCCAGAACCGCGTGCCGCGCCCTGTCCGGCAAGCCTAACCAAAGCACCGTCTTTGCTGCCAGCCGGAATTTTCACCCGCAACACTCGCCGCCCTTGAGGCCCCTCGATTGCGATCTCGCGTGAGCAACCATGCAGCGCCTCTTCAACCGACACTGGAACCTCTAACTCATCTGCTGTCTGTGCACGCTCTCCTGCATGAAAGCCACCACTTTGCTCAAAATCAAAGTTAAATCCGGGTCTAGCACCCACAGCTGCACCGCCAAAGAGCATATCGAAGAAATCACTAAACCCGCTCATGTCTCCGAAGTTTGCGCCAGAGCCTCCAAAGCGGACCCCCTCCCAGCCCGGTGGTGGCTCAAAATTCTGGCCTGCCTTCCAATTGGCACCCAAAGCGTCATAGCGCTTGCGCTTCTCGGGATCCTTTAAAACTTCATAGGCTTCATTAATGTGCTTGAACTTCTCCTCCGCCGACTTTTCCTTGTTTACATCTGGGTGGTACTTACGCGCTAATTTGCGATAGGCCTTTTGAATATCGTCCTGCGAGGCGCTACGGCTGACCCCTAAAGTTTCGTAATAATCTTGAAAGCTTATGCCCACGAAAAACCTCCTGTCGTTCCGTTAATTTATAAGCACGAATTAGAAATTTTCAACCGCCTAGATTTGCGATAGGTAGGCACACCTACTCATAAAAATAAGCCCGCATATGTTGCAATTCCGTGGATAAGTGGCCCATAACCCTGACATATGCCAACCCCTAATGGCCCCGCACCAACGCCTGAACCAACGCTCTCGGAATTCCGGGCAACAGTGGCAACTTTCGTTGCGGGCCACTCGTATGGGATTTGCTATTCTGGTGGTCAGTATGAAATCGAAGTTACTCAAGAGCCGATTACTGGGGCTATTTACATAAATGTAGTGGACTTTTTGGGCGACCTTTTTAATCCCGCCCAAAACGCGGAGTCCGGCGTTTGGGCCTACACTATAACTGCTGATGCACAGAGACTACCGCAGACTGTGGCGTTCTCTCCGGGCGAAAGAGGCGAGAACCTTACAGAGCTTCCACTGGAGCAAGGGCCACTAACCTGGCAGGCCCTAAATGAGATTCTCATGACAACTCAACGGCACCCGACTGCGTTGGATCTTTTGGCCATGGTGGCAGGATCTGGCGCCACACGCTTAGCCGATCAACCGGTGGATTCCACGGACGTTATTGCTGCAGCAAAGGCCCTACTTGTTAGATCTTTCCATCCTGCTGCCGATGAGCCACTCACTCCTTCCATCTATTGGAGCCCCGCACTCGACAGGTTTAGAGTTCCTCAGATCTGCCTGGTAGCTGAAGGCTATGAACAGTACTCGCCAGAGTCTAACCCTAAGAAAATTAGCCCAGCGCTTGCGGAGAGGGTTGGTCAGATGAGCGTGATGCCAATGCTGTGCGTTAACTACCAGGGAAAAGAACACGTAATAGTCGGTGTGGTTACGGATCCTGCGCATGTCTTTATAGACGGCGACACTCTAGCTGGGCACAAGATAGCTGCGCTCTACCTAATGGATATAAGTTACATAAGACTCTAGCGCGCGCTTTTTGCGCACCTTTAGTAACTGGAATACCACCCTCTGTTAGCACGTATTAGTAACAAAGGCCGCTTGCTAGCCTAAGGCACTGAATATTCTATCACTTTCACCTAGGCACTAATGAGGCAATCACCCCTTAGGCGCTGGCATATTTCTTGATTCTATGGGGGCAGGTCCTTTGTGGTTTACGCCCTGTTTAGTCCCTAAAAAACCCAAGTCGAGTCTAGGAAACAAGCAGTAGCCCTCTTAAAAATCTGCTGCGCGTTTCTTGAAGTTCTAGAGCTAACCGGCGAATGCTAGATGGGGTTCCCGGAGGTAATGTAGTTAGTTGTCGGTTGTGTGGACGGTCAAGGTGAAATCTGTTTTTTCTCGAGCATCTCTTGTTAACTGCCTGTTGCTAGTCTTGCTATGGCAAGTTTTAGCAATCGAAAAATGTTATTCCCAGATCCCCTCTGGGCCAAGTTGGCAATTCGGAGTCAACCCTAGTGCCCCTATCGCTTTTTCAGCGGTAGAGCGCTACCGCCGCAACGGGACAGCACCTTATGATTTCCAGTTAAGCAGCGGCCAACCGGTTGAGGCAACGGCCTATGGCTTAAGCGCTTCTGACTTCACCGTATTTCATTCCTCCTGCCAAGTTTATCTTTATGTCCCAGGGCGAGTGGCAGCTAACCCAGTATTAATTTTCCCGAAGCCTGAACACCAAAGTATGATCGATGCTCCGTATCAGCTCGGCTGTGCCACTGAGCTACGTTCAGGGCTTTCACGTCCAGTGCTATACGCCTCGTATGTTCATGACGTGACACGCTATGCCTCGCTTTCTAACGTCCCAATTAAAGGCGCGGACATTTATAGCTTTGACCTTCAACCCTTTTTAACAGATCCCAACTACAGTGGAGCAGTAAATGTGCGTCGGCTTACGACGCAGCCAACGAATCGCCTAGAATTCGCTACAAACCCTTCCCTAGCAGCGGCTTCGAATATGAACTGGGGCGGTATCATGCATATGGGCGCCACAGAAATGGAAACCGACAAGGGGCGGTTCCTCGTCTTTACTAGCAACCGAGACACGCTTCAGAATTCGAATGGAAGCTTGATCGACAATTTTAACTTGTTTCAGGCTAAGATTTTGCCTGATGGCTCGATCGGGCACATTAACCGCTTTCAGTATTACACTACAACATCTGCAGCAAGTGCATTCAATTTGCGAGACGGGATTGGATTCTCAATTCAGGACCGCATTGCAGATCATCGGCACTGGGTTTTACAAGCCGTCTCCGCCAATGGTGTTTGGGATCCCCTGTTTGGATACGGCACTCAGTCCGGGATGGCAAACCACCTGGCGACCCTCTACTCAGCAGTGCCAGGAGATACCACAGGAGCTTTCGACTATGTCATAAGCACACAGTACTACAGCCGCATCTTTAACAACGGCTTCGGCGCTCTAAGTGGCGCGCCGCTAGCACTAAAGGGCGTGAATAACAACGATACCCCCGGAGGATTTGGAACATATCAGCCCACGCAGGCGGGCTCTGGAATGCTTACTTTGAATATAGCCGCGAATGAGGATCAACCCAGCTGGGACCAAAATACCGGCCAGGTTATTGGAAAGATGTCAACTCCAGCTGCGGGCCGCCCGGGGGAATTCTATGCGGCATACTCTCCGACCTGCGCAAATACACGCAATCTCACTGATGGCTGCTGGGCCTTGAACAGCAGCTTAGGGCGCTATCACTCTCACATTGTATTGCGCACCGGACTGGTTGACTCACAGGGGCGCCTTGTTGGAGTAGACCCCAGAAACACTAGCGTGTGGGCCCCTGTAATTAAGGATACGAACAAATATTACAGTCTAGTTTTCCCAACCCCTATGCTTACGTGGGTTGAAAGGACATCCGCCCCTCCACACTATGGAACGACTTGGGCCTCAGCAACTGGCGAACCAGTAGCGATGGTGGGGACATCAGATGCATCGAACACTGACCGTGAGCCTCTGGAGTGCTCGATTATTCTTAATCCGCCAGCCATTGATAGTAACGTGTGGAGGTCTTCAAGCTTTCAGAATCAGCGCGAACTAGGGTTAAGTGCTCATTCCCCACTTATGTGGGTAAGAGATCCATCCAAGATCTCGCGCTCAGCGCAGGATTCGGTTTGCAATACTCCGCTGCACCCCGGAGATGTGGGCTGGATGGAAATTGCCATTACTAGCGAAAAAACTGACACCACCCGTTTAAATCCAATAGCGAGCAGCACTGAAATCGAGCGCAGCCTAGGAGTTGTCAGGGTGGGCGTGCCATTTAACGGTGGGATCGATAGCTCCTTCTCAGCTTTTATTCCTTCTGATCAGCCTTATAAGTTCCGCCCACTACATCCAGTTACAGGACTGGGCATGATTAACCACGATGGCTGGCATTCGCCTAAGCCAGGAGAAAAGCGTGTGGGCTGCGGAGGCTGCCATAACCATAAGCTTAACGCTGCAGTCCCATGGCAAGGCACGCGGGCCAGCCAACCGACTTACCGCCCGGCTGAGTTGATGAACGTTACCCCCTATATTCGCTACGACGCGCAGTGCAATGCGGTGGAAGATCTTGATCCAAATCCTACTAGACAAAACCCGAAGTGGACTAACTTATTCCCTAAAGTTCAGCAGTACTGCGGTAATTGCCACGCCACAGGACAAAACGGAGAGCCTGCATTTGTCGTGAGTACCGCAAATGCAACATATGATGCGCTTGTAAATACGCCCAACAGATTAAATAGTTCAGTTGGCTCTGACTCGACGCGTGCAAGGCAGTGGGCTATTCCTCGCATGGCTATGATGAGTCTTGCTTGTATGGCTGCGCGCGGAGAGAGGACTGATGGTCGCGACAATACCTTCTATCTTGCGCACCAGGACCTTGATTTTCACCTCTCGCCGATTCATGCCAGCATTGGTCTCTGTAGTGGCAATCACCCTGATGGTCTAGCAGCCGCGAACTTTGTATATGACTTTTGCCGTTGGATTGATACAGGCGCGCATAACGATGCAACTTACACCAATCAGCAAATTGATTTCGACCGCTTCCACCCCTCAGTTACCGGTGCACTCCTTGACCGCCCAGGCTGCACAAGCGCCCAAGGACTAAGGGTGGGATTCTGGGATGATTCTGGTTATATCCAGAGCATCGAGGTGAAAGGCGTACCTGCTGGTAGCTCACAAGGTTTTGATGTTGTGCGAGCTCCGGCTGGCGGATTGCAGAATGGCTTTGAGACGTTCACAGAAATTTCACAGTTGGGAGACGATGACGACTCTGTCGAGGTTATTGCAACCGACATGGCTGGCAATCGACAAAAGTACGCCAAAACCATGGGAGAGCTCCGCTATGAGTGCTTCGTAGCGGCAGATCCTAGAAACGGCTTGGGGCCACAGTTGCCACCTACCCCGACTCCAACGCCGACACCAACCGGTGGATCTGGTTCAGGTAGCGGCGGCTCTGGAAACGGCGGATCTCCCTTGGTAGGTCTAAAGACTAGCTCTTCGCGAGTCGGACCAGGCGACTTCTTGCGATTTACTCTCTCCATGCAATCGTTAAGTGGCCAAAGTAAAGCAGTTGTACTTGGATCTGCTTCTGGCAGTTCACCCGGCCAGACTTGGGGCGGACAGCACTTTGCCCTAAATAACGATCGCTACTTCAAGCGCACACAACAGTCGCTTAAGGGAAGCATTAACGTAAATGGCTCTTCAGCTAGCATGGTCCTCGATCTGCAAGTGCCGAGGGTCTGCTCGCGAGCTTCACGTAAGGCGCTAAAGCATCAAGCTGCCCTAATGGCTGGAGATGGCTCAGTTGCAGCAGTTTCAGAGCTAAAGTCAATTACGCTAGTACCGGGCGTCTCCGGGCGTGCCTCGAATCCGCTACAAAAAGAAATCGATAAGGCCCAGAGAGATTTAAGCAAGGCACGCGCGAAGAGAGCTCAAGCCTCAATTCGCTCCGCCTCTAATAAGCTAAACTCCCTCAAAAAACGTCAGATAAAGGCTAAGGCTCTGGGAGCGCGACTGTTCGCTTCAATCTGCGATTAAGCGCTACATATTTTGCAACTTTGGCGGAGCAGAGTTACGCTCCCAAAAAGTTCCAGCATGCAGTCCCTGAATCGGCTGCCCGGGACTGGCATTTTGCACACGCTTTTGCGCCAGTAAACAATACTCCTCTTCAAGCTCTATTCCTATGAAGTGACGCCCTAACTTTTTTGCTACCACTGCCGAAGTGCCAGAACCAACAAATGGATCCAAAACAAGTTGTCCTGGATTTGAACTAGCCAATACTATCTTAGCTAGCAGCTTTTCCGGCTTTTGAGTTGGGTGTGGAGTGTTCTCTGGCATCGACCAAAATGGCACCGTCAGGTCCGTCCACAGATTAGAGGCAGCCGTAGCGCGGAAGCGTCCAAATTCGTTCTGCTCCCAATCTTTGGCCTGCCCACCCTTATCTGTGTATGGAGCGATCACGCGCCGCATCAGCTTCACAGCATCAGCATTATAAACATACTGCGTACCAAGGCTGGCAAACCAAATATCCTCTGAGGCGGACTTCCAATTACGTAGTGCCGCTCGACCCTTTTCCCTCTCCCAAGTAATGCGATTTTGAATAATGAAATAGCGACTAAGTACTCTTTCAACGGCTGAGGAACAACGCCAGTCGCAGCAAACATAAATTGAGGCCTGTGCTGACATCACTCGTGGCAACTTACTAATCCATCCATCCAGCCAATTCGCGTATTGAGCCTCATCTTGTTCGACGAAGGTACGGGTACCAAACGTACGTCTTAAATTATAGGGCGGATCGGCAACCACCAAATCTATCGATTGTGCTGGAATGGCATCGATGCCGTGGTGACAGTCACAACATACAATCAAGTCGCGTGCACCACGACTTAAATCGGCCGGAGAAGCTACGCCTGCGCGTAGTGTATCTTTCTCGGCCGGGTCCAGCTCGATTGTCCGATTACGCTTCGCTCTTACGTTTTCCACGACCTGCCCTCAAAGTTAATTACCTGGAGCAATCGCCAAGGCTGCCAAGTCCTGAACGCGTGGGCCTAAAATAGCTACGTCGATTACGCAATTATTGTATGCATCAGGCAGGGCTTCACGCTTCGCAGCCTCACGCACCGCATCAATATACAATGAGCCCAGTCGCACAGCTAAGCTGCCTAGGCTAACTCGCTCTGGGTTGAGGGTATCAATTAGATTGCCTATGAACTCACCGAGGTAGGCTCCGCTTTGGCGCACTATCTCTTGCGCCAGCGCATCACCGGCAATTGCTGCCACGCCCACCACTTTTCCACTGAGCACAGGCAAAGAATCGAGCGTAGAAGGCGCATGCGGCTCTTTTAGTCGCAAAGCCGCTAAGTTTCCAAGCGCAGTTCCGCTGGTGAATCCCTCCAAACTGCCTGCTTTGTAAAATCCTACCGGGCCATCAGAGCGCAAACGTGCATGCCCGACTTCACCAGCTAAATCCTGCTTACCACGATAAAGCTTGGAGTTCAGAACTAAGCCGGCGCCCATTCCGGTCCCGCATGTAAGGTAAACTAGGTTATCTACCTGTTTATTAAATCCCCACAGCCATTCCGCAACAGCGCCAGCGTTAGCGTCATTCTCCATCGCTACTGGCACACCAAAAGCTTGTTCAATCCAGGTGCGCACAGGGGCTTGGTGCCAATCAGCGCTCAGATTTGGAGGATTAAGGAGGATGCCTCGCACACTAGACATTGGCCCAGGCGCTGACACCCCGCACGCTTCAAGACGCTGGCTCGAGTATTCCTGGGTTAGCTTCCTACCGGCGGACACAAAAAATTCGCGCCCGGCTGCAGCTCCGCCGGTTGGCGCCTCGTAGCGCCTAAATATTTCACCAGCACGGTTCCCCGCAGAGACGGCAAGCTTGGTGCCGCCTATATCAAAGCCAAGTAGCATTCCTAGAGTCTAGCTCAAATCCACATTCAAGTGGAATATAAACCCGGCGGACAAGTGGTGGCACTATTTAATTATGGCCCCCGATCTTGATGGCGCTAAAGATATTTGAAGCATTTTGGTAGACCCTCGGGGCTTAGGGTATCAATGTCTTGTGCGGCTTGACTTGGCTGCGCCAAGGTATCGCCCGCCCAGCTGCTCAGCCATTTTTTGTCAAAGATCACTGCGGCTGGGTTTACGTAGATCCTGAGGCGAAGTTGTGACTATTGAAAGCCAAAAAGCACCTTCACAGTTCCATCTCTTCCTGGACTAATGGCTTCTTTAGAAAACTCGATTGATTTAACGGGGGTATCTACCCCTATCGCCTTACCGAGGGCATATCCGGTCACACGCACCGGCTGTATCATTTCAATCGCTCGTCTTACTTTATCCTCAGTACGAGGCGAGTCTCCCCACCCCTCAGAAAACTCCCTCAAACAGCCTGCAGCAAATGTAGCTAACATCCGATGGTCCTCTTCAGTCAGCCTATGCGCTCCAGCAGCTAGGCTAGCTACAACTTCCTCACCTCTTCCACCTGGATCCGGCCCTGGTCCATAAACTCCGACTACAATCGGTACTCGCCTGGCGGCAAGATCGTCCATGAATCGATCATGGCTACTCGGATAGTACCCGTCTCCTGGCGAGATTCCTCCAAGCCGACTAGCAGATACGGCAAGCCCCGATCCCCCTCCCAGACTTGGCATCCGATTAATCCCCTCTGCTCCGGCAGCAAGACGCATTTCACCCTGAAGCTCAGCGGCCAAAAGTCTGGTTCTTGCGGCGTAGAAATCTAGTACAGGCGCCATTCTTTCGGCGCCAACCTCGGGAACATCAGTTGCAGGAGCGTTGATTGGGTGAGTCTCTGTTGGGGAGTCCTGAGAAGGCTTAGCGTTGATATGATCTAACTGCTTGATATTCATGAAACAACCTCGTCCTAAAGGACTTTGCACCTAACCCCACACAAGTGGTTATGGTAGGGATCCAAACTTTTGGCGCCTTGCAGCCAGGCGAAGTAGCGTTGCCCCCGGCTTAATAGTACAATTTCGCTTTATGCTCGCAGTACCAAATCCAAATGGGCCAACTGAGGAACAAGTCGTAGTTAAGCGACTTGCAGACATTCCACGCGAAAAGCTATCTGAATTCCTTGATGCCGCTCTTACTCAAAAAGACAAAGAGCGACTACTAGCTTCAATTGCTGCAGCAGAGCGCTCAGAAGATCCCGCTATCCTTGTCGCTGTGGCCCCTGGATCTGATGTTGATGTTGTGGCCCTGGGCACTGCAACTATGTCCATGCATGCTTTTTCAAACTGGGGCATAAATCTCGCCGCCATTAAGCCTGGCTGGGAAGATACTCAGCAGGTTAGTTCCCTGGTAGCTGCCCTGGTTAAGCACACTGAGCAAAACTATGCCCATTTAGTCGAGGCAGGACATGCCGAAGCCTTGGCTTTAAGTACAGGCACTACTCAGCCACAGTTATTTCATGCGTTGGGCTTTAAGCCTGTGCACACGCATGCGCAAGCACAAGGCGATGCTGTAACTTGGCTTTTGCGTGTGACACCCAGTGACGGGACTGTTTTTCAAGCACCTGTCAGCATCTCCACACCCAAAGTTCATCCAATGCGTCAGGCCGAGGTGCGCCCCTTGCAAGGAGATGATGCCCTTAGACAGGCACTCGCTCTAGTCCAAACTTTTTGGGGAGAGGAAGGGGCTAAGCATTTTGCAGCTGAAATCATAGAAATTAGAGGCATGCCAGGCTCAGAGGTATACGCCTACTATGAAGGTGAGAAGGTGCTGGGAGTAGGTGCCATTATTAAAGCCCTACACCATCAGGAAGCCTGGTCACGGGCCTGGATAGTGGTTGATCAGGCAAGGCGCAGTGGCGGACTTGGACAGAAAATCATCCAAACTCTGCTGGCGCATGCGCATGAAAATCACCCCAAATTCTCGGATAGCCCAGTATTGATAATGGAAGGATTCACATACACGCCCGACTATTATCTTAAGTATGGGAATCAACCGATCGCGGCTCGCGACTTTAAGCGCGGGCTTGGCACTTGGACCATGCGTGCGGTGCTGGCCAATAACATCGAATAGCTCGGATTCAAGGGCTGTTACTTTACGCCAGCGGAGCTAAAAATTACTTTCCCACCTAGCACTGTATGAGTCACTGTAGCCCTGGAAATACCTTGTGGCGCTTGTCGATGTAAGCAGCAATCCATCACCACCATATCCGCCAACATTCCTGGTCGAAGCATGCCCTTTTGTGTCTCTTGGAATTCAGCAAAAGCTCCAGCATATGTGTAAGCCCGAACGCACTCGTCTAGACTAAACTCGGCTGGTTTTCCAGCATCACACCAATCAGATCGCTGCATGGCGGACTTAATGGTCTGCATAGGCTCGTAAGATACAACCGGCCAATCTGAGCCAAATGCGATGGGGACTTGACTTAACTTGAGGCTACGCCAAGCGTAGCAAAATGGCAGACGCTGCTCGCCTACCCCAGCCAACCATGAGTCACTTTCAGCCGGACGCTGAAGGGGGCAGTGCAGAGGCTGAATACTGGGGATAATCGAACTTGCGCGCATGCGTTCAATATCATGTGGAGAGGCAAGTT
>JAIBBV010000039.1 GCA_019694465.1 Oligoflexia bacterium
TAAGAGTGGGCGTAGGAGTTCAGTTAGGGCTGGAAGAATTCCGGACATGTTGGCGCTAAGAATGAAGCGCGCAAGTGCGATATTTTTCGTGAGTACCAGCGTGCTTGGTAGAAAAAACCAGCCAGCCCTAACGCTAATAGCTCCAAACACCACTGTGGGTGTGATTGCGCTAAGGATCAGCAACACAGCGGTTAGCTTGTCGCGTAGGACGAAAAGACAAAGAGCTGCTGGTAGAATAATGAAAAAACTTTCATATCTGGTCGCTGTAAGCAGCAGCGCAAGTATGCACAGCGAACAACTTCTAGATCCAGAACCTAACTTTGCTTGGAATGCGAGCATGAATAAGCAGCAAAGTAGTGCATGCAACACGTGCTCCATTCCGCCCAGCGTCAGTAGTGGCAGGGGTATGCATAATGCCACGGTCGCTAGAGCTAAGAAGCGTTTGCAGCTTGAAAGGGTCGACATCTGTCTGGAGAATAGCGCCAACAGGGCGCAGCTAAAGAGCGCGTTCAATATAAGCGGCGTCCACACGAGCAGCTCTCGTGAGCCGGCGAACAGTGAAAGCAGCATGGTCCATAAAAGAGAGGAGGAGGCCGGAGCAAACTCTCCTGCGGCTATACCCCATGTGCCGTGTTCGCGTAGCGTGCGCGCCATGCTGAGATGGATGTACGCATCGTCTAGCCCGTAGGTAATGCCACCTGTAGCTTGAGTAATTAGCGCTACCAATGCGGCTAGTGCTATTAAGAAAAGAGATATTACAACTTTATTTTCCAAATCAGGAGGAAGGAAATCTTATAGGCATTCTAACTCCGCGACTACTGCCAGCCTTCTGGCCAAGTCAGAAGTACTTCAGTGGACTTTGCAAGTCTACTCTTCCACCGATTGTGGCTGCAATTCCCTTATTTGCAATCGTCGTTATTCGATCTGACAGACGGTGCCAGATCTGTAAACGATGTATGTCGTGGTTTCGTAGGAGCTTCGGTTAGATCGTACACTGCGTGTTTCATCAAATACAGTTTTCTACACCTTATTCTTCCAAACAGGCACTTAACTTCAGCCATCTGCTGCAGGATTTGATTCTATAACTGAGCCATTCAATACGCGCGCGGTTTACTCTTATGCGCTTATGAGTCTGTGCCCAGTGTTTCGTATCCTAGAATTCGCAGCTTGCCATCATTCATTTCATACTTGGCATGGATAGTGCCGCCATTATCAAAAGCTACAACTAAGTTGCCATTTTTATCCATGAAGCCCTTACCGCAGATTTTCCCGTCATGAGAGCGCGGATCGTCTGAATTCTTCTCGGAGCTGTCATTGTTCAACTCATCAGGCGCTGGCAACTCAACATCGACTTGGCCATCGCTGCCAAGGCTCATCTTCATGCCATTCTCAAAATTTGCTACGCCATCGACTATCTTACCTTCGATCGGCTTCTTACGCTCAGGTAAGCCCTCAGGGTTCATTTCCTTAAAGCGCCCGATGGCGAAATGATTCTCATCTAGCTTATATTTAAAGCTGTACATCTCACCAGTCTTGGGGTTCCAGGCTACTCCCGTATAGTTACCCAGCGCATAGCCCTGGAATTCGCCGAGATTGAACTTAATCGGACCGGCAGCAGAGAAGGCTTCATAAGATCCCTGCATTCCGCCGCGGCTGGCTAGTTTTCCACCTTCAAATGTTCCGTAAATGACTTTGCCAGGACCAAAGCCTTCGCGTTCGGCAGGAATGGCGGGGACTGCACGACGCAGTGCTTCCGCGTACGCAGCCATGGCACGTCGGCGTCCAGGCTGAACGTTTGCAAGATCGTCTATAGTGGGCGCTTCGCGGCGGCCTAAATCAATACTTACTGCATCTTCTGCTTTTGGAGATTGCTCCGCGCGTGCAATTAGGCGCTGCACAACGCCCATGCCTGTGCTTGGAAGGCCCTTTATGGCCGGTAATGAAGAGAGAGTATCTGTTATATTGCTCATGGGCGCAGCTCCTTAAGAGAATGGCTTTTCTCGTTTAAGCTCGCATCCGTGTCGGGGGAAACGCCACTCGCTCCGTGGGCGGCGCAGGATTATTTAAGTACAAGTCTCGTGCCAAATTTTGGTTGATTGAATCTGTTTAGGCTTCAAGATCTTAGCTTTAGCTTGCCTTGGGCAAGCAGCCTGCTCGGCAAAGTCTGCCCGGTCAAATTTTCCGGCAAATCATTTAGCCCTTAATAACAACCACGGGCTTAAACTTGGCCACTATTCTTGCGATATTCGTGTCGCTTAAAATTCCTACTACCTGATTTACATCCTTATACGCCGCAGGAGCTTCCTCGAGCAGTGCCTCCTGGTCCCGTCCGTGGGCCTCTAGCACCTGCGGAATCTTTGCTTAGTTGCAGCAGTTGTAATGATCATGGCTGAACAGATAGTCTGTCATGCCGCGTGCGCATTCAACAAATAGGCCAGGCAGTGAGTTTGCTGAAACATGCAACCTAACATCGGCTGTGTGATCGAGAAGCTTGTAGTTCACGCCAATGCCTGTGAACGCTACGTTAAGCGTTTGGCGCGTGCTGCTTCAGAATGGCCTCGATCTGCTTCATTAGAGTTTCATTCAGCTGGTCCTTAGCGTTAAGTGCTCCTAGGTTTTCTTTCAACTGCTGAGCGTTTGATGCTCCAAGAATTACTGTACTTACGTGCGGGTTCTTTAGGCACCATGCGATGGCTAGCTGTCCTGTGCTACAGCCAAGGTCTTTGGCAATAGGCTCAAGACCCTTCACTACATCGATGCCGTGGGGCAGGAAGCGATCTTTTAGCCACTCCTGTTGTGCCAAGCGCGAGCCATCAGGAATACCTTTGTTGTATTTTCCTGTTAGCACACCTGAGGCCAGCGGGCTCCAAATTGTAGTGCCTAGACCATATTTCTTGTACAAAGGAGCATACTCCACCTCGACGCGTGATCTCACTAGCATGCTGTACTGTGGCTGCTCCATAGTTGGCGGAACACAGTTTAGCTTTGCTGCTAAGGAGTAAGCTTCTTCAATTGCCTCGGCTGGCCATTCAGAGGTACCCCAATAAAACGTGTATCCCGAGCGTACCAGGTAATCCATCGCTCGTACGGTTTCTTCAATCGGTGTATTCGGATCAGGGCGATGACAAAAAAGCAGGTCCAAGTATTCTATTTGTAGGCGCTTGAGCGAGTTCTTTGTGCCCTCGACCAAATGCTTCCAAGATAGGCCTGTATCATTGGGGCCTTCGCCGCCCCAAAATATCTTTGAAGAAATGACCAAACTTTCACGTCTAAATTCCTTAAGTGCCTGGCCCATTATGGTTTCTGAGCGCCCGTTGGCATAAACCTCGGCGTTGTCGAAGAAGTTAATTCCGCTCTCGACTGCCAGATGCATGATTGACGCAGCTGATTTGGGGTCATAGTCGCTGCCGAATGTCAGCCAAGAGCCAAAGGATAGTTCACTCACCTTGAGGCCCGCACGGCCTAGTCTATTATAAAGCATATGGTCCCCGTTCGCAGAAAAAGTCAGTTCGGATAATGTGCTCAATTAACATGATAGAGAACTTCACAAAAATGAAGTGAGCTGTTACTACGATCAAGTGTCAAATCAAGCTAAGAGAGTTTACTATAGCTCTCGCCAAAAGAAACGTATGAATTTGGCCGATGTTGTAGAGTGCCTTATTTTTGAGGGAGCTAAGCTCACAGTGGTTCAAGTAAAAATGCATTAGGCGATTATCGCTTGGAGATAATGATATGGTTCGGGAATTTGTAAAGATCGAGCAGCAAGGTGATATTGCGCGCCTGATACTTGCTCGGGCGCAGAGGCGAAATGCATTGAGCTACGCCATGTTACTGGAACTGCAATCCGCATTACAGGAGCTAGCGACTGCTCGCGCTAGAGTGCTCGTGCTAGCAGCGGATGGCCCGGTATTCTGCTCAGGACACGACTTTGCAGATTTAGCCGGCAAGCAGCGTGCAGAGATTGCCGAGCTAGTGCAGCTATGCACGCATGTAATGCAGCTCGTGCGTGCGTTGCCTATGCCGTCGATTGCGGCTGTGCAGGGCGGCGCGCTTGGTGCAGGTTGTCAATTAGCTTTGACCTGTGACTTGATTGTTGCGGCTGATGATTCCTATTTTCAAACTCCCGGTGGTAAAGGCGGCTGGTTTTGCACAACCCCAGGTGTGGCTGTGGCGCGTAGCCTTGGGGCATGCAGGGCGTTAGAGATGTTATTACTTGGGGAACCAGTCGTTGCACGTCAAGCGCTGGAGTGGGGAATGATAAATAGAATTTGTCCTCGTGAAAAGTTAACCGAGGTGGTGGCAGAACTGGCTGCAGCAGCAGCAAAGGGCAGTCGAGCTGCAAAAGCCTTCGGAAAGAGCGCCTTTTACAAACAGTGCGAACTTGTGGAGCACGAAGCCTATAGCTATGCTACAGAGGCGATGATTGAAAGTGCGATGTTCGCAGATGCCCAAGAAAACTTTCGAGCCTTCGTAGAGAAGCGCCAACCAAAGTTTGGAGAATAACTGAGATGACCCAAGAAAATGCCTTTCAAGATCAAGGTTCAGTGCAACATTGCTATGGCTGCGGCCCAGACAATCCACAGGGCTTCCAAATAAAGAGTTATTGGCAGGGTGACGAGGCAGTCGCGGAATATCGTGTTCGTCCGCACCACTGTGCTGGGAGTCTTGATATCGTGAATGGAGGCGTGATTAGTACACTTATTGACTGCCACAGTGTTAATCTTGCCATTGCTGCGGCTTACCGTGGGGAGCGGCGTGCAATTGGTTCCGAGCCAAAAGTTTTTTGTGTAACGGCATCACTTAAAGTTACTTTTTTAGCTCCCACTCCCTTAAAGGAAACTCTGCAGTTGCGTGCGCGAGTTTCAAAGCAGGAGGGCAAGAAGTATTGGATTGAGTGTGAGTTGAGTGCAGCCGGTAAGGTGTGCGCAAAAGGGGAGGTGCTGGCTGTGCGGGTGCCTCAAGAGATTCGTTTATAGAGCATAGTATGCGCAAGCTCCTAATCCTTATTGTTTGCTTAGCCTTTATTTTTGGACCCGATAGGCTTAATGCTGAGGCGAAGACCACTATGACAACTCAAGAAGCTATTACTTTGGGTGGAGGCTGTTTCTGGTGCATTGAGGCTGTGTTTCAGGCTTTTAAGGGCGTTACTGGAGTAGTTTCAGGATACGCTGGAGGTAGTGTGGACAAGCCCAGTTACGATCAGGTTAGTACCGGACGCACAGGACATGCTGAAGTGGTGCAGGTTACATTCGATCCCAAAGTAATTTCATTAGAGAAAATATTAACTATCTTTTTTCATGCCCATGATCCGACGACTTTGAATCGGCAAGGAAATGATAGCGGGCCACAGTATCGCTCGGTAGTCTTTTATGCGTCGGAGCAGCAGCATAGCGTGGCTGAGGCAATCAAGGCCGAGATCGCTAAAACTGGAGTATGGGGTTCGGCGCCCATAGTGACGGAAATTCAACCCCTGAAGACGTTTTTTCGCGCTGAGGACTATCACCAGAATTATTTTGAGCAAAACTCAAACCAGCCTTATTGCAGTTTTGTAATCGCGCCAAAGTTGAAGAAGATCCGCGCAGAATTCCGTGAGCTTCTACGTTAGGTGTTTCCAAATGTCCCCAGAGCATAATTCTGGGATGTCGGCTAATTGTCTATGCCAGCCACGCGATCTTGTAGGAGCGGGAACTTTTGGCGGTAATCAAGCACGGTAGCCGGAGTTATATCTACCACAAGAAGCCCATCCCTGGACTCTGCGTAGGCTACTCGGTCGCCAGTGGGGGAAAAACAGGCTGACTGTCCATTATATTGTAAGTTTCCACCTGCGCCGATTCGATTTAGCCCCAATACGTAGGCTTGATTTTCTATCGCGCGTGCTTGCAGTAGGCAACTCCAGTGGTGGATTCTGGTGCTTGGCCAATTCGCTACCACTAAATAGCAGTCGCTGTGTTGGGCAGTCCTGGAAAATGGGACAGGAAAACGCAAGTCATAGCAAATAAAAAAAGTGCAGCGTGCTCCGGAAATTGTGAGGGTCAATACTTGCTGGCCGGCTTGAAATGTCTCCTTTTCCCCACCAAAGCCGAACAAGTGCATCTTTTGATATTTAGCGAGGCATTCTCCGTGCTGGAATATAGAGAGTTGATTGAAGGCTCTGCCAAGCGGAGCTGCGGCGACATGACTGCCAGCAACTGCGAAGCTGTACTGAGCGGATAAGTCCTGCAGAAATTTCTCGCTGGCCACTCCAGCTTCGGCGGCAGGCTGTCCAGTTAGTAAGGAAAATCCGGTTGAAAATGTTTCAGGCAGCAGAAATAAGTCAGGACGCTCTAAGCTGGCCTGAGCAGCGAGATCAGCGATGCGATCGAAATTGGCACTAGGGTCATTCCAGGCGATGTCGAATTGGGCCGCTGCAATTCTCATAATGATAGAAGCTTATCAAAAATACACACGAGTAAGTAATAATTGGAATCTACCCCAGCAAGCAATTTGTGGTCCACAGTGGGCGTAGGGCGTGAAAACGCGTACTCCATTTTTGTGACTTGTCCTTAATTGCAAGTGGTTTCAGCATTTTTTGGCGCAAAATTCTGCCTACTTTTGCTGGATTTTTAGGGCAGTGTTTATAATGCTGTTGGTTTCGTAATTCAGACACAGTAGTCTATATTGCTTAGGTGGGGGTTGGTATGGACATCCAAAAGTTTTTTGCGCAGCGCATTGGTGGCACTGAGTTCGGCAAGGTGCAACAGACCTTTAAGTTCACCTTGATTGAAAATGCCAAACGCGCCTTTATGGCCGAGCATCCGGATCTTCCAGTTATCGATATGGGGGTGGGTGAGCCAGAAGAATTAGCGCCGGAGCGGATCCGGCAAGTCCTGGCAGAGCAGTCAGCTATCAAAGCAAATCGCATTTATCCCTGTAATGGAACTCAACCATTTCGTGATGCGGCCGCGCGTTATTTAAAACGTCTGATCGGCGAAGACTTCAATCCTAGTACAGAAATCATGCACTGTATCGGAGCAAAGGCCGCCTTAGCACAAATTCCATTGGCTTTTGTTAATCCGGGTGACGTGGTGTTGGCTACCGCACCTGGTTATCCAACTTTGCCCAAGGTTGCGCGATGGTTGGGGGCGGAGGTGATTGACTTGCCACTGCTGGCCGAAAATTCATACTTACCTTCGCTAAGTGAGCTTGATGCTCTTATCCAATCAAAGAAGCCAAAGCTCCTGCTCTTGAACTATCCAAACAATCCCACTGGGGCACTGGCTACACCTCTGTTTTACAAGCAGGTTGTAGAATGGGCGCAGCAGTACCAATTCTTGATAGTGCAGGATGCGGCTTATTCTGACCTAGTACTCGATGGTAAATATTGCTCGCCGTTGCAGATCCCAGGTGGAAGAGATGTTTGCTTGGAAATCTATTCGCTCTCCAAGGGCTACAACATGCAGGGCTACAGACTAGGCTTTGTAGTTGGCTCTGCCGCCTTGGTTAAGGCCTTTGGCCTCGTAAAGGATAACACAGATAACGGCCAATTCATCCCGATACAATTGGCGGGAGTAAGCGCGTTAGACGAGTGCGCGGGGTATCTAGATTATAATCGTAGTAAGTATGCTCGCCGAATGCAGCGAGTTGTAGAAATACTAGCTAAGGCAGGCATAGTGAGTCGCACCTCGGCAGGTACATTTTTCTTGTACATACCAGTACCGAGTAATTTTGGTGGTAGGAATTTTCCCAACGCTCAAGCCTTTAGCGATTTTCTAATGGCGCAGTTTGGTCTTGTCAGCGTGCCTTGGGACGAAGCAGGGCCACACGTTAGACTCTCGATGACATTCGAAGTTGGAACAACGGAATTTCCGACCGAGGAATCGGTCTTCAGGACACTCGCGCAGAGAATGCAAGTATGAAGGACCTGCCGTTTCGTAAGCTTGAAGGCTGTGGAAATAGCTTCGTGATTCTGGATCACGAAATCCTGAATGATAGCGGCCTGACCTTTAAGACCGACGCACTTGCTATAAATCTATGTTCACCTGGCCTTGGTGTCGGTGCGGATGGATTAATGATAGTAGGGGCTCCTAAGTCGGGACTTGCAAAGGTGATTATGCGAAATCCGGATGGATCTAGCATGGGCATGTGTGGGAATGGCGTGCGCTGCGTGGTGCGTCATTTAGTCCTAAGTGGAATGCTACCAACCGAGTCCGGATCGGTAGTGCTTGACGTAGAGGGGCGGCGTATTTCTTGTGCTTATGAAAAGCAGGCCCAGTGGGTGCAGGTGGATATGGGCAAGCCTTCTTTTGCTCCGGCCGATGTGCCACATACGCATCAGGAAGAAATGTTGAGGTTTCCGCTTTCGCTTGGCGGAGAATCTTTTGAAATTAATTCAGTGTCAATGGGAAACCCGCACTGTGTTATTTTTTGCGCAGCGCCTGATGCTGTGAATTTGCAGAAGATTGGTGCGCTTTTAGAGCATTGTCATCTTTTCCCTGCCCGAACTAACGTCGAATTCGTTAGCATTGAGTCGCGCGAGTTGTTGCATGTACGTGTATGGGAGCGCGGTGCGGGCGCTACGTTGGCCTGCGGTACGGGAGCCTGTGCGAGCTTTGTTGTCGCCTCAAGGTTAGGTTTAGTTGGAGAAGCTGCCCAAGTTCGACTTCCAGGTGGTTCTTTGGAGGTCTCCTGGAAGGGAGGAGATAGTGTTGTCTACTTGCATGGGCCAGCGCGCGAGATCTGCAGGGGGGACTTGCCGTTGGCTGTGTTGAGCGCTAGGCTCCGTGAGCGCGGTGTTTAGGTATTCCTAGCGCACTGTGAAATTCTGAGTTTTTTATGAAAACACTACAGTCATTGCTTGAGGCTAATCGTGCCTGGTCAGGCCGTATGCAACGCGAGGATCCCCAATTCTTCTCGCGACTAGCACAGCAACAGCAGCCTCAATATTTGTGGATCGGTTGCTCTGACTCGCGCGTACCCGCTAATCAGATTGTGGGAATGTTGCCCGGTGAATTATTTGTTCATCGCAATGTTGCTAATGTAGTAGTGCATTCTGATCTGAATTGTTTATCCGTCCTACAATACGCGATCGATGTGCTTGGAATTCGGCATGTGATCGTGTGTGGGCACTATGGCTGCGGCGGTGTGCAGGCAGCGCTGAACAAGCGCGATATTGGGCTAATCAACAATTGGCTTTTGCATGTTAGAGATGTTTATCATCGGCATCGCGAATTCGTGGATCGTGCCGCTGATGAATCAACAGCTATAGATCGGCTATGTGAATTGAATGTGATTGAGCAGGTGCGCAATGTAGCGAGAACCACGGTAGTGGAGCATGCTTGGCAGCGCGGGGCGACTCTAACCATACATGGATGGATCTATAGTATACGCGACGGCATTATTCGTGACTTAGGCGTAAGCACAGCCGGAAACGCTGAAGTGGAAGGGAACTTTGAGCAAGCTCTGGGTCGGCTTAGCCGCGGATAATGCGGATTTGCATTCCTGTCTTTTCGGCGTTCTCGATTTTCTTTTTAAGCTTTTCTTGGGCTCGTTTGCTTTTTGGAAGTTCCGGCCGTATGGGCGGAGAAAGCTTTTCTGTTTGGCTAATTAGCTCAGTAAAGTAAACTTGCTGCCATTCACTATCGAGAGCTTTGACCGTCGCACACACATCTTTAAATTCTCGCATTTTCTCGCCAGGCTGCTGACCAAGATACTTACTGAGCGAAACGCGGTCGAACGCGCGGATCAAATCTGTCACAATCATCTTCACAGCTGCTTCTTGGCGCTCGCGCATGCGCTGCCGCTTTACGGTTGAGGCTAAGCGGGTTATTTCCACCAAGGAGTCGACCGAGTAGGGAGCTGAAAGGAATCCATCAGCCCCTATAAGCACGTTTTCAGCTATCCCAACTGAAGTTTGGTCAGCGACACCGATTACCATGATGTAGGCCGCATCGCGTCCAGCAGGTGTTTGACGCGCTTCCTTTATGAATTCTGAGATAGCAGCTGACTCAAAGTGTTGTGATATGAAGACAATGTCGCAAGTGCGACGCTCATTTAATAGGCGCAATGACTCTCCTAGGCTGGAGGCTAGGCTACAGTGGTCAAACTGGGGCGCAGAGGCGGTAGCCGCTTTAAGTTGCATGCGGCTCTCTAGAAGCTTGTCTGCAATAATTATGTCAAAACTTTCTTGGGCCATAAAACGAGTCTTCCCCTAACTAATGTCGGCTGAAATTTGAAGTTACTAGAAATTGTTTTAAGTGGTGGAGTCGCCCTGGCTAGCGTGCGGCTGGCCTCGACGGGGCTCATATTGCCATAACCTATTGATATATATGGCAGATCTAGCCTGCGCCGTATTGTTAGGGCACGCGCGGAAATAGCCTGGGCCCCCCCCCCTATTGCTCAGGAGAGCGGGCGACTGGCACCATATTCGGGTGTTGGCTACTTGTAGAGGTAAGCCTTCTCAGCGAGGCTCTGATATTTCCTTTGCCCTTCGTGCTCTATTTGTCGCAATTCATCGACCTTACCGTACTGCTCTGCCCACAGCCGGACCCGTTCAGAGCCATTCAATATGTCGAATGGAAGAAGACGCTCTTCATACTCGTACGGCGGTGGGCGCCACTTAAATTCAGCTCCCAACCGTTTGATAAACTCGCGCACTAATACGTTCACGCACAACCATGGACGGAAAGCCTTCCTGTCGTTAACATGGATTTGGAAGCCGCCAACACTTTTGCCCTGATGCTTATCGAAGGTTGGGATAAAACACATTGGGCGTAAGCGGCAGCCGCGGATGCCATCACGTTTTAAGATGCGCTGGAACTCATCGACTTGTGAGAATGGTTCAAAGGCCGGATGGGCGATTATCTCTAGCGGATGGGTTGTCCCACGACCTTCAGAAAGTAATGTGCCCTCCAAGACCACCGTGCCAACATAAGTAACTGCTGTATCAACTGTGGGAATGTTTGGCGACGGTAGAACCCAAGGCAGCCCGGTTTCCTCCCAGTACATGCTGCGCTTCCAGCCGCGCATGGGAACTACCTCAAAGTTACAAGCGCTTCCAAAATTTTCTGCACATAGTCGGGCCATCTCTCCCATAGTAAGCCCGTGTCGCATGGGGACAGGGTGACGCCCTACAAAAGTGGCGAAGCTAGGATTGAGGACTTCGCCCTCGATCTGTTTACCCCCAATTGGATTGGGGCGGTCAAGAATAATTACCTTAATCCCTTTAGCGGCACACTTTTCCATCAATAACGTCATAGTGTGGATATAAGTGTAGACGCGTGTGCCGACGTCCTGTAAATCGACCAAGATCGTATCTATTCCATCGAGCATATGATCGGTGGGAATTCGAGTTTGTGAGTACAAGCTGAATACTTTAAGGTCGAAAGCGGGGTGCACGAAGTCTTGGCTTTCAATCATATTTGCTTGCACATCACCGAATAATCCATGTTGTGGGCTAAGCAGGGCTGTTAAGCGTTTTCCAAATACTTTGCGTATGCCATTCACGCCAAGACGAAGGTTCCGATCCACTGATGGAGCATGGCAAAGATAGGCAAACTTACCCTGCACTAACTTTTGATACTTTTTTTCGTTTAGAAGGCGCTCTAGGCCGATTGTGACTTTTGGTGTCATAGTTTAATTGGGTAAGTCAGATGATGAAGGGTATTGCTACCTTCTTCTACTAAGCTGCGCCGAAGAAAGCTAATACTCAAGCGCGAGAAATTAGGTAAAATTGCGCAGGGCTTGGTTACTGGAAAATTTCACCCTGCACACCTTTTATTATAATAAGACCCCTTAAAAAATGGTATAGGGCAATTTCAAATGCATACAGAGTGCTTAGTTGGTTGCTGTGACTATACAGCGCGTATGTGCCGCATTCGCAGCGATTTTGGACCAGATAAACCCAGCCTCATTCATTTTTGACAAAAAATGGATGAGGCTGGGCGAGCGAGATCTTGGCGTAGCCAAGTCGAGCCGCACAAGACGAGTAAACCCTAAGCCTCGAGGGTCAAATGCCGAATTACCTCAAAATCATTACTATTCCTTCCTTAGGGCCATCAATATAGGCTTTCATTTTGTGACGCACGCTAAGTAGTGCCACTACTTGTCGGTTGGGTTTGTGTGCTCTACTGGTCCACTTGGCTTCGCCAAGATGGCCCCGGCCCTGCTATTGCGAGTGAGTTTTTGTCAAAACTCACTCGCGCAGGGTATATGTGATAGAAACGCTATAGTGACTCGATTGGCTATGGTACTAGTCTAAGAAGTTGGAGAGCGCTGACATTACGGATCGATTGTCATATCCAGTCTGTTTCGCTAACGGAGTGGGCCATTAATATTGGTGGATGGTTTATGTCTGAAATAATCTCTTGGGCGGACTTTCAAAAGGTTGAGATTCGAGTTGGTCGTATCGTAGACGTACAGGACTTTCCAAAAGCGCGTGTGCCTTCGTATCAGATTATGGTTGATCTAGGGACTGAGCTCGGTACTAAGAAATCCTCTGCGCATCTCACTAAAAACTACACAAAAGAACAGCTGCTAGGCCGGTTGGTTCTTTGTGTTGCGAATTTTCCCCCAAAGCAAGTTGCAAATATTATGTCCGAAATATTGATACTGGGTGTCCCTGACCAAGCCGGTGAGCCGATCTTGATAGGTGTAGATAAGGAGGTGCCACTCGGCGGGCGGCTCTTTTAGAATCTAGAGTATAGAAGTTGTCCGTATTTAAGACTTAAAAATTTTTGCCAATTGGAGCCTTTGCTTGTCCAAGCTGTTCTCTTATCCCCGTCATTCCCAGGACGCATCGTCCCCAAGCGCTAAATTGATGTGCCTGCAGCGCTGGTATTTTGACCTGCTGTTTATAGGCTTATGTACAGTGAGCCTCGGTGTTTTAGCTCCGTTCTTAGCATACATTGGGAATCAGGATGAGTTTGCCTTTGGCTTCGGTGCGCTACTTCAGGCCATATTGCCTTGGTCATTTATAACGGCAGCTATTCTGCTTTTTATGATACTGATTCTGCCAGGAGCGGTAAGGCCGTTCTTCACAGCAGGCCTCCTGTTAGTAGTAATCTTAAGTCACATTCAGAGCACAATATTTGCTTGGGATTATGGTGTGCTTGATGGATCGCCAATCAACTGGAGCGAATTTGTTTCTGAGGGCCGCGTTGATTTAGCGCTTTGGCTACTGGGTGCGTTGGTTTGCATGTATTGGGCACGCAGACTCGACTCCAAGAGATTGCTTCTGGTTTGCCTTGTGTGTGCGTTGCAAATATTGGTAGCTATTTCTGGCCTGGGAGCAGCCCGCGGTGCTGATCGTCCAGTTGTGACGGCAAGAGATGTAAGCGACTACTTCAAAGTAAGCTCGAATGGCGGAACTTATATTTTGCTCTTGGACGCGTTTTATTCGCCAATTTTTGAAACCTTGCTTAAGCGCGAGCCAGATCTAGCAGAACGCTTTAGCGGCTTCACTTTTTATCGCCAAGCTACATCCGATTTTACGAGTACCGTCCTTTCAATTCCGGCAATAATGACCGGCAAGCCCTTTGATTCGAGTGAGAGATTGGAGCAGTATTTCGATGATACCTTCCGTCAAACATCGCTAGTGCCCAAGTTAACTAGCTACGGCATTGATGCGCGCCTTGCCAGCATGCCCCAGTTCTGTCGCTTTTTGCAGAGTTCGCGTTGCCTGCCGCTGGCAAGCCTTCTTGAGAATGATGCAGGGGGTGGTTCTCGACGAGAGGCGGCTACCTTGATGAATTTTACTTTATTTCGTTTAGTTCCACAGGTGCTGAAAGAGCGCTACGTGCTAGGAGTTAGCGGTCCATTTAATGTAATAAATCCGCCCATCCCTTTTTCGAGTTCACCTCGTAGTTCAGACTTGCAGCTTGAAATTGCCAGCACCATCGTGCAGAACATGCAGGCCGGGGCGGAGTTACGCACGTTCCGTTTTGCTCATCTGCTCCTTCCGCATCAGCCGATTCGAGTTGATCGCGAGTGCGGTCCTGTACGCGCACGTAAAGCTATTAACGCTGCAGCATATGAGGCGCAATCCCGCTGTGCTATCAAGTTAGCGCTGGCAATTGTGCGAAAGTTGAAAGAGTTGCAGGCCTTCGATAATTCCCTAGTTATTGTGATGGCTGATCATGGCGTTAATTTGCAATACGGGATATTCGACCCGCAATTTGCGCAGAATAACGATTTGTTAAATCACTCAAAAGTTTTGCCGTTATTGCTGGTTAAACCCCCACGGTCGAATGGGCCATTTTCAGTTTCGGATGCGCCAGTAAAACTGTCTGATCTCACCCCCAGTGTTCTGGAGTACTTTGGATTGCCAGTCCCGGAGGGAATGCAATCGCTATTTTCTGTGCAGCAGGCGGAAGTTAGGCCGCGCATAGTGCGCGACATCCCATTGCGCTGGCGTTCTTGGAGGCGCGGGTCCGCTTCCAGAGACTTCGCTGAACGAAATGTGTACCAAGTTATCGGCGACCCACGTGTTCAACAAAACTGGCGTCACGTTCGACCCACCAAGTGAGCTGATCGCTATGCCGCTAGACGTGCTTCGCAGTTATTCCCATAAGCTAGAATTTCTTCGCTTACATAATCTTCATAGAAGCGTTGCAGCCGCTTTCTTAGCATTAGGCGCGAGCGATGCAGGCGAGATTTAACTGCTGGAACTGAAAGCTTCAAAATCTCACCGACCTCCTGATTGGATAGCCCATCTACGTCGCGAAGTACGAATATGCTGCGGTACTCTTCAGGTAATCTCTCAATTGCTGATTCCAACTCAGCGCGTAGCTCATGCCGTGAGCACAGATAGTTAATGTCGTTCATGTCGCTGCGTGAGCCGCTCCAGTTGTCCTGAGCTCCTGCATTGAGCTCATCAAGTGAGACTGCATTGGACTGCTTGCGCTTGCGCAACTTCATGAAAGCGGTGTTGACTGTAATGCGGTACAGCCAGCTCGAGAAAGCCGACTTGCCCTCGAACTTTCCAATTTTATTGTAAACTGTGACGAAGACATCCTGCAAAATCTCCTCGGCGTCCTCTTCGTTGCGTGTGATACGTAGAGAAAGATGGTGAACCTTTTCGCTGTAGCGGGTGAGGAGCTCGCAGAAGGAATCTTTATCCCCTTTGCGGAAAGATTCAACTAGCTCTGCATCGCTCATCTCAATAATCTCGCTTCCCATTTTGTCCTCCCTACGAAATTGCCATTTTTTAACCGACGAAATGCCGTGTTCGGCGCCTTCATCTGTATTGAACTTTTGCATGTATAAAAAATGCAGTTGTCACAACTTTGTAAAAAGTTTGTCCCAGGTTCGTATAAACTCAGATGTAGTTGATTTTTCAGGCACTTATGGAGATGATTGGGTCGATATGAATGTCCATTCTATAGAGAGAAGCCTATATGAATACTCGTATGGTGAAGTGCGCTAAGTTTGGAAAGGAACTCCCTGGCCTAGAAAAGCCTCCATTTGGAGGGGAAATTGGGCAGATGATCTTTGATCGTGTGTCGAGGGATGCCTGGTCGCAGTGGCGTGATGGTATGCAAATTAAGGTTCTGAATGAATATCGTCTCAATATGGGAAATCCCAAGGACTACCAAGTCCTGGTTGACCAAATGTTGATGTTTCTGAACCTCAAGAGTGGCGCCGTGGCTGAGGTGGAAAATGCAGACCGTGGTGGAAAGAAGTAAGCTGCCGAAGGTAAGCCCAGCGTCATTTATTTTTTAAAAAATGGATGAGAGGCTGGGCGAGCGAAATCTTGGCGTAGCCAAGTCGACCCACATAAGGCAAGTAAGCCCTAGGCGCCGAGGGACTAACGAATTCTTTAACATCACCGCTATCCCTTCTTCAGAGCCATCAGTACACTATTCTACAATTAAGAAGTGCTGCCACTCGTTGGCTGGGCTTTTGTGCTCTACTGGTCCACTTGGCTTCGCCAAGATGGTCCTGCTATTGCGGTAAGTTTTTTGGCAAAACCCACTCGCGTAGGGTTTAGCGCCGATTCTACCACTGACAACGAGCAAGTTGGTGAGTGTCGATGGGGCGCAGCCAAATTAGCTTTCGCATCAGATATGGCGGACCACTTTGAAATTCTGCATTATCCCCAGCGCGCGCTAGATTAACTTCTTTCCCGCCCCGCACATATCGAACCGAGATGTCTGGATGTTTAAAAAGATAGTCTTGGAACTCGAAATACGTTAAAAGCCAGCCGCCAGACGCATAGCTTTGGAGCAGCGGGTCATTCGATTCAGTAATTTCGACCAGGTCTTTAAAGAAGCCGAATGGATCCCAGGCAGCTGGCATTAGTATGTGGTTAGATCCAAAAGCTTCAACTCTTAGGCTGCTATACATGTCAAAGGAGGAGCGATAGTGCAGCCCGAAGTAGGGCAGACATCCAGTCATGAAGTACACTGCCAGCAGTGCTCTTCCAGTTAGCAGTCTTGGGAATAATGGCGTGGCCTCGGTCGCTTGTTCGGCGTCTTTCACGCACATAAAAGTGGCTGCAAGAACAAAAAATGCGAAGGAATACCAAAATGCGTGGCGCGCGATGAAAAATAGCCCGAGATTGCCAGTCAGGACTTGATTGGCTCCAGCTGCACATACGAGAAGTGAAACAACAGCGAGTATGATGCGTAGCTTTGTTGTTTGCTGCGATCCGCTTTCTTGATCCAAGCGGAACAGCTTGCGCAGATATAAAAGGTCTTGGTCTGACAAGAATGGCACATATAGCGCAAACATGATTGAACTAAAGTCCATCGTATGCTGATAGAAATCGAGGGAAAGAAGACTGTGGAATATTACCCCCAAAAGTATTCCTATCCGACGGCTGCCCTTAAAGCAAAGCAGCAGGGGAATTATAGTTTCAATCGCCAGCGTCCCATGAATTGCGCCGTATTGGGCCCATATTGCCCCTGGTGTCAAAGGGAACCAACTAGAAAGTCTGGAATAGAATGCAGCAGCGCAGCTTGACTCTAAATGCAGGAATCCAGTGTTAAGCTTGTGAAAGACAGCAAAGAAATACAGTAGTACAAGGGTGCTGCGCAGTATTGCAAAAAGGTTTTCTTCACACTTGGGAAATTGTGTGGCCTTGCTTGAGTTGCGCGCTGCGAATAGTGTCGAGCATAGCGCCACGAGTACGGCTAAGCTCACCATGGTAGCAGCAGTGCGGTGGCTTGGGATTTGTGGCAGTCTTATAAGGAATCCCAGGACATTGATGGAAGCCAGGGTGCTCAGAGCCAGACGAGAGGCAGGCCGCAATAGTACCCAAACGGCTGGTGCGAAATAGCAGGCTTCGATGAGCCCAACAGGGTTCGAGTTGAAACTAGATAAGAACGAACCAAAAGCAAATTGTTGAAAAAACGTCGAGAGGGCCCAAAAAATGGCAAACAATTGGTATCTATCTTCTGCGCAATCTTTAGGACGCATGTGAGATTTGTAGCACCTCATATAGCTTATTGCACCACCTCGGTTGAAGGTTTGGGCGCGCTATGATACGCGAAGAGGGAGATAAACTTGTATGATTAAGTCAATTACTCTGCTTGGCTCCTCCTCAGGCCGTAATGCCGGTGATGCCGCGCTTATTGCTGGAATTATGGACTCCATAGATGCGGCTTGTGGGCGTCGGCTGCGGTATGAGATTCCGACAATCAATCCAAATTTTGTGCGGCGTAACTACACCAACGAGGTGGTACCGATAGGTATGATGCCCTGGCATGCATCAGTTAAGATGCTTGGTGTCCCAACTCTTCGCTCAATACTTAGAACTGACTTAACCTTGGTATTCGATGCAATTCTGTTTGATAGATCCTTGTACAACCCACTCTTTAACTTTTTATCAACTTTGCGCGTGCTGCTACCCATCGGGAAGAGCGCTGGCAAACGCATGGGGTTCTTTAATGTAAGTGCGGGCCCCGTCACCACGCCAGCTGGGCGTGAGATGCTGCGAGCTGTCAGCGAGCTAATGGATTTTGTTACTGTGCGCGACGAGAATTCAGCGGCGCTGCTGCGAGATATCGGAGTTCGTGAGAAGCAGGTGATCGTAACAGCTGACGCCGCCCTTACGATGCGCAGCGCGACTCCCGATAGAGTGGATAGTATCTGGCGTGAGTTGGGCTTCCAAGCTGGGCAAGAAGTATTAGGAATTAATGTTAGCGCCTATCTTGATAGTTGGTCTGGCAGTAAGCGTAAGTCGATGGGCAAGGACGAATTTTTGCGTTCCTATTCAGGAGCCCTAAATACAGTAGCTGCCCAGCTGGGGGTGCCACTTCTTTTTGTGAGCACCCAGCATCATGATGAGCCACTTACTCGAGAGCTAATGGCGCTTGTGACAGTGCCTGTACACAAAGCACTACTAAGCAATCGAGTTTTTAGTCCGTACGATATCCGTGGCGTGCTTGAGAAGCTGCAGCTTCTTTTTGGAATGCGTCTGCATGCCACGATTCTCGCTTCAGCTGGTTTGACACCGGTACTTGCGCTTCCCCATCAACCAAAAGTGTCGCATTATTTTGGCACACTTGGACTCGATCGCTATGTACTGACATTTGATGACTACTCCGAGCAAGCTCTAGTACAGCATTTGCTACGTGGGTGGGACGAACGGGCAAGAATTCGTGAGCAGCTTGAGAAGGAAATTCCACGTAGTCGCGAAAGGGCTTTCTATGCGGCGCAGCTTGTGGCGCAGGAGGACGCGCGGCCCCTTGCAGCTGAGCAAAGAATCCGAGCGTGACCGGGAGATGATCTGGAGAGGGAATTTACTTGTGAGTAAAGTGCTACCCGTATTCTAAGCCTCATACAACTTCTGCGCATTTAGCAAAAAAGTAGGCCCCCTCCAAAGGAGAAATTTCCAAAGTCAAAGGAAAGCGCTACCAATTTTTCGTATTTGAGTGAGAGTAGAATTTTCGTTGGTGAAATAGTTCGATGAGTTAGAGCCGCAATTATGAGTCAGCCTCATATTTCCTGTTGGTGCTGCGTCGCACCTGCTGTTCCCGATAACACTATAAGCTCTGTGAATGGGAGTCCCTAAGAAAGTGAAGCGAATCGCTTTGCCTTTGCGGAGATCGCATGCGAGCTCGCAATGTAGATGCGCTTCATCCTCATTGCGCTGCGTGGTTGTTCTTTTACTGTGTGTTCGGAGGTTCTCGATGAAGTTCATGTATACTAAACTTCTTTCTGCAGGCGTCGCTTGCTTGGCGCTACTAGCCGGCCGAGTTGAGGCTCAATGTTCCACTATTAACTTACGCACTCCATGGAACACAGCACTGACCAGTCATCAGGTGTTCCCCGTGAACAATACAATTTGCAGATTCGGTGGAGACTATGCCGGAGTCTTAGGAGTAGTTTCTTGTCTGTCTCTATCTGTAGCGATTACGCCACAGAATCAAATCGGGTATCAAAGTCTGCTTGCAACTCTCGAAGCTCAGCAGCCTTTAACGAGTGGGCAAATCTCGCAAATTTCATCTAATGTTGATTACGCATTCTTCGGGAAACAGGATACTACCACTGCTCAAGCGGTTGAGTTTGCTTTTGTAAATAAGGCTAATTTAATGGATTGGGCGAACAATGGATATCCGCCTGCACCGACTTATGGAAGAGGCACATACTATCTAATCCATGGCGGACAAGGAGTTCGTCGCGTCGGGTTCTCCCCGGTTGTTCGGCCTAGCTATCTCACCCCAGATATCACGACCGAATTCATGAGCGCCTCAGGATTTCTTGGAATCGTTGGGTATGATAAGGCCAACCCAAGTGCGCGCATGGCGATATATCGTATAGGTTCAGCTGCTGCGATTCACAATTTTGATCCCATTACAGTTTGCACGGGAACAGCAGCGACAAGTGCGACTGACTACTTCCATCGCTATGCGGAAACAGCTGCGCCTATGACGAGCCTAAGCAGTGGACGCAGAATCATCCATGTTGACTAGTCACTGTGGCAACTAAACACAAAGTTTGGAGTTTTACTATGAAATCTAAAGTCGCAATTCTCGGAGTCATTTTCGGATTATTAGCTGGCACTGCTCAGGCACAGAGCTGCTCTGTGATCAATCCAGCACAAGGACCTGCCTCGCTTAGCTTGCCTTCAAGCATTGTAAGTGCTTTGCCTACCCAATGCTACATTGAGCCCTCAGCGCCCGGTGGTGCGGCGATCGCCTGCATCCATGGCTACCCTACAACGGCTGCATATCAACAGCTCTTGGTGAAGATAGCTCTGCGCATGTCGCTCACGGCTACAGAAAAGTCTCAGTTAACTGGCACAGGTGGATCGAATATTCGGGGAGGTTTTGCGGTTGATTCACTTGGTAGTGTTCAGTACTCAGCGCGCCAAGCAATCTTTGCAACGCGCAACGCTTTCAATTCCTATATTAACGCAAACTATTCGCCAGCCAGTTCCGTGCCAAATTTGTTGATCAGCGATATTGATAGCTCTGATAACTCTGTTTCCTCGATAGATATTGCCGGTGCCAGTGGAACGCTTGAGGGGTTTCATGCCTCAGGTAATCTTTCAATGCTAACAGGTACTCTGTTTCATGTGATTATGGATACGCGGGACATTGATGGAGTACATTTTTTGCGAATTGGGCCAGATCTTTCGACATGGACCGTATGCCAGAACCTGCGTAGCACTCCAAGCACTAGCGTCATAAATGCCTTCATTCATAGCCTTGTGATGCAGTACCAAACCGCTGGTGCAACTTCACATAGAGTGCTGATGCGTTAGTAAGGAAAAGCAGAAGCTGCGTTCCTTATTTAGGCCAACGCTCCATGGGGCTTTGGGGTAAGGCGTACCTTAGCCCCATGTAGTTGGGGCTTTTGCAAGGTTGAGATTGTAGCTTTTAGTCTATAGTCGCGTGCTTGCAAATATGCACAAGATTGGGTTGATGTCTTTAGCTTCTGGCAACAACTCAAGAACTTTAGTCGGCACTGTGGGCCTTGCTCTGGCTTGGCTTTTCTTCCTGTTCGTACTGCGCAACATTATCAGCAATCCACTGCAGCTTTACGCATTTGATGGATCGCAGTACCTTGATTTTAGTGATGATATTCTGTCGGGCTTCGCCTTTCAGATTCGCCCTATTACTGAAATGGCTTTTGGTACGATCATGCGTACCCCGGTTTATCCACTGCTACTTAGTTTTCCCAGGTTGGTATTCTCATCGCAGCTTGAAACAGCGCTAGTTTTGACGCACCTAATACTATTGCTTGGCACTGTCGTTGTTATTTTAGTTTTTACACCAAATTTGATGGCCAGATGGTCCATTCTGGGTGCATTCTCTATGGCTACCCTGAGGATGAATGAATATTTCATGACATTAAGCACTGAGTGGTCTGCTTTCTGCGGACTCATCATCGTGCTGACTTTAGTGATGCGGGCGCTGGACGATCCAAAAATCGATCGTATTTTTATTCTGGCAGCACTGTGTGGATTACTTCCTCTGCTCCGACCCGCTTTGTTATTCATGCTTCTTGTTCCAACACTAGTGCTGTTAAGCGTGAAGCAAAGGCGGACAGGGATGCTTGCGGGGGCTGCCATCATTTCTGCTTTTCCCGTAATGGTATGGATTGGTATTAATTTTTTACGGCTCGGCGTTGCCACTATTTCGCCGGTAGGCGGCTATACTTTATTCGCTACCGCGTCATTAATCGGGAATGTAAAAGCGGTTGACGACACTGACCGGCAATTTGAAGCCTTTCGGCAGCAGTTCAACTCTCAGAAGCAAGTATTTACTGAGCAAGAGGTTGTTGCGGCTAATACCATACCACGTACTTTCGATATGCAGCCTAAGTACTCACATAATATGGGAGTGGCTTGGGCGATAGGACAGGGACTTGGGTTGGACGTGATAGGGATCGGGCAGATCGAGCAGCGTTATGCTGTGCAGGCGATTCTGGAGAATCTAGACCGCTACCTACTCCAAATTAGAACGGCACTCACCTCGCTGCGTTTTGTTTTTCCGCTCTTTCTCGTAGGACTTGTATTGCCCTGTGTCATGTTAAGAAATGCGCAAGGGCGCCCATTCCTAGCCACAAGCGGATTGTGTTTTTTAATACATATAATTCATGTTTCTTTTAGCGCCGCATTTTTCCCGCTCGATCCTAGGTTCTACACGCTGACCCTAGCTCCGTGTATCTACATGTCCTGCTTGACGTGTTGTCAGGTGCTTATCTCCCGCTTTAGGCGCAATAGTTGTTCCAGTAATTCAATACGTTAGCGGTCCGATGCAACAGAAGGCCATAGGCCCTCATAATATATGCAAAATAGTTGCATGTCAGCGGAGGTTTTATGCTACCTAATAGTTATTTGACTGCTTTGACTGTTGGTGTGTGCATGTTTGCTGGCACAGCGGCTGCCCAAAGCAGCTATGGTCAGTTCATGAATGCGGGAGTGGATGCCGCTGGTGTAACCTGCCGCGAAGCTGAGATAAACGCTAACAACGCCTGTGCTCAGGGCTATCCGGGTGTGGCTTGCACAGCTGTGATTACGCATACAAAGGAGAGCGCAAGCTCATGTACGGTCAGCGGAAAGTGCTATTGTATGAGCGCTGAAGATGTACTCGAGTGGGAAAAGGATGGGCGTCCCAGAATTTACATTGATGGTACCAAGTTGGTTTAGTCCATTGTTCGAGGGGGCTTCGGTCTCTAAAACAAAATTGTATTCAATTCCCCCAAAACTATGCGTGCGTTAGATTCGTGTTGCCATGATCCAACTAACGTGCGCAGCGATTTAGATCGTTGGTAAATCGACGCGCCGGTGCTTGATACCCCGCAGTGCCTGGATCTGGGCATTACGGCCTAGATTATAGATCCCCGATGTGTCCCGATTAGTTACGACATCTTGATATCTCATCTTGTCTTATTCCCTAGGGTGTCATTTCCAAATGCGTACTTTGGTTGCCTACTTTTGATGGCGCTAGCGGGCAACATCGTGCTACCTTTTCACAAGTATTACTCTGCTTCTCGCTTACTTGGCGCCTCCGTCATTGCGTTGCAAAAGTAAGAGCAACAAAATCAAAATGCTTCGGATCTAGTTGGTTAATTGGGACTGTTTGGTGTTCTTACCGCTAAGCACCCATTAAAGGCGTGGAAACTGCCGAGGGCGGGTTTTTTACTTAAGCGAGGAGCTAGGTTGGGATAATTTAGGCAGCTTTTGCTCAATTGACGCCTATACCTGGGGAAAATCCACATATGTATGCAACGCCGGGGTCGCTGCTGTGCATATCCTATGGTGAAATTATTGAAAGCGCCCAGTGGCGCATTTTGGTTATTGGTGGGGTTACCTAATATGATTATACGTGGAATTACATTTTTGTCCTTGGCACTGCTTGCTATTGCTTTACATGTAAATATGGCTTTTGCAGCGCCAAGCCAATGCACAAGTGCTAACGCTTCTGGCACGCCCGCGGGAAGCGAGTGTAAGTGTTCTGCGAGTGGTCGGGGCTCAAATTGCCAGAATATTGCAAATTTCGTGTGGTGTTGGAATGCTGATGGTGATGCCGAGGCTTGCTACTGGGAGAAAGGCAAGGGTTGTGTCTGTGTGTATACTCCATCCGGAAAGAATAAAATGTATCGCTCACTGGATGAGCTTCTCGGCTTTGAAGACGGTTCCCCACAGTCGCTTGAATAGTTAGAACGCTAACAGAATGCGCTAGGCAAACTTGACGGTTCGTATTGGAAGCAAAGCACGGCAATGCGGTTCATTGCGACTCGCACGCTTAGCAAAGGCGGGGGTAGTCGAACTACCCCCAACTATTGACAAGCATCGAATAGTGGAGCTAGGTACGTGAGAGGTTCCGACA
The DNA here is from genome assembly GCA_019694465.1 of Oligoflexia bacterium. Classification (GTDB taxonomy): domain Bacteria; phylum Bdellovibrionota_C; class UBA2361; order UBA2361; family JAFLCA01; genus JAIBBV01. Next base: position 23,760 of record JAIBBV010000039.1, read on the forward strand.
ATTTTGGACTTTCACAATCGATCTAATGCTTAGCGGGAACTAATCACTCTAAATGGGCTCTGGTCAGCGGCAGTGCATAAAGTCAGCCGCCTTAGTCTGAACCGGATGCTATACATTGTCGCTACATGATTTATCTGATGTTGCTGCCTGTGTCTCCCGCTCCGTAGTTCTGATTTGTGGGCGCACACTTCCGCTATGCGCCTGTATTCTCTGCTGGCAGCGTTTTGAGCTGAGCCATCTCCGCCTGTTCATAGCTAGTTTGTAAGCGGATTCATTATTGCCCCCAACGGTACTGGGCAAATTGTCGACATAGTCAACTCTAAGGCGCTCTCCTGAGCAGGTGATCCAGCTCATCTAAAAATTTGAGAGTGGAAGGAGTTAGAAATTGTGCCATGCTACTAGGGTAATGCCTAGAAATTGCGTTGTGTATTTAGAGGAAACCGCCAACTTTAGTTATATTGGCAGTTTCTACATAATTGTGTGGCACACGACTGGCCTGGGAGTTTGAGAGCTATGCGCGTACTGCTTATTGGCGGCGGGAATATGGGTGGCGCTTTTGCGCGCGCGTTTATAAAAGGTCGTAAGCTCCGTCCAGCAGATCTTACTATTGTTGAAACAGATTCCGGGAGGCGTCGAGCCCTGCAGCGCGAGCTCGGCTGTGCCGTTTTGCCACAAACGCCAGCTGATAGTGGCAGATTTGGGCTAGTAATTCTGGCAACCAAACCACAGCAGTTGATGGAAGTGCGGGGTGCGTTAAAGGGAAAGCTAGGAACTTATCAGGTGCTACTTTCCATTATGGCAGGGATTAGTGCTGAAGTACTGCGTAAAAATTTTGATGGGCATAAAAAAATCATCTGTTGCATGCCCAACCTGCCTGTACAAGTCGCGCAGGGTATGAGTGTCATTTTCGCTACTTCGGCCGTTGCGAAGCGGGAACTTGCATTCGTACAGCGGCTGCTCTCAGGCGCAGGCAAGACATTGTTGGTCTCGAAGCCCGCACTTATCGATGCAGCGACATCGATTTCTGCTAGTGGCTGTGGCTTTGTATTTTATTTAATCGAGAACATGATAAAGGCAGCAAGCCAACTGGGATATGGGCCGCATGAGGCTGAGCTAATGGTACAGCAGACTTTGCAGGGAACTTTGGAACTATGGAAACAAAGCGGCTCGGAGCCTAGTTTGTGGCGTGAGCGAGTGACTTCTAAAGGCGGAACGACGCAGGCCGGGTTAGAAGAGTTCACCAAAGGTAAGCTTGGAGATGTTTTGGTTAAAGGCTACAAGAGAGCTTATCGGCGCTGCGCTGAATTGCGTAGACGAAGAGGTTGAAGCGATATGATTACTCCAGCAGTAATTCTCCATGGGGGTGTTGGGCTTTGGAAAGGGGACCGAGGCCCGGTCGAGGCAGGACTGCGCCGGGCGCTTGATGCGGCCTGGGGCGCCTTGAAACTAGGAGCACCCGGTGAAGAAGCGCTTACAGCAGCCTTAAGCATATTAGAGGACGAGCAAGTTTTTAACGCTGGATTTGGCTCCTGTCTTAATGAATTGGGGCAAGTGCGCTGTGACGCTACTCTGATGCGCGGTAACGGAGATTTTTGTGGCTTTATGAATATGGCCAGGATTCGTCGTCCTAGTCAGATAGCCCTGCGCGATTTTGCGCCGGGACAAAAGTTACTGCGTGTTTGGACTGATGCACTAATGACGGCCGTCGACAAAGCTTCGCCAGATTTCAAGAAGCTGTGTGGCTGGGTAGCCTCAGAGGACGAAATGATTGCCCCTCATGTAGCTACTATGGCTAAGCAACGGCTCTCAGGCGTGGCGCAGGCAGGACTTAAGCCGCTGGCGGATACAGTAGGATGTGTAGTGCGGGATGCAGAGGGAAGGGCATTTTCCGGAACATCTACTGGTGGTATCTGGGGCAAGCGAGAAGGGCGGGTAGGTGATGCTCCTATAGTTGGCGCCGGCGTGTTCGCTGATGACGCGCTGGGTGGCCTATCCGCAACTGGTTCGGGCGAATTTATTTTGGCGTCAGCTCTTTCAGCTTATGTAATTTCCGCCTTGCGTGCTGTGTCGCTATCTAAAGCTGGCCTTAGCCAGGCTGTGCTGCAGCAAGAAGTTGATTTGGCAGCAAAACGCTTTTCTGGAGAATGCTTTGGCCTTATTTGTATTCCGAAGTACGGCCAGCCATGCTTTGCTGTGAATAGTGATGATTCATTAGCAGTCGCTTTGCGAGCCCTAGATGGCAGTGGTCATGAGTATCAGCAGGTTGGGGTAATTGCACGAAAATGAACAGTTGTAACTAGCTGATGTGCCTTGATTAATACACAGGCTGAGCACCGCTTATGCAGCAAGTGAATTTGGGCTTTAGGAACAAACCAACGGTTCCGATATTTTGAGCTGAAAGGCTTGAGACCTTTCACGGTAGCAAGAGAGACATTGCGCACGGCAGCGCAAAATTGAGAGAAAAGGAGCCGCCCCATGTACGGGAAAAATGCCCATAACGCATACCAGACAGTTCAGGTGACAACGACGGACCGCGGTCGTCTGCTGCTCATGATGTATGAAGGCGCGATCAAGTTCCTCAAGCAAGCTAAGGCTGGCCTCGAAGCCAATGATATAGCCAAATTTTGCCGTTTCTTAAGCAAAGCTCAGGCAATTATAGCCGAACTAATGAACACACTAGATTTCGAAAAGGGTGGTGACATCGCCCGTGATCTAGACCGTCTTTATGATTTCATGCTCTTCTATCTAACAGAGGCTAACTTGTACCGCGATGGTAAGCGGGTTGCCAAAGTGATCGGCCTTATTGACACCATTTATTCAGCTTATAAAGAGATCATCGAGGGCCGTAAAGATGCCGCCGCAGCGGATTCTCCAGAGACAAGCAAGCAGGTTGGGGAAGCTGTTCGTCGCGTGCAGATCTCCCTGTAGTTCCTCTTTAGTAATCCATTACAGGCTGCTCTAGGCGCTATAGCGTGCGCCGAGCAAACTCATGCTATTTCTTGAATAGCTTCGGGCGCTTGAGTTGACTAGTTGCAATTTATTCGCTTAAATCCAATGCAATAGTGCGTAATACTATGCAGGATATTGGGACCTGCCATGCACAGAGGTGTCCTCCCTGTTTAAGATAGATAAATATGAACGAACGACGACGTCAGGATGTTCCAGCCACCGGCCACACTAAGGCCCAGTCAACACCTCTTTCAAATGGAGGTCCTAAAACACCCGTGGATGCAATGGCTGATGTTGATGTCGCAACGGAAGAGGGATTACGCGAGGATATTGCTCATCGGTTAGCGATTATTGATGAGATGCGTGCCAAGGGCATTCCCGTTGATGCCGTGAAGTTTGAGAAGTCCCACGATAGTGCAGGTGCACGTGCCTTGCAGGATGGGGCGAGTGTCGCTATTGCAGGACGAATTTGGACAGTTCGTGAGCATGGTAAGTTGAATTTCATGACCCTTAACGATCAGGAAGGGTCGATTCAGATCTCATTAAAAGCTGATACTTTAGGAGCTGAACGTGTTGCGCAGTGTCTCCGTTATCACCTGACTGGCGACATTGTTGGCATTAAGGGTGTGAAGTGGACCACTAAGCGAGGAGAGCCCACAATTGATGTGCATGAGATCTTCAGTCTGCAGAAGGCATTGCGTCCTCCTCCCTCTAAGTGGGAAGGAACAAATGCTGAAACGGGCTATAGAAACCCTGATCTAAAAATTTTGTGTAATCCAGATCACCGTAGAGTGCTGATAACACGTTCACGAGTCTTCTCGGCTTTGCGCCGCTATATGGAAGATCATGGATTCCTGGAAATTGAGACTCCAATACTACAGACAAATATTGGAGGTGCTGCCGCGAAGCCATTTGTGACCCATCACAACGGGCTCGACATGCAGGTTAAATTGAGAATTGCGCCTGAAATTCCACTCAAGCGAGCGATGATAGGCGGAATGGAGCGCGTATTTGAAATTGGAAAGGATTTCCGCAACGAGGGGATGGATGCCTCGCACCTTCAAGAATTCACAGTGATTGAGTGGTACGCGGCGTACTGGACATATGAGGATAATATTGCATTCACCAAAGACATGATTACTCTCATGGTTAAGACCGCTACTGGTGGATCGCTTGAGTTGTCCTACCAAGGCAAAAAAATCGATTTCTCGCGTTGGGAACGTTACGACTACACCAAACTGATTCTAGATCGTTTGGGTATCGACATTCGCGCCAACAACACCTTTGACTCATTGATCAAGGAAGTGCGTGAGAAACGCTTGGATTTGAAGGGAGCTGATCGAGATGCCAAGTCTTTCCCGGCGCTAGTGGATGCACTGTACAAGAAGTTGATCCGCCCCTCCTTGGGCACTCAATGTCCGGTTATCCTAGAGCGCTACCCGGTAGAAATGGTGCCTTTAGCCCGTCGCAATGCAGACGATTCTTCCATCGCTGAGAAGTTCCAAGTTTTGATCGATGGCATGGAGGTCGCTAACTCCTATACGGAGTTAGTCGATCCGGTCGAGCAACGTAGACGCTTTGAGGCACAATTGACATTACGTGCGTCGGGTGACGAAGAGACTATGGATCTGGATGAGGATTTTTTGCGATGTCTGGAGTACGGCCTTCCTCCCATGTCGGGAGTCGGAATAGGGCTGGATCGGGTTATGTGCATTCTAACTGATCGTCCTAACTTGAAGGATGTTATATTCTTCCCGCTTGTTGGACGGGCTGAGCGTAGGTAGGGCTTAGGGTGCTGAGTCAAGTTACTACAGGCGGCCTGTCGTGCCGCGCAAATCAGTCCTGATCTAGGCAGGCTTGCTACATATCCTTTTAAGCACATTTAGGTTAGCTGCTGGGGGCGTCAAAACATTGACACCTAAAGCTAGTAGCAGTCCTTAATTTCATTAGCTTTTTTGACCACTGCTCAGGACCCATCCGACTCAATTATAGGCGACAATTGCGAGTTATCTCGCATCCTAATCTGCAGGATTAACAGGGGTAGAGCCCATCTCGTGCATGTCATACGAGGTGGATTCTAGAATTGCCACGCGCGAAAAATTGGACTCGCGATAGGAAGTGGGTCTTGTATCGGTATTTGTGAGCGCACTAGTGTCTTTTCGGCCCCTGGCTTGTTTGCGCCTGCAATGAGATTCGCTGGATTATGAATGACCTCGAAAAGCTTGCTCGCTTAATGAAGTCCGATTGGGACAGGCGTGTACGCCATGATTATCGCTTTTGGATGAGCGATGGTCACAAGAGCGACGACGAGATGTGGCAAGCTGGCGAGCGCGACTTTAATATCATCAGCAAAAGCATATCTGACACCGCAAGCAAAACACTGCTTGAAATCGGTTGTGGCGTAGGTCGACTTCTGCGGCCAGCACTGCGGGCATTCGCTCACGTAGTGGGCTTTGATGTATCCCAGGCCGCTCTCGACAAGGCGCGTGAGCTACTAGGGCCAAATCCAAAACTTACTTTGCAACTTGGAAATGGTTTCGATTTACAGCCAATTCCAGCTGCTTCAGTCGACGTAGTTGTAAGCTTTGCAGCTATGACGGTGATGCCAACCGATGTCATTGCCAGTTACTTGCTTGAAATTCATCGGGTGCTGAAGCCAGATGGCGTTGCTCGTCTGCAATTATATTACGGCAGTGAGTATCGTGTTTGTCGTGAAGATACGCTGCATGTACGCTGCTACGCGGAAAATAATCTACGCTCCGCTCTGCAGGCAGCTGGATTCGATGTGCAATCCTTTAGCGATCTAGAACTACCGTTCCAAGTTTCATTCGACGAAATTGGTATACGTGCTGCTGTTATATCAGTTAGAAAATCGCAACGCGCGCCTGTGGCGCTTGGTGAGCTTTCGCATATTTTGCTGCCGGGCGGTGAGGTCGAGGTAAGCATCGAGCATAGCCCACAAGACTTGGAGCACTGGACGGCGCTTAATTACGCACGACAGTTGGCTGAGCAGGGTCAAGTTACAAAAGCCAAGGAGACGCTCGAGTATGCTTTAAGGCACTCGCAGAATACGACTATCGATACGCGCGATTTGCTTAATCGCATAGTTTCAGAAATTGAGGGTCGCGGTGGAACGGTGCCAAAGGCCGAAGTTGCCTCCACTCCAGGTTCGGTGTTTGAGTATAACTTAGCGGTGCTGGAGCGCCGATTCCCGGACCTGGCAAAGCGAATGCGTGCTTTTAGCAGCCCACAGCGCAGCGTTGAAATTAGGTCGACCACTGAAGGTGGTAGTATTTGGTATCAGGGGCAATGTCTAGACCATCCGACAAAGCCGCTCTCTGGAGCCGAAGCTTGGGTGAAACGCGAGGAAAGTGAGAAGCGCACCAAGGATTGCTCGCATATCGTAGTTGGCGGCTTTGGGCTTGGATACCATGTTGAGAAGTTGTTAGCGCGGGGTGAATGGCAAGTGTCAGTGATTGAGCCGCTGGAGGAAGTATTCTGGGTGGCTATACAGCAGCGTGATTTGCGAAGCTGTCTAGGATCGCTGCGGGCCTTGGTGGTGGGTGAACAAAGCGAGATTGATTGTCTCGATGAGCGCACTGAGTTGAGTATTCGTCCGCAACATCAGCCGTTAAATCCAGAATTTTGGACTGGAATACGAGCGAATTTCTATGGTACGCGCGGACTGTTAGCACTGTCTCCAAAAATTGGAGTACTAGGGCCGATTCAAGGCGGCACTTTGCCAATGCTCTCGTATTGTATGCGGGGATTGTACGCATTCAATCAGCGACCACGCGACTTAGACATGAGCGGATTCGCGAGCGGTTATCATCTAGCCGAAAAATTTGTAAATGGAAAAATCCACCAGCAGGCGCTACAGGGAACTTACATCGAAATGATGTCGCAGTTTGTGTTGCAGTCTTTGCTTGAAAAGCCAGTCGATATTCTTATCTGCATGGCTCAGGCACCCGCGTCGGGGCGCATACTGACCGAACTGCGCAACCGCGGTGTTATCACAGTGCTGTGGTTCGTCGAGGACTATACGCGCTTCACTTATTGGAAAGATATTGCACAGTATTATGATTTCGTATTCACCATTCAAAAAGGTGAATGCATTGAGGCTATCCGCGGTGCGGGCGCCGGCGAAGTGCATTATCTTCCAACTGCCTTTGATCCATTTGTTCATCGCCCCCTTGTTTTGAGCGAGGAGGAGAAGAAAACCTGGGGCTCGCCAGTCTCCTTTGTAGGGGCTGGTTATCATAATCGCCAGCAGGTATTCGCATCAATGGCCGAATTTCCTCTCAAACTTTGGGGTACCGAGTGGCCTGCCTGTAGGCCATTTGATCGTTTGGTGCAGGACAATGGCCGGCGCTTAACTCCTGAAGAGTATGTGAAGATATTCTCAGCCACTGATGTGAATATAAATTTGCACTCTTCTACTGAGCGTGATGGTGTCGATCCATTCGGAGATTTTGTTAATCCACGGACATTTGAATTGGCGGGGTGCGGCGCATTCCAGCTAGTGGATCAGCGTTCATTGTTGGGCGAGGTTTTTGAAGACGGTAAAGAACTAATTTCTTTCGCCAACCCCAATGATTTACGTGATAAAGTTAGGTATTACATGCAGCATCCGGAGGAGCGCGCACAAATCGCAGCGGCCGGACGCGAGCGAGCCATGCGCGAGCACACTTACGCAATGCGTCTAAAGAGGATGCTGTCAATAATTTATAGCAGCCGTTTCGAAGGTCTAAAGCGCAGGCAGGACGCAAGCCCATGGACTCGTATGCTTGAGCGCTCAAAGATTGATTCTGAGTTGCATCAGCGTTGTGAGATCGCCTTCCGACGAGGGGAAGAGCCAATACTCGACGGTCTAGTATCTGATATTGTGGCAGGGAAAGGTAGGCTGTCTGAGACTGAGCAGAAGCTATTATTCCTGTTCCATATTCGAAAGCAAATCATACGCATGAAAGCTGAAGAGACAGGACAGAAGGCGGGCTGAGTATGAAGCGCAGATACCCAGATAAATCTAATGTGTTGCTAGTTAATATTACTCGTCTTGGCGATATGCTACAGGCGACCCCAACTATTGCTGGGATGAAGCAGGAAAACCCGAATTGCAAAATTACAGTAGTTGTAGAAAAGCAATTCGAGGACGTGTGTTATCACATACCAAATATCGATGAAGTGCGCGCGGTAGACTTAGGGATGACTGTGCGCTCCTTGTCACGCGAGGCCGATGGAATCGTTGATGCCTTCGAATATGTGACCGAGGTTGTAGATGACTTGCGAGCGCAGAACTTTGACTACTGCCTAAATATGTCCTCCTCGGCCTACACTGCCTTATTGCTAAAATTGGTAGGTATCAAGCGAAATGGCGGCTGGACTTCGGACGAAGAGGGCTATCGTGTTATTGAATCCGATTGGGCTAGGCTGTTTGCCAGTTCTGTGTTTCACCAGAATAGGCAATTCAACTCTCTAAATTTGGTGGACGTGTTCCGTTGTTCGGCGGATGTAGACCAGCACCCCCAGCGTCTATTGATGAAGGTTTCACCGGAGTCAGAGGCGTACTGTGATGACCTGCTACGCGAGGCCGCATTTACCGCTAAAGGTCCGCTAATCGCAATACAGGCCGGAGCTAGCCAGGAAAAGCGCCAGTGGGCACCAGAGCACTTCATTCGACTAATTAAGGTGCTAGAGACCAAACTCGATGCACGAATAGTCTTGGTTGGGTCCAAAAAGGAATTAAAAATCATTGATCCAATCAAGGCGGGAGCAAATTCCCCCAACGTCTTTGTGGCTGCTGGCCGCACAAGTATTCCCCAACTAGCAGCGCTGTTGAAGAAATGTGAGCTTCTCGTGACCGGTGACACTGGCCCGATGCACATGTCCGTCGCTGTAGGTCGACCGGTAGTGGCCATGTTTTTGGCATCCGCATATGGTTTTGAAACAGGACCATATAGCGAAGGCAATTTAGTGCTGCAGCCAGTGATCGGTTGTGGTCCTTGTAATCCAAATAAACCCTGCGCTGGCCTGGAGTGCCATGATACGATATCACCGGAGCTAGTAGCCGAGTTGGTCGCTCTTCGAGTGCGAGGCGATGTGAAGAAGTTGCCCGATGGACTTGCCGATCCTAAGCAAGTAATTGTCTACCGATCGTTCTTTGATCGCCACGGCTTCTGTGATTTAGAGGCATTAAATTCAACTCAATACGATACTTGGTATCGCTATCGTCAGGCCTATCGCAAGGTGTGGCTGGAAGACTTAGCAGGTTTCGACTGCGGTAGCCCAGCGCCCAAAAATAGTAAGCTGTCGGTGCTGGATAGTGGTATCGAGGGAATTGGGAGTGTTGTTGAACTGGCCCAACAGGGTACGGAACTTATCCAAGAGCTTATGCGATGCATATCTGATGTACGCGTGCCAGCTCAGAAGCTTGGTGCGGTGAATGCACAGATTGTTGAGGTTGACCGCCGCATTGAGCAGGTTGGCTTCCACCATCCTCCTCTTGGGCCTGTGACACGGCTTTTCTGTTTTGCCAAAGAGAATCTTTCTGGAACCGACGCACTCAGCCTCGCATCACAAATGAAGACGAATTACGACGACTTGGCTAGACGTTGCCAGAAGTTAAGTGCCTGGTATTCTTAGGTTTCTTGAGGGATGCGCTATGGTCGCAGTGAGAATTAATGGGGAAGACGCCCCTTTCCGCACCGAAGGTGTTTTAAGAATTTCTGACATCATCGAGTTAATTAAGGCCAACATTGACCCTGAGCACATGATTACGGTCATATTGATCGATGGTCATGAATTCTCGGATGAGGACTGGACTGCGCCAGTAAGTAAGTACAACACCTCAATTTTGGAAGTCGAGACCGGCACGCCTGAGTCCTTTGTAAATGCACGCTTGTCGCAATCATCAGATGTCGTGCGTACTTGCTATTTACAATTTCGGGATGCTCGAAAGAGTTTTCAAGATGGTGACATGAGTGCTGGAAATAAGCATCTAATTGAAGCAGTTAACACTGCTAAGGCATTCTTCGAGTGGTACGGAACGATACTGGAATTGGTGCCGGCCGAGAGGCGCGCCATGTATGATATATCGCCACAAGTTACAGAAATATCTGGCATCTGTAAGACTATTTGCCAACAGCAATTGTACCAGTCTTGGTGGGCCTTAGGCGAGACGATTGGAAAAGAACTCGAGCCGCGCCTCGATCGACTCGAAGATCATTTGCGTAAGTTTCAACGCGCGAGCTGCTAAAGCCTAAACGCCGAGGTTCGTTTCAACAAAAAACTTCCCGCTTGGTGTCTCAAATGGGATGACTGTGGTTGGCTTCGTCACGCGGTCGCGAATGCGCACATCTGCCCCAAACACTACTAGTGGTGTGGCCATTTCGATAATCGTGCCCGCTTCAGATAGGCGTCGCTTGACATCACCGCAAATAATGTTTGTGAATTCTCCAACGGCATCCAAGATTTCGTCGTTTATTGTTTCGACATGCTCTCCCAGCATTGTTGCAAAGATGCCTAGGATGGCTTCCCTTTCGAAGCTAAGAGTCATGCTGGCATGATGTTTTGGACCAGCCATCCCAATAATTCCGCTAACGATCCCGGTGACTAGATTGCCGTCTTTCACTACGCAATCGCCGCAGCGTGAGACGCTTGTCATGGTCATAGTTGGAAGCACATTCAGCACCGAAGCCTCGAATATTTGCGTGTATGGTGAAAGCGCCATCCTGCTAGCCTCCTGCACAGTTACACATTAATGGTCGGGGGCTATTAAGATTTTCTAAAGCTAAGTTTGCGCACCCGATTTTACAGAGATCTATTGAGTTTGTGCCCATCCCAGCATGCTCTATGGCCTTCTATACGCGCCCAGGCACGCTAAGGGCCCTAATCGGCAGAGTAGGCTGACTCCGGGCCTAAATTAGGACGACCTCAGGTTTGAAGGTGTCTGGTCTCCGCACCTAGACGAAGACTGACTTTAGAAGCTCAATGGCAATTAACACAATGATTACTATTTCCATTACTTCAGCGCGCCGAGCATTTACTACTTCTAAAAGTAGTTCCGATACATCCGAGCAAAGCTCAAGCATCTTTTCGAGACGCTCAATGCGGTCCTTCATGTCGAATGTTTTGACGAGATCTTGGTATAAGCGATATAGATCTTCTTTTTCCCAGGTTTTCTCTGGTTCATTAAATAGTAGCAGCTGGTTAACAATGCGATGCCGCGCGCTTAGTCCCTCACCAATAAACTGAAGTAGGGTTTCCCGTGTTCGACTAACTAAACCGCCCCGCTTAAGGAAACGGGTCATATTCTCGGACTCAGCAAGGAACTCTTCAACTTCCCATTCGATGATTTCCAGGGCGCTAGATTGCGCCAAAACCAAGGCAACCATTTGAAGCTTGGCGATGTCAAACTCCGGAATCTTGACTGCATTAAAGCCAACCTCCGTTACGCCTGGTTCAATCGTGACGCTAAAATCATCTTCTGCTAGTTCATCTTCATTAGGGCTGGGTACTTTCGTTTTTGGAGTCATCCCCAGGGTGGTCAGATACCCGGTATGGTCATCTACCGGAATATTAAAGAAAACTATGGTACCGAAACGAAAGATAAATACTTTCTCAGAATTCTTACGGTGTAGAATTAAGCAGTCAGCCCCGTAGCGCTCTTTATTCTCATTTAGGAAGAGCTCATTTGCCCGCCTAAGGCTTATATGTTCTGGGGAACTGTAGGCGTGCATGGTGTAGCGAGCACGCAGTGACAGCACTGAGACCTGAGTCTGCTCGTTCATAAAAAATCCATGCCTGCATTATCTGGGTGGAGAAGAAATTGACTTACCTATATTTTACCCCTTTAGAGGGGGTCTTCTCAAGGCAAATAACTAGCTGAAACTACTAAGTATTGAGCGGTATTTTGCCCAGCTGCGGGCTATTTCTTGCCCTTGCGGGAGTAGTTAGCTGTAAGGGTGATGCGGCCAATTTGGGCAGATTGGGACTGTAGCGCTCTTGAGGAGAGAGTCCCGTACTTGATCGAGCATGTTCCGGACTTATTGTTGCATGACTTAGGCAGAGCTACGGAACCGCTTAGTCCCTTAAATTGGTAGCCGTTTCGGGCAGATACGCTGATGGTAATATTCCCTGAGGACTGCTGAACTTGATAGCAATTTGCTCCGCAGGAGCGTGCTGGGCTTACTCTGATCTTTCCGGAAGAGCTTGGAGTCGTTAAGAACATTAGCGAGGCGGGAGGGCTTGGCTCCGGTGTCGGGGCTTGTGGCGCGGGACTTGGACTCGGCGCAACCGTAGGTGGACTTGGTTCGGGTGCATTTGTGTAGCCACAGTTTTCGCAGGCTGCAGCTGCTTGCGAAATTGAGAATATCTGATCGCCGAGCTGTATGCTGGCTGTGCGGGCTGTGTGACTCTCATTTGCTTTAATGTTTACCCCGATATCGGAAGTGCCCAGCCCTGCATTTTGCTCTAGGCTGACCCAATCTGCGGATGAGCTAATGGTCCATGCACACTCTGATGCTATATTAATATGAGCCAGTCCTCCTGCTTCGCCGAATTGACCTTTGTCTAAGGAAGCATTCAGATTGCAGTCACGAATAGCGGTCGCGCTTTGTGTGTCAGATCGATTTCCGTGTTGCAATGACACTTCAATATCTAAGTTGCTAATTCCGTCAGGTAGCTTTCCTAGCGCATTGCCCCAACGGACCTGGCGATCTAAGCCGGAGCTCAACAGAGCACGGTTGAATTGTTGGTGAATCTGGTCGCCAGTGAGTTCAGTTGCCGGGACTTGCACGCTGTTGCCGTTTAGGTGATAGGAAACATCAAGCCAATAGTAGTCTGAATTTTGTGAGGTATCGAAGTTGATAACCAAATCAGATCCCTCAAAGTGCGCCTCTAGCTCGTAGATGTGAGGGCTGGCAGGACTGAGCTCTGCGCTTGCCGATCCGCCCAGCAGGCCAATATTTATCCGATTTCCGTTTGGGGCGGGCTCTTCGCTCGCATCAAGATCGCTCGGTCCCTCATCTATGCCGAAGCTTGTCGGATTGAGGCTATAATCTCCATTATCAGCATCAACGAAATTTGGATTGACCACTACGTTGCTGGAGAATCCAGGGATATCATTGAAGGATCCATATTCACCATGAATCGGGCTTTCATAGCCCCAAGGGTAGCGCCCAGAATGAACTACTTCACTGCGTGTGTTGTTCCAGAAGATATTATTAGTGCTCACAGGTTGAAGATTGGTCGACCCCCAGCCCCAGGTGTTAGCAGCGATATTGAAGCCGATGTCATTTCCTTCAAAGATGTTGGCAAATACGAACTGAGGAGCTGCGCTTGAGCTCCCGATTAACGAAAAGCCCTCGCGTAAATTTCGAGAGAAAACATTATATGCGATGCGTCCACCGCTGGGCGATGAGAACTGCATACCCATACCACCATTGTGGTGCAGGAGATTGTGCTGCGCGATTGGCGCACCTCCTTGGAGTAGTACTCCCAGTCCATCATTGTTGTGTGCCACATTCCATTCGACAGAGTAGGCAGAGCTTGGTTGGTATGCACGGATACTCATGCCGCCAGCAAAATTGTTAGTAACTATATTGCGAGTAATTACGTCTGAGCTTTTGGCATTATAGATAATAATGCCGTAGCAGTACTGGCAACGGCTTCCAGAGGACTGATTGCCCGAAATAGTTAAAGAGTCATGGGCTGAATCCATGACTTCAATCCCAGCATAGCCACTAATGCCAAGGTTGCTGTTGAGGTTGTTATTGTAAAGCGTGTTATTTAGTACCTCGGCGCCTTTGGCGGTTAATATGTAGATGCCAGAGGATTGGTTGTCGTGAACATTGCACTGCTCAATCTTCAGACTACTAGCACTGGACCAGACTACTACGCCTTGGGAGCTACTTCCGCTAATATCCAAGTGCCGTAGCGTAATGTCCGCATGCGCATAGTATCCTACCGTCACAGGTCCAATGTATGTTGTGAATAGTTGCGGATCGTGTTGACTAAAGTCCTCCTTCCAGCCGCCTATTATTTCAATTCGCCCATTAGCAGAAGAAGGGATATAGGCCCCCTCATAGCTTCCTGCTGCGACACGGATGGTAGTTCCGTCCACAGCTCCTTCTAGCGCTTCATTAATACTGTGGTACGCACATGCGCTACATACATTGCGAGTGATAGCGTAGGCTGGGGAGAAGGCCATGCAAACTAATACTGCAACGCTCAATAGAATGTTTGCTGAGTCGCCCAAAACTTTCATTTTGCCCCCAAGCTCTTCCTCTTTCGGTAGAGAGGAAGATGAATTTGCCCCAAAGCTGCTGCTAGCATCAGCCACGGGCCTTCAATTCGGACGTCTCAGGCGAACTCTAAATGTATTGTGGCTCAGTTGCGCGCGCGGGTGAAAAATCCAATCAATATGCAGAATATTCTAGGTGTATTTCGCAGGGAATATAAAAATTCCCCCACAGCCTCCTGCCTTCCTCTTCCTGGGGTGTTGGTCTTGCGAATCAAGACAGATGAGGAAGGCACTTGGCTGTGGGGGCAAATCGGCTCGGGTAGGCTTTACTCAGCCTGTCCAAATTTTAATAGCGCGCAGGCAGTGTCGGTTAAACGCACGCTGTGCTGGTTAAATTTAGCGTCAACACGCACTAGAATCTGCTGCGCAGGATCGTCCTGATAACCCAAGACATAAGCATGGCTTACCTTAGTAACCATGGTGTGGCCGCCAGAGAGGTGCTTAATCCCTTGCAGCCTAGTTTTCTCCAGCACCAAGCCGTTCTGCGAGATTCTCCCAATTGCTACCTTAGTTTTCTGGGCGTCTGTATAGAAGGCTCCAACAAATG
>JAIBBV010000040.1 GCA_019694465.1 Oligoflexia bacterium
CTGGACCTTACAATCGCCGACGCTCTTCAATTTACATTCGGTCAAGCGAGACAACGCTTCGCAAACCATCGTCGTATACACCAGGTCTTACAAAGCGCCTGTGAACTTGGTCTTGATTACTTAACATTAGGACAAAGTTCAGCCTCGTTGTCAGGTGGGGAGAGTCAACGCATTAAGCTAGTATCTGAACTCAGCGCTCAGAGACAGGGTCACACACTGTATATTCTAGACGAACCGACAACTGGCTTGCATCATTTAGACGTGGGCAAGCTGCTAAAGGCTTTGCGTGCCCTTGTCGCCCGCGGAAATACTATCTTGCTGATTGAGCATGACTTGGACGTCTTGGCGGAGGCCGATCAAGTTATAGAATTCGGCCCAGGTGCAGGCGAGCTGGGGGGCAAGGTCATCTATCAGGGTTGCCCAGCCGGTCTCGCCAAGTCAGAAGGCGCTTGGGGGCAATACTTGCGACAACACAGCATTTCCCCAACTGCAAAATGTGGGTAAGATTGTTGTTAGAGTGCATAACGACATGAGGCTGATTGCTTTGCTTGCAATACGAGTCCGCTAAGTATGCGTAAGGCATTTTTGTTACTGACTTTTAATTAAGCCGACCAAATATTATCGAACTGCCCCTGTGAAAACATCAAAAAAGCCAGTAGCTGACTTCTTATTACTGCACTCCTCTCCAATACAACAGGAGCTAAAGGCTTTGGGACTACTTTTGGTGGCCCTGTTATTGTTTCGTTTTGAGGCGCTGCGTCATTTTTCAACTCATGTGCTGGGAGGGAGCGAAGGGGATGCGGGTTTATATCTATGGCTGATTAAATCCAACTGTCGTGACTTGTTTTCCTTGCCTTGGTTCAATACAAATTCGTTCTACCCTTACAGTCAAAGCCTGGCTTGGAGCGACAACTTTGTTTTACCGTCACTTGTAGCGGCCCCCTTCTTACTAGCAGGCGCACCCTTAGTGCCTGTCTTTAATGGCTTGATGCTCCTGGCCAGTCTACTAACTGGCTACACGACCTATCGCCTAGCGCTACTACTATTCGGGCAGTTCTCAGTGGCACTGGCAATCGGGGCCTCCTTCATGACATTTCCCTATTTTACAGCTCATGCAGGACACCCCCAGCTCCAATTCGCGTTTTGGATTCCACTAACTCTGCTTGCCCTATTCAGGTTCCTAGCTAAACCAAATATTGGAGCAGCATTTTTAACTGGGCTCAGCATCGCCCTATCTTTCATGTGCACTGTATACTATGCGCTTTTCCTGGTGTTGCTAGTACCGGTGGTATTCTTGGCAGTGGTGCTCTTGAAGCCACATCAATTTCAGAGACAGGATTTGGCACTCTTTGCGACAGGCTGCTGCATCGGGCTGTGCCCGATAGCGCCCGTCGCTTTACCCTACCTAGCGGTGCGCGGAACTTTTGGAGAGCGCGCAATCTACGAAGCATTTTATTTTGCAGCCTCTGGTCTATCCTATTTAAGTTCATCAGCTTTTAGCTTGCTCTATTCTTTTTCCTCCTCTTGGACCCATCCGGAGGCAACTCTATTCCCAGGACTAGCAATTCTAGTGCTTTCTCTGGGCGGCACGGCGCGCATGTGGGGCGCACAGCCGCTCAAAAATCCTCGCTTAATATTACTATTAGCATTTGTGTTGGTATGCCTAGCCTCGACGCCAACTTTACCTCAGCCAATTAGCCGCTATGTATGTACAGCAGCTGTATGGATATTTTTGTTCATGCTAGTGGTGCTCAACTTTCGGCTGGGAAGACTGGAACGCAAGCTGGGGTTTGCGATCTTAACTAATCGCGATTTAGCCGCTATTTTTTTGTCAGTCGCGGCTGTTTTTTTCGCACTCTCCTTGGGCCCCCTAGGCAACCCGGAAAAGGGCCAATTCGCGCTTGGTTTTTATCGTCTTGTATATGAGATCATCCCCGGCTTTAACGCCATGCGCGCCATAAGCCGCGCTGGAATAGTTACTATTTTTGCCTTACACATGTGTGCCGCTTTTTCCCTCTCTTTCTTGGCCGAGAAAAAACACATTGGCAACTCATTGCTACTACTCGTTAGTGCCTTACTTCTTATAGAAAACCTTCCAAGGCACTACCCACTTGAGCCTCTCAAGGAGCGCCCATTGGTTCTACCGTACTTAGATCAGCAGACTGACAAGCGGCACGCTTTGGCGATACTACCATTAACTGGCTCGTTGAACCCTGATGGCAGTGTTGCGTCGTGGAGCGAGTTTGCACGCTACAACACAAATTACATGAACTGGGCCTTTGAAACGGGACTACCGCTAGTAAATGGCTACAGTGGTCAACGCACGAAATTAATGAAGGAATTTCCTGGGCAACTACTTGGGTTTCCTGACCAGAGGTCTCTTTCGCAACTTCAAACCATCGCTGGACTGCGCTACGTAGTATATGTGGGCAAAAACGATCCTGCTTTCAATAAGTCAACTTTTGAGCACAAGATTCAGCAATTCCTTGGCGGTGTGCGACTGCTAATGTCAGACACTGAGGACAATTACCTGTTTGAATTGATCGGCGAGCAGCGCCTACGCGGCGACATGAATATTTTAGCTCCAGCACTTCCCCGCGGGGTCTTATACGTTGAGCTAAAAGTTCCTTACCAAAAAGCGACTAAAGAAGTTAAGGTCGTCGTGTGGGCGCCCGACTATTCGCAAGAGAAGCCGCTTTCCTCGATTACGCTTAAGACTAGCGGAGAATGGGAGACGTTTCGCATCGATTTGCCGCAGCCTGAAGATATTGTGCGGCCAATTCGCCTATTGCTCAAACCAGAGGGCGATGCCTCGGTGTACTTGCGTTCCACTACATTTGAAAAACTCTGAAGGCCAATGCGCTGATTGGCCATAGCGGCTCCCAAAAATAATTGCATCGAGAAAGGGGGCATCTAAAGCATCAACGTACTGCCATATTATGATGAGTCGGACACAATAGAGAGTTCTTACACCTCTCTTCTCAGTGACAATCTGTAAGCTGCTCACCAAGGCTAACGCCCTGGTGAGCGATACAAAGCTCTTAACGATTAGCTACTTTTAGAATATCCCGAATCTCAGACAGCAAAACTTCCTGATTGCTTGGCTTAGGTGGGGTGGCAGAAGGAGCTTCTTCCTTGCGACGCATTCTATTCATACCTTTAATCACCATGAAGATCGCGAAGGCAACGATTGCAAAGTCAAATATGGTCTGAACAAAGTTGCCGTAATTTAGTGTTACTGCGGCACTACCATCAGCTGCCTCGCGCAACGTGACCTTTAGTCCTGTAAAATTAACTCCTCCGATCAGCATCCCGATCGGCGGCATTAGCACATCTGCTACCAGTGAGGAGACAATCTTTCCGAAAGCACCACCAATTATTATACCAACGGCCATATCGACCACATTGCCGCGCATCGCAAACTGACGAAATTCGCTAAAAAAACTCATAAGCCTATCCTTATGTTAAGACCCACTAACTTACCCCGTAATATCTATAGCAGCCTCAAAAGGCAAAGTCGCGCTAGAATGGCGCCAAACCCTGATCAAGCAGCCAACTTATTGATATCAGGAACATACTGATCACATCGACAAGAAAAGATTATTCTCTTCCTACCTTAAGATATGCGGAGGTTCGCTAAACGGGGTTAAGAAGTTATTGGTGTGGAGACACGGAACCGCAGAGGGGCTGTAGTTTCAGCCAGCCTAGTCGCAGGTGCAGAGACAAAAAGCTAAGACTTGCGACGTGTCTGAATCTTAGCTTCTCGCAGAAAATGATCTACTTCTTGCCTTAGCTTGGTCCAGCGCCCATGCATAGCGCAGGGGCTAGTTTGACTACAGGGGCTCTTTGAGAAAAAACATGTTTGTTCCAGGACTGGATCGTCCAGTGCCACGCAGACATCGAGGAACGAGAACTCCGCTCCCTCCGCCAGTCGCACGCCCCCATGTTTCCCACGCCGAGCAAGTACCAAGCCCTTTGCCGCTAAGACTTTTACTATCTTAGCCAAATAAGGTCCTGGCACCTTAGCTAGTCTGGAAAGCTCTTTGACCTGGATGAATTCACCCACCTCTAGTCTTTCCAATGTACGAAGGGCCTGTAAGGCGTATTTTGTAGTAAGCTCTAGCATCAACCGCAACCACCCTGGGCACCGCAGTTCAGACACACATAACAACCGGCCTGTCGCACCATTAGGTGCGAGCCGCAATTAGTGCAAGGCGGCGCATCCTCAGAATTCTGGAATAACTTTACCAAGTCAGTAGCAATGTCACTATGGCCATTCTTGTTTTGACTTGGGCCAGGATTGTTTGCAACCTTTGTAGCTGCTGATTTAGAAGCCTCACTGGGAATTTGGATCTTAGCCTTCAATTCCTCATCAACCTTAAGGCCTAAATCTCTTAGCTCCTCTGGCTTTAGAAACTTCACTGCCATCCAACGGAACACATAGTCGACGATAGAATGCGCCGACGGAACATCCTTGTTTCCAGTAAACCCGGAGGGCTCAAAGCGTACAAAAGAGAACTTCCGAACCAATGCACTTAGCGGGACGCCATACTGCAAGGCCATGGAAACAGCAGTGGCAAACGCATCCATCATGCCAGAAAGTGTGGAGCCTTCTTTCGCCACTACCAAGAATATCTCACCGGGGCTGCCATCCTCGAAGAGACCAACAGTAAGATAACCTTCCAGACCGCCAACTCTAAATTTATGCGTTAGCGCCTGGCGCTCCTCCGGTAAACGACGCCGAATAGCGCGCAAAGCACTGGTCTGCTTGCTTGTTGAGGTCGACAATGGCTGAGTTCGCTTAGAGCCATCGCGATAAAGCGCTACAGCCTTCAGGCCAGCCTTCCAAGCATCGACGTACACGCTAAAAATTTCCTCGGCACTGGTCTCGCGCGGCAAATTCACCGTCTTGGAGATAGCTCCCGAAATAAACGGCTGTACCGCAGACATCATGCGCAAGTGGCCCTGATATCCAATCGAGCGTGTTCCTCGCGCTGGCTTGAATGCACAGTCAAAAATCGGCAAATGCTCCGCCCTTAGCCCAGGAGCGCCTTCAATCGTCTCATGCTCTTCAATGTAGCGAGTTATCGATTCAATTCCGGAACTGGCATAGCCCAAGCGGGTCAAAGCGCGCTCTACGCTATTGTTCACTAGCTTAAGCATTCCACCGCCAACCAGCTTTTTGTACTTAATTAGCGCAATATCTGGCTCGATACCGGTGGTATCACAATCCATCATGAAAGAGATTGTACCAGTCGGCGCAAGCACTGTTACCTGTGAATTTCTGTAACCGTGACGCTTTCCTAGCTCACGCGCCTCATCCCAAGCTTGAATGGCGGCATTGGAAATCTCCACATGCAGATTCTTGCTTAGCTTGCTGCAGGCAGCGCGATGTTTCTCTACTACACCAAGCATCGCCGTGCGGTTCTTTTTATAGCCACCGAAAGCGCCTAAGTGGCGCGAGATCTCTGCGCTCTGGCGATAAGCCTCGCCAGACATAAGCGCAGTAATAGATGCAGCCAACTCACGCCCCTCTTCTGAGTCATACGGGAGGCCGAGGCTCATAAGTAGTGCACCTAGATTGGCATAGCCAAGCCCCAACTGCCGGAACTGATGCGCGCAGGCCTCAATTTTCTTTGTTGGATAGCTAGAGTTATGCACCAAGATATCCTGGGCAGTGAGCATTATGTCTACGCAATGACTAAAGGACTTAACATCGAACGAGCCGTCATCCTTTAGGAATTTTAGGAGGTTCAGGCTGGAGAGATTACAAGCTGAATTGTCGAGGTGCATGTATTCACTGCACGGATTGCTGGCATTGATGCGCCCGGAGTTCGGGCAAGTATGCCAAGTATTAATGGTATCATCGAACTGCAGGCCCGGATCGCCACAGATATAAGTTGCCTCCGCAATCTCGCGGAGCAATTCGCGAGCATCCACTTCCTCACACACCTGACCATCTGTAACGCGTCGTGTTTGGAAAGTGCGTCCATCAACTACAGCGCGCATGAACTCATCGCTAACTCTTACACTCAAATTAGCATTCTGAAACCCAACTGAATCGTACGCGCCACCGGGAACAGCAAATCCACCATCATAGCCTTGCTCAATCAATGCCCAGGCCTTTTTCTCTTCCTCGGGTTTACAGCGGATGAAGTCTTTGATGTCTGGATGGGAGACATTGAGGATCTGCATCTTGGCCGCACGGCGAGTTTTCCCACCACTCTTAATAATGCTAGCCCATGCATCATATCCACGCATAAAGGAAACCGGACCGGAGGGCTTGCCCCCGCCAGCAAGTTTTTCCCGCGTTGATCGGATAGATGAAAGATTACTGCCCGTCCCGCTACCGTACTTAAATAGCTTGCCTTCTACTGTCTGCAGCTCGAGCAGCGAGTCAATAGTATCGTCGACTGAAACGATAAAACACGCACTGCACTGAGGGTGCTCGTGAATTCCAACGTTGAACCAAACTGGAGAATTAAAAGAAGCGTATTGATGTAAAAGAATATGAGTTAGTTCATCTGAAAACGCCTGAGCATCTTCAGGCGTTGAGAAATAACCGCCGGCCTTGCCCCAGGCTACTACCGTGCGAACCACGCGACCAATTAATTCCTTAACACTACGTTCACGCTCTGGAGAGTTCATCTCCCCACGAAAATACTTAGAGACGACCACATTAGTGGCCATTTGACTCCAAAAACTTGGCATCTCGACGTCGCGTTGCTCAAACACGACATGACCACGATCATCGCTAATAGTGGAAGACCTAAGCTCCCATGTCACTTGCTTAAATGGATCTTGCCCGGCGACCGTAAAAAGGCGGCGTACCTGCATCCCTTCCGATGAAGTAATAGGCATTACTTCGGACTTGCTTTCTTCGAATGGCAACTGTTCAGGCATAGTTCACCTCTCAATCTTTGGACAAATTGGGCAATGGAATGCGGCCATTAGCAGCTACGTCGGCCTGCACGTCAGCAAGCGATGTCTTTCGAGCCCACTGTTGAAACGCATCATTCAATTCGCTCCAACGGTGGTGCAATACGCAGGGCGCAGAATTGCTACACAAGCTCAAACCAAATACACAACGACGAGTGGCTATCGGCCCCTCAATCGCCTCAAAAATATCGATAAAGCGAATTCGCTTTGCAGGGCGCGCCAAAGTAAAACCACCCCCATGCCCGCGGCTGCCTTTTAATAGCCCTGCCTCCACCATGCGTCTAAGGATCTTCGATATATAAAATGATGGTATATCAATTTGTGGAGCGATATCTTTAGCGCGCATAGGACGAACAGATTCGCCACTAGAGTAGAGTGCCAAAAAAGCCATGATACGCATGGCGTATTCAACTGAACGCGACAGCACCATAATATTCTTAATAGATGATGTTATCTAATGTACGCTCATCGCAGGGGGAGAGCAAGAAAAAAGACAATTTTCTCCATTATCTTGCTTCAATCTATCTAGTATCTCTAGGCAAGGCAGCCATAAAAATATGGGGCGTGACGAATTTGTGATAATTAGCATGAGACAATCGGAGCAGCATGAAGGTTAAAAAATCCAGAACAAATCTTTCTACTACTGGGCAACAGCGCCAACGGCGCTCGTGGGCGGAGCCCTATAAAATAAAAATGGTTGAGCCGCTAAGGATGACATCCCCCCAGCAACGTCGTCGGGCCATACAAGCGGCAGGCTACAATACGTTTTTACTGCGTTCCGAAGACGTGTATATCGACTTATTAACCGATTCAGGAACCAGCGCCATGAGCGACTGGCAGTGGGCCGGAATGATGCTTGGCGACGAAGCATATGCGGGCAGTAGAAACTTCTACAACCTAGAGGAGGCTGTTCAGGAACATTATGGCTATCGCTATGTAATCCCTACGCATCAAGGCCGCGGCGCTGAACATATATTAAGCCAAATTCTAATCAAGCCAGGCGATACGATTCCCGGCAATATGTACTTCACGACCACCCGCTTTCATCAAGAACACGCGGGCGGAAACTTTGTAGATATAATAATCGATGAGGCGCATGATTCTCGTTCACTCCACCCATTTAAGGGCAACATAGATTTAAAAAAACTAGAGCGGCAACTTAAGGCCAGCCGCGTCCCGTATGTATGCGTAGCGGCGACAGTCAATATGGCTGGCGGGCAGCCTATTAGCATGCGCAACATGAAAGCTGTTTCTCAGCTCTGCAAGAAGCACAAAACAAAAATATTTCTGGACGCAACACGTGCCGTCGAGAACGCATATTTCATTAAGACTCGCGAGAAGGGATATGGCGAGCGCTCACTAAAATCTATCTTGCGCGAGTTCTGCTCATACTCCGATGGCTGCACGATGAGCGGCAAGAAGGATTCGCTGGTCAACATTGGTGGTTGGTTAGCAATGAACGACTCGTCGATTGCGGAGGAGGCTCGCAATCTAATAGTCGTTTACGAAGGCTTGCATACATATGGGGGTCTTGCCGGCCGCGACATGGAGGCAATGGCACGCGGCATAGTCGAGTCTGTAGACGAGAACCACATGCGGGCCCGCATCGGGCAGGTTGAATATCTTGGCCAGCTTTTACTGGACTGGAAAATTCCGATAGTCGAGCCGATTGGCGGACATGCCATATACTTGGACGCTCGCCGCTTTTACCCACACATGCCTCAGGACAATTTTCCGGCCCAAACTTTGGCCGCCGAACTGTACCTAGACTCTGGCGTGCGTTCGATGGAGAGAGGAATAGTCTCAGCCGGTCGAGACAAGGAGAGTGGTGCAAATCATCATCCCAGCTTAGAGCTAGTGCGGCTCACAATTCCCCGCCGCGTATACACCCAAGCTCATATGGATGTCGTGGCCGAGTCGGTCGAATCTGTTTTTCGAAAACCGCGCAAGCCACGTGGACTTGCAATGACATATGAGCCTAAGTATTTAAGATTTTTTCAGGCCCGCTTTCGCCCTAAGTGACAACAGTGCCAAGCGAGTTTCCCTGGGGGTCAGACATAGGTAGACCGAAGCCTACCTATGTCTGGGGAAAGGAGCCCTAGGACAAACCCGAGCTCCAAAGGTTAGGTTTGTGGTGGAAAATCTGTAGCAGCGCTAAATGGTGGGCCAGGTCCTAAACCTAACAACCTGAGTGCCTCAGCCCGAACCACATCCTAGTGGCTAGCTTCACCATTGCGCGTTGCTCAATAGTAATTATTGGCTGACCGTGGATG
Source organism: Oligoflexia bacterium (assembly GCA_019694465.1). Taxonomy (GTDB): domain Bacteria; phylum Bdellovibrionota_C; class UBA2361; order UBA2361; family JAFLCA01; genus JAIBBV01. The sequence continues at coordinate 9,213 of JAIBBV010000040.1, forward strand.
GATGTATCATAAACCGGGAAAAAATCCCATCATTTTTCAGGCGCGCTTAGGAAAATATTGGATTTTCAAAAACAGTCGTCATTTAGGGCACTTACTAATGTGATTCTTTCCCAGGTTTTTAGCTGGTTGTGCCGATATCCCATTCACTGTATGCGATGGTGTAGGCACTAGAATATTGGTTTAACTCTGTAGTACGCTGTTTTTATTATGGAAAACCCGCTGCTTTCGGGACTACATCACATGCTTCGTCCAATAGCCCGCTACTGCATTCGCAGTTCGCTGGGGCTACAGGAACTACTTGAAATGTCGAAAGTTGTTCTATTAGAAGTGGCGGCGGAGGAAATGCAGCGCCTAGACGAAAAGGTGAACATTAGCCGCCTAAGCGCCATGACTGGCGTACATAGGAAAGATGCCGTCCGCATATACCGAGAAAAGGACGTAGACCAGGAATCTTCGCGCTTCGTTAGCAGAGTGGTATGGCAATGGAGACAGGACCAACGCTTCCAAAATAAGTCAGGCAAACCCCGCCCGCTCACATTTCGGGGAGATGAGAGCGAATTTAGTGAACTAGTTCGGGTTGTTAGCCAAGACCTGCATCCTGGTACTGTCCTATTTGAGCTAGAGCGCCTAAACGCGGTTAAGCGCGTAAAGGACACGATTCAACTCTTAGTAAAGGCCTACGTGCCGCGGGGCAATCCTGTGGAAGGGCTCCGGATGCTTGGCGAAGACGTAGACGATCTGTCATGTGCAGTAATGGATAACGTGTTCTGCCAAGACAGCAACCAAAAGCCGAATTATCACGCCAAGGCAGTCTACGATAACATCGCTGAGGAGGATCTACCTCAACTGCGATCCTGGATCTTCAAGCAGGCTTCATCCTTCCATCAGAAGGTAGCTAAATACCTATCCAAATATGACTTGGATATAACGCCTAACCCTAAAAAAAAGGGCGGCAAACGCATTGTGCTTGGTATATTTACTCGCACTTAGAGCCAGCAACAACGAAGCCCTGGCCATACTTTGATTTTACTTATCAGAAACGAGCCCACGGAACTTCATGGTATCAATCATGAGCTGAGTAACTTTGCATAAAGCATCCATTAAATGCATTGGAACTGGATATTTCTCCACAGGTGGTAGCTCAACAGGCTTCCAGCTATCCCCGACTCGTCGCATCGCCCAGAAGCCCTCCCATACACTGACACTAGTTTGGCCAAAGAACTCTCCTACCGCCCTCGCTACGCCTGGATGGTACCAAGCCTTTGTCTTGGGGTCCTCAATGAAATCTTTGTTGCAGTTTTCTCTGTTGTGCGCCTGATCTGCCATACCAAGCTGTAGCTCTAAGTCATCTCCGCAAAGAATTCCTCCCTCGCTAACTAGTCGGGCGCAGTTTTTCAAATCTTTTGAAACAGCATCATACGTATGCGCGCCATCAACAAAGACTATGTCGAAGGTATTATCTGCCAGTAGCGGCAATACTTTGTCGCTCTCACCGCGAAATGGCATCACGATATCGTCAACCTGAGTTGTCTTAATATTGTGGAGAAATAACTCATAAATTTCTCCGCTTTGGGCAGCATGCGCCATTACTTCATAGATCGGCGATTCGCCAATTTTGCCAGGGTCAAAGTAAGGGCGCCATGGATCGATGCAAACAACTGTACCGCGAGCCTTGTGGTAAGCTTTTAGAGAAGCGCCCCAAGTTATTGCTGAACCTCCGGCCCAGGAGCCTATTTCTAGAATTTTAAGGGGGCGATCGCCTGCCAGCTTACCCTGAAGATCAACCACGGCTTGCATATAAATGTGGCGCCTCGAATCTCCCTGCCTAGCGTATAAGTGAGTTCCGAAGTACGGGGTTTGGAGCTTCACGCATGCATCATGTACAAGCTTGTCGGTGATCTCGTAGATATTTTTCTCTTTCATAAAAAATAGTTGCTCCGCAAACTCCAACCTTCACAAACACTAAGGACATTTCCAAGCAGCGCTTGGCCTTAGATTAAGATGCCTGTTATGGCTCAAAGTTGGCCTTAAAAAATGAGAGGAAATCTCTAAAGATAGCAGGCACTTAAGTATAACAATGCACACTATGAAGGTCTGGAATCACGCCCGTCAGAGGTAGTGCGACCAAACCCAGCCGACGCGTGGTGGCACTACTTAAATCTAGGACCTTATATTAATGGCGAGAAAAAAGGACTAGTGGTGATTTTTAAAAAATTTGAGCCCCTCGCGACTTACGCTTTACTCGCCTTCCGCTTACTCGCCTTCCGCAGCTCGAATTGGGCTTGCCACGATCTCGCTTGCCGAGCCTCTCTTTCATCTTTTCAAAAATGATTGGGGCTGGGTTTATTTATGACATAGGCGATGAGGAAGCAATGCAAGACTAGGTGTAAGCTAAGCATCTACCAAATGTTCTGGCTCGCTGATCTAGCCGACTTGCTCTTCAGTGGCGGTGATCTCCTGTACTGCATCACTACTCGCAGGAACAGAGATAGTATCTCCCGCCTCCTGCGGAGTACTTGCGCCGCCCGAGGGGAGCGATCCACCGCCCAAATCAATCTGACCAGCAGATTCTGGCGTATCAGAAGACTCTGAAGGCTCAGATGGCGGTGGGGTTGGAGCTGCTGGCGATTCATTCTGCGAAGGGAAATTACATACTACTCCATCTGGAGCCGAAGAGTCGCGGTGACAATAAGCTGGATTGTAGCGTTTCTTCTTATTTTTCTTGCCTGCGGCTGGGTTAGCATCACTAGCCGCTGGCACTGCGCTCTCAAGCCCAGGAGCAGCAGACGAAGAATATTGAGTTTGGCTCACGATTTCTTCATCCCGCACACTGATTACCTGAGCAACGAACTCGTCATTTTTCTTGGTCACAGCAATAACAATCTCGCTATCATTTTCTGTTAGTCCTTGAACTGAGAGCATGCCGCTAATTGAAGCTGACGTGAATTGAATATTCGCATCTGTGGCTGAAGGCAGTTCTGCCATGATGCTAAAAGTTCCATCTGCGGAGGTAAGGGTTGAGTCTGAAGTCTCAAGCAACTCAACTTTTACGCCAGAAACTGGCTGTCCATTTGAATCCTTAACTGTGCCACTAAAAGTACGCTCTAGCGTATTGGTGCCTTGAATGCCGCCGCCATCGCTACTGCTCCCGCAGCCACTAAGCGAAAAAAGAAGCGCAAAACTTACAAGGAGGGATAAAATTCTAATTAAACGGGGGGAAGACCTACGCATAAGAGACCCACTACACGCCTACACACACTTAGAACCACACTATCTAGAGATCCACCTAACCTAACCTCTGTTCCTGCATTAATCAGAGATTGCTCCAGCCCTGCACCTAACGCCTTGATATCATGGTTAGTTAGTAAGAGCCGAAAAGGTCGGAGGATATAACACCACCCACTTAAAAACTAAGCGATTTCTATGCCAAAATACAGCCAGTTCCGCGCTAATACTGGGGACTGTCAAGAAAGCCAAGCACTTAAGCTGATAACCCTGGCGCCTAGTCATTTCTACCAGTAAAATCTGCGAAATTTCACGAGCAATTTGTGGAGCCAATATGCTGACTTTTTTTCGCTACAAAGCAGCCAATCTTGCTGCCCTTTACGCACTATTCTCAGTCGCGCAATCGTTTGCTGAGCTGCCACCTGCGCTCCAAATTCCGGATTCACACAATCAAGTAATAATTCTTAAAGATAGCGGGATAGAGCCAAATCCTTTGCGCATGAAGCTCTCAGATAGCATAGTATTCGTGTTGAACGACTCTAAGGATTCTCTGGCTACTGTCGTCTTTGACTTTGGCAAAAAGCAAATGCACTGTTCGGGGTCAAATCTTGAAGTAGGAGATGATGGGACTATTCGATCCAAACGACCATTTGGCCCTAGAGATTTCGCATCAACTTGCTTCCATGAGAAAGGCGAATATAAGCTAACTGTTTATGGGCTTAAGGCCCGACCGTCTGGTCTAGTTAGCACAATTTTCGTGGAGTGATGGCCATGAAAAAACTTACCGCTATTATCATTTCTTTATTTGCTCTAGCCGGCTGTGGGCCAAAGTTAGTAATTAGCACCCCGGCCAGTCAAAATGACATATACTCACTGGCGCTCTTGCCTAGAGAATATCCTGCTACCGTAACCCGCGAGCGTGTCGACTACATTTATTCTGCATTGACAGCAGAGCTACTAGCACACGGCTACCAACTTCTTGATGAAACCATTAGCAATCGTTTGTGTAATGCCGGAAATTGCTTTGCCCCAAACTCCCCTGCCCAGCTGCAGGACATTCAAGCGTTTGTGGACCTAAAAATTGGCTCAGCGTCGCGCAACAATTTTCTAGCTGGCTATTATAACGCTATCTCTGGAACATTGCGCTTAGTTAACACTTCTAATAGTGAAATTCTGCGCGTCGAACACACCGAGAGTGAGCGTGGCGGCTTGCTATTTAACTCGGGGCAACTGTTCCGCGGACTCAGCACAACCGCTGACAACACTAGCCCTGAAGCATTTAGTAGACTTGCCGATAAGTTTGCGAAAGTTATCGTCTCCAAACTCCCCGCCGCAAAAAATACGAGTCGGGCGGGAACTCAGGGCCAGCTTCTAAGAATTGCCAAGGCCAGCGTCTATAGAACCTCTAACTCGAGTGACGAAGTTTGCGTGGATGCCCCCTCCTCTCTCATGGCCTACGCCATTTTCGCGCGATCACATGCAACACTAAGGGAAGTGAGCCCAGGTCACTATTGTGGACGCTTCCGCCTAGACGACATACCAGGCCTTGCTGGGCTAGCCGTGGAAGTTCGCTCTGCGTATGGGGCAAGCGAGCGCCGCGAGCTCTCTGTGCCAGCAACTTCTGCCAGCGCTTGCGATCTACGGGGCAAAGTTGACGGGCGCTTGGATGATACCGGACGTCTATCAGTTGCCCTGCAATGTAGCAACGACCATGGGCAGACTACCGCTTGCAGCATCGTTCCGCAGGAGTGTGCTGGCCATGCCTTTAGAATATTTCGCGCCGAAAGTGGCATTGGCCCTTTTCTCAAGTTCGGAGAATTTACTGGACCGAAATGGCTGGCGCCAGAAAAAGCTAAGGGAAATTTTCAGATCGTAGCTATTGATAAGAAAGGTGGATTTTCAGTGCCAGTAGCGCTGACACCAAAAGCTTCCTAATTGAATGGACTTAGCATGAAAATATTCCGCTTTCTCTTCATCTTCGCGCTCTGCTCTTGCAGCACAAAAGTTAATCAGGTGCTTAACTTCAACCCCGGTGAACCGCTGCGTGTCGCGGTTATGCCATTTGCATTTGTTGACTCTAAGGGCGAATTCGCTGAGCCTGATTCTAGTCTTTTAATCGACGACGTTGAGCTAGTCAGCTCACACCCAGCCGCGAATCCAGCGCAATTCGCCTATATGACCACCCTCCGTGAGTTGGCAAAGACTGGCTTGGATATTGTTCCAGCCTCCGCAGTGGAGGCGAAGCTCTTACATAGTGGATTTGGCCGCCAAGACCTATCGTTTGAAGTGCCTAAAATATTTGCTACGAGCGCCCAAGACATTTGCCAGAAACTTCTTAGCTGCGACGCTGTCCTATTCGGGAAAGTTACCGAATGGGATCGTAGCTACTACGCAATTCAATCTGTTAATAGTGTCGGCCTTTCATTAGAGCTGCGTTCTGCACGCGATGGATCTGTCCTATTCACATCAAGCATTGAGGATTCTGAGAGTCGGGGCCTAACCAAGGGGCCCACCGGCTTCTCCGACTTAGTGTTGGAGCCAATCAAGGGACTCGACAGTAAAATCATCGCCGAGCTAGCGACGCGCAGCATTGAAACAGCCCTTAACCCGCTACGCATTGACAAGCGACCAGAATATCTCCAAACCTCGCCCCCAGCTATTTATGCCTCGGCTCATACTTTGCCAAGTGGACGCCTGGGCTCTGCCAATAGTCTTAAGGTTTTGATGTTTGGTTCCCCAAATATGCAGGCTCGTTTCTCCATAGGCGACGCAGTCGAACAGATCCCAATGGTAGAAAGAGATGAAGGCCATTACATCGGAGAATTTTTCCCGCTCGCAGCAGACTCGTTTAAGGATCAACAAGTATACGTTTACTTGACCGACACCTACGGCCGCACTAGCAAGCAGCGCCTAGGCAATACGCCAATTACAATTCAACACTAAATAGACAACAGTAAATCACGTATGTTTTTAATTCCTTGCCTACGCCACACGCATCTACGAATATCGCTAAGTTTTTTGCTGTGTTTCTTAAGCGCCTGCGCGAACAGGACCGCTACGCCACCCCCCAGCGATGGCCAGTCAGTCTCGCTGGAACTGCGCGATCTACGCGGCGATCTACATTCCCTCGACGACTACTCTGGAAAGTTCGTGTTCATTCATTTTTGGGCCAGCTGGTGCATTCCCTGTACCTATGAGCTCGCTCGACTACAACGCTTTGCCGCAGCCCTATCAGGAGAAAAATTCACTGTGCTAGGAATTGCGGTAGACGATGAGGCTGACGCTGTTATGGACCTAGTTCGTCACTATCGTCTTAGCTTTCCGGTACTACTAGATTCGCATGGAGAAACCAAGCAGACCTTCGGCCTTTCTGGCTTACCACGTTCAATGCTAATAGGACCAAGTGGCTCGATAGTAGCGATTCTTGACCCACGCACCATGCAGGCAGCACAATTCGTAGATGGTGCTCGAGATTGGGACAAGCCAGATGTAATTGCTGCTTACAGGCGCTTCATCCAGGCTAGTAAACCATAATTATCGGGCTTATCGATTACCCCTGGGGCATTCCATTAAATAGATCTAGGACACTGGATGTCACTCGAGACGTTGGCTCTCTAATACTCCTTTTGCATGTTCAATGAGGAAAGATTTATTTTATGCTGAGAAACTTGCTCTACTTAAATAAGTTCAAGCAATGATCCAGGCATTTGTTAATCGCCTTAAAGTACAGAACGGGCGTATGATTGTCTTTGCTAAGCAAGGCGTCTGACATTTCCAGATGCAGCACTCCACCCTTGTCAGCGTTCCCAAAGTGACCAGAAACGTGAGAGACAACATCGTCATGCAGGAATGCATTTTCTTGCTTAATTGGCGTAGAGCAATGAAAGGCTTCCGAAATTGGATTCGAATGATCTCCCGAGGCCGAGCAACTAATGGCTTTGTATTTGCGACCCTGCACTGCACCAATTCGAACGCGCGGAACAAGCTGGGCCGTATTCGGGTCAAGTAGATAAATGCAGCCTCGAATAAAGCCGGCACGCGGGATTAGTCGACTTACAAGCATTGTCAAAGCATCTGTTGACACGTCGCCAGTGAGCATGCGCTTGTAAACTTCTTGAAAGTCCTTCTGCATGGTTTCAGGACAGCGCTTAATATAGGAGTTTTCCTCAAGTAGCCGTTCTGCATACTCTGCATTGGCTTTCTTAACGGAGCCTTCGGGAGAGAAATCTCGCGCAAACATTTCTCCGCCCACAGCAACAAATGGGGCACTTAGCTCCTTAATATGCTCAGAGACTCGGCGCATTCCGCCTTCTCCAAGCAACTGCGCTAGCTCACCCTCGACGCTCTTCCACTCTTCAACAGCTCTGGGGTAATGAACTTTATTGCTAACGCGGGCAAGAATTTCACCCAGCTCACAGAAACGCGCTATGGTGCGCGAACTCTGCCTTCCTGCGGCTATTTCTACATTCTCCTTGAAGCTCATTGCTGACTGCTGGGGCCTGTCGACAGGCTGTATCCAGCCCAGTGCTCCCCTGAAGTCTTCCGAGCGATTCCAATTCACGCATATTTCAAAGCCCAAATGGGCTGGCAAAAAACCCAAGATGTTCGCCAATTCTGATTCGATATCATTGCCCGAGGTTGATACCGCCAGCACTGCCTTCTGAAAGGTAGACGGGTAATTCCATGCCACTAACATGAACCCCAGCTGACGAATCATTGCACAAGAATAGGCGAAGTCAGGATCAACCAGATTGCGCCTGGCGAGAGTCTCTACTGTTCCACAACTTATCAGTGTGTGCCGCAGACGGGAGCTTTGGATGTCCTTCATGTCTTCGAAGCGATGAGATGAGATTTCGCCGTCGTGTGCTGAAAGGATGGAGGTAAACTCCTCGATCTCCAACTGCCGCAACGCTTGTATTGGATGAACCGAAACTAACTCATCCGGCAGTTTGCCATCCAATTTTCGAAGACAGTGCGCTAAAAGTGAAAAATCTGATTTAATATCGGCAATTAGATGCTGGCGCCGCTCTTGATAGTAGCCTTCTTTAAGCTTGCGTTGCACTTGCTCCAAAAGCTGCGAATTTACAGGGAGCCAAGTACGCGAGACGTACTTAACTGCCTCCTTGAGGCGCCGCGCCTGCAAGCCATCTTTACCTGTATGTCCCGCGTCGAGCATATCTATTGTCCAGCGCCCATGATTTAGACCAACTGCCAGAGCTGAAGCTGGCAGCTTCTGCACTACGTACAATTTCGAGCATTTTCGAGGCTCGATATTCTACAAAGCAGCAGCTTTGCACTTCTCCAATAAGATATCGGAACAAAAGTTCAAGCGGTTAAGGGGTTTATGCGGGTAGGCTGGGCGTAGCCATACGCAGTTAATTGCGCATCTACTACTGCGGATTTCTAGTGCTTTCAGTAGGATACCAAAACAAGACCAGCTTTTTGGGTGTCCGAAACTCCTTTTGTTGCCACATGTCGACTTCAACTTCACGCTACCGACGCTTCCTGATTACAAGCCTTGCCGCCGTCCGGACCAAGCTGGCCTTGGGCGTCGTCGCTTTACTTGTAGTCTCTGTCGCTGATGCGGCCTTGCCTCTACTTCTAAAGGAAAGCGTAGATACGATTACCAAACTGCCCACCTCATATTCAACGCTACTTTTCTGCGCCTTAACATACTTTTTGATTGCAGCAATTCAGGCCACAGCGCGCTTGGTTTACAGAACTTCCCTTGGCAGGGCGCAAACCCAATGTGGGAGCTCCCTGCGGGCAAGCTTATCTAAAAAAATATTCCAACTTCCCCATTTCACCCTACACAGCACAAAAAGCGGGGATCTAGTTAATCGATTTGAAAGCGACGTTGAATCAATTTCCATACTGTGTGATTCGGGAACTATCACTTTAGTTGATGCCATTGCTTACACTACGCTAATGCCGCTAATCATGCTGTGGCTTGCCCCCTCTACTTCCCCTTTTGTTCTACTTCCCCTACTTGGCATTCCATTCCTCACTCGATTCTTCGAGCGACGTATACAATCACGCTACTCAAGCTACCAAAAAAGCCAAGATGCTCTTATTTCCTTCTCGCAAGAATCAGTGCGTGGACTTAGGCTAGTAAAGTCTGCCGCTTGTGAGGACAGCATAATTAGACACTATCGGAATCTCGGTGACGATTCAGTGCGGGTAGGGCTTCGTCTCGCGCGAGTAGACGCGACAATTGGTCCCGCCTTTGAATCTCTGGGCATTCTTGCGGCGTTAGTACTGTTCGCGCTAGGCGGCTGGCATGTTAGCACTGGCCTGATCAGTCTTGGCACATTCGTGGCACTACACAAATACATCCAAAGACTGCTCTGGCCAATGCAAGCCATCGGCGTAACGCTTTCACTTTATCAGCGCGCCTTGACCAGCGCCTCGCGCTTAGTAGATATTTTGGATTTACCAACAGAGGGCACACTGTCTTCTGCTCCTATCAATAGATCGCAAGTTGTTATTGGCACAGAATCCGCCACGCCCAAATCAGCTCCAATCCTTCTTCGGTTTGACAATGTCTCATTCTCTTATCCATCCACCGCTCGCCCGATTTTATCGAACATATCATTTCAGGTGGAGCGTGGAGAAACAGTTGCGCTGTTGGGGGATGTGGGAAGTGGAAAATCCACCATATTTAGCCTAATACCTCGTCTGCTAATCCCTACTAGTGGTGAAATACTTTGGGAGAATCAAAGACTAAGCCAACTTCAATTAAGCTTACTACGGGAACAAGTCTCGCTCTTACCACAAGAACCTTTCATATTAAGCGCATCCTTGGCTGACAACCTAAACTTCGCCGCCAATCAAGTCGTGAATGAGCATGACTCTTTGATCTCCTCGCTTGATAGAGCAGCGCTCCCTCTACTTCCAAGCATTTTTCCTGCCGGACTAGAAACTCAAATAGGCGAAAGAGGCATCACGCTCTCGGGCGGGCAGCGTCAGCGCTTAAGCATCGCCCGCGCCTTCTTGCGCTCCCCCGCCCTACTCATAGCAGATGACGCCTTCTCGGCTCTCGACTCCCAAACAGAGGCATCGGTTTTAAAGGAGCTGCGTGCGCACGCTAAAGCGCTCCTACTTACCTCTCAACGCCTGGCCACAGTTCTTAGCGCTGATCGTATTGTAGTTGTAGTTGCTGGAAGGATTGCCCAAAATGGGCGCCCACACGACCTATTAAAAGAGTCGGGCTCATGGTTCGCCAATTTTTACGAGCGACAGCGACTAGTCGAGGAGGTTGAGAACTATGTCAGCCTCTAAAAAGCCAGCAGCTACAAATGCCTTTGGACTACGACTGGTGCATCTCCTTTTCACCAATCGGCGTAGTCTATTTACAGCGATCGCTCTTACGATCCTAAGCTCAATTGCCACAGCCGTGGGCCCCAGAATAATGGGCTACTTAGTCGATTCTCTACAACATCCGCTTGCCGAAGTGGAGCTAGCAAAACTAGTGGCACTTTACGCAACGCTTGAAGCAGCACGACTACTGTTTACATGGGGACAATCGCTTTGCTTTCAAACCCTGGGCCAAACGGTGCTACAAAGACTGCGCTTGGACTTATTCTCACATATTTTGGCCCTGCCTTGTTCGCGCCTAGATACGTTGCATAGCGCTGATATAGGGACACGCCTAAGTTCTGACTTGGCAGCAGTTGCGGCGCTATTTAGCGCAGGATTTGTGAGAGTGATTGAGCGCACATGTATAATAATCGTAATGATGTTTTCGTTGGTGCTGCTTGATATGCGCCTAGGCGGGGCCTGTCTAGTTCTATCCCTATTTTTTGGCAGCGCTTGTGTTGTTCTGGGGAGACATCTAAGCAAGTCCTACCGTGAGATTAGAGAAAAAGTTAGCGCGTTCAATACCTTTATCAGTGAAAGAGTAAGCGGCCTTTCTACTCTACATCTATTTAACGCTGAGGAGCGTGAGCTTGAAAAAGCGCAGGCCTTGGCGGCCAATTTAGCCGATCTGCGCTACCAGCCCGCCAAACTATTTGGAAGCTTACATGCGCTCAGCACCATAACGATCGCTTTTAATGTAACGCTGCTACTAATTGTTGGGGGCTCACGCGTCGCTGATGGCTCAATCAGCATTGGCGTCTTGGTGACCTTGATATCATATGTACTTTGGATACTCTGGCCCCTAACAAGCATCCTCAATGACGGTCAAATATTTATTAGTGGCATGGCCTCTGCTCGCCGCATCTTTCACTTGTTGGATGAGCCTAAAGAACAAGGGCTTTTGAATGGAGCGGCTCCAGATAAACTGAGCGGCTCGATTCGCTTCGAAGCTGTAAACTTCCAATACTCGCCAGGTGTTCCAGTCCTGCAGGATGTTTCGCTTTCGATACAAGCGGGTAGCAAAGTGGCATTAGTCGGCCCAACTGGGTCTGGCAAGTCCACCATTGTGGCACTATTGCTCGGGCTATATCAGCCCAACAGCGGCAAGATTATGATAGATGGGCACGATATTTCAGGGACATCCAAGCGATCGCTGCGCAAATTAATCGGGCTCGTGCAGCAAGATCTGTTCATCTTTTCGGGCACAGTCCATGAAAACCTTACACTATGGTCTGATGCTCATCCGCATCCGCCACTTCTTAACATCTCGCTAGATCGAGAGTTGAATGAGCATGGCTCAAACTTATCCGTGGGGGAACGCCAGGCACTTACATTTGCGCGCACTGCCACTCGCCTCCCTCAGATTTGGCTAATAGACGAAGCGACTGCTTCGCTTGATCCCCAAACTGAGTCGGCTCTGCTGCAGGAACTAGCTTTGCTGAGCGCTGGCCAGACTGTAATAAGCGTCGCTCACCGCCTACGATCAGTAATCGACGCAGACCAAATTTTCGTCTTTAATGCTGGTCGCATAGTTGAAAGGGGCAGACACGCGGAGCTCTTAGCTAAAAATGGGCTATATGCTCGGCTCTACGAACTTCAGTCTGCAGTTGAAGTAAACCACTGCCAGTAAAGCAAGGCTTTTATGGATTTGAGCAACAAGGTCGTTTGGGTCACTGGCGCTAGCAGCGGGATCGGAGAAGCCTTGTGCTTTGAGCTAGCTCGGCGCGGGGCCAAGCTGGCACTAACCGCTCGCCGCGCTGTTGAGCTTAAATCACTAGCGCAACGACTAGGGGACTACAAAGCAACATGCTTAGTAAAACCAGGCGATGTAAGCGACTTGCCAGGCATGCACAGAATTGCCGATGAAATTGCTGGGGAACTGGGCGCAATAGATTTCGCGATTGCCAACGCTGGCACGCACATTGAGTCCTTCCCAGAAAAATTCGATAGTGCGCAATATGAATTTCTAATGAACACAAACTATGGCGGGATGTTGCATTGCTTCGAGGCTGCGCTTCCTCATATGCTTTGCAGGCATTGTGGAACTCTGGTTGGCATGGCTAGCCTGGCTGGCTATCGCGGACTACCACGCGCAGCCGCGTATGGAGCAAGCAAGTCAGCCATGATCCATTTTATGGAAAGTGCTAGGTTTCACCTGGAGCGACAAGGCATAAGGGTTACTATTATTAATCCTGGGTTTGTGAAGACCCCGCTTACTGATAAGAATGACTTTTTTATGCCCTTTTTAATCTCTGCTGAGAGAGCGGCACGGTATATTTGTGATGGACTTGAGAGAGAACGAGATAAGATTAGTTTTCCTCCAATTTTTGCAACGCTGCTCGAAATCGGTAGAATGCTTCCAGCTTGTTTGTATAATTTAATTGTCCGCGGTGTATGGGCGAAAATGAACTACCGTTGAAAGTTGCTATTGTTGGCGGCGGCATCGCCGGCATAATGGCAGCCCATCTGCTTTCAAAGCGTTACGAAGTTACTCTCTTTGAGCGCGAGAGCTGGCTTGGGGGACACACCAATACCATTACCATTCCAAGTGGTCCTGATGCTGGTTTAGCAATCGACACTGGATTTATTGTTTGCAACCCTGACAATTATCCTCGTTTCTATGCCTTTCTAGATGAATTAGGGGTACCAACTCGCGATAGCGACATGACATTTTGCTTCAGCTCTAAGGAAAGTGGGTTTACATACAACGGGCCAACGCTGAGCGCATTTTTAGTTGAGCCGCTTAATCTTCTAAACCCCAGTTTCATACGCATGATCATAGAACAGCGCCGTTTTAATCGCGCCGCGAGCACCGATCTTTCCAACCGCACCATAGGCTCGCTCTCACTGGGGGAGTACTGTCGAAGATTAGGCTTAAGTGACTTTTTTATACAAAGTTACCTAGTTCCTCTGATTGCCTCTATTTGGTCGAGTCCAGATGCTTCGATTGAGGAATTCCCGGCCCTGACCTTTATTACATTTTTCAACAATCATGGAATGCTGAACTTTAATCGCCTTCCGCGCTGGCAAACTATTGCTAATGGCGCACAGTCATATGTGCGTGCATTCACCAAGAATTTCCGTGGGACAATTAATCTCAGCTCTGCGGTGGCAGCAATTGAACGCGACAAGGAGGGAGTTACTCTAACGCTACAAAACGGGAATCGGCATAGATATAATAAGGTAATTTTAGCAACGCATGCCGATATATCTTTGGCCATGTTGACGAACCCCAGCCAAGAAGAAGTAAATCTGCTAGGCGCATGGAAATACAGCACCAATCATACGGTGCTACATACAGACGCCCGGCTTATGCCCAAAAAGCGTAAATTATGGGGCTCATGGAACTATACTCGTATGGGCCAACGAGAAGCTGAGCTACCTGTTTGCATAAGTTATTACATGAATCGACTGCAGGGCTTAAAAGCCCACAGCGATTACTTCGTTTCGCTGAACTGCACTGAGCACATAGATCCCAAGTCAGTAATTTATGACATAGCGTATACTCACCCTGTCTATACACCGCTTTCTGTAGCCTCTCAGGTCAGGATTAGGGAAATAAACGGCGCTAACAATACTTTCTACTGCGGAGCCTACCTGGGCTATGGATTCCATGAAGATGCTGTAAATTCCGCCTATGCCGTAGCGGCGCGCTTGGAGGCTGTGTGACCTCGGCCATTTATCGTGGCTCGGTTTGGCACAAGCGGACAAGACCCCGCGAGCATGAGTTTCTTTATCCCGCCTTTGTTTTCGCGCTCGAGCTTGACCAACTTGCGCAGCTAAATAAGCTATTCCCTCTCTTTGGGTTTAACCGCCGCGCGATTTTCAGCCTAAAGGATTCTGACTACTTGCCACATTTATCAGGCGATATTGGTGCCCGCGTCTGGGCCGCCTTGCAGATAGAGAATCCAGATATTGTCCGCCCAACGCGCATAGTTCTAATTACTGTTCCGAGATACTTTGGTTATGTATTTAATCCCGTCAGCTTTTTCATTTGCTTCAATGATACGGGCAACATCAACGCTGTTGTAATAGAGGTGCACAACACATTTGGTGAAACATTTGTATATTCACCAGTGTTGGCTGACCAAACATCCAGCTCATTTGGTCCCGCTAAATTTGAGAAACAGTTCTATGTCTCCCCTTTTCTAAGTGTAAATGGAGAGTACTGCTTTCATTTGCGAGATCTTGGCACGGCTCTGCATATCCAGGTCGATCTTTTTCAGGATAACAATTTAAAATTGGCTACGAACTTAACCGGAAAAAGCGAGCCGTTTAGTAAGAGCGCACTTCTACGTCTGCTCTTTCAATTTCCGCTTTCGGCGCTACTAACCATGACCCGCATACAGTGGCAAGCGCTGCGCCTCTATTTTAATAAACAACTGCGCCTATTTAACAAACCTAAAACTCCAACAATTAGCCCCCACGCTGCTCGACCCAGTTTGATTTCAAAACTACGATTGTGGATACTCTCATTCGGAGAAAATAGTCGTGAGCAGTAGTAGCGCGAATAAGATTGTCGTAACTGACTCGTCACCCGCCTCTCAGCAGCAGGTTGCAGCTTTAAAAGCACTCCCGCCTTTTGAGTTAGCTGAGGCTTATGCCAGCGCTGACTTTGAAATTCCCAATTTGTATGAATTACTATGCGACATTTTTTCTTCTTCCAAGCAGCGGCTTAGTCCAGCAGGATATGGGCGCCTAGTAAAACATATTATTAATTCAAAGCTCTACAATGCCCAAACTGGCAAGGGCATTTTTGAAGTTGCCGATGCTCACTATAACCTCGGCAACTCGCTATTTGAGTGCATGTTAGACCCTAGCATGAGCTACACATGTGGGTATTGGGAAAGGGCGCTAACGCTGGAGCAATCCCAAAGTGCCAAATTGGACTTATGTTGCCGTAAGCTACAGCTAAAGCCTGGCATGCGCGTATTGGACATTGGCTGCGGCTGGGGCAACTTTGCTCGCTTTGCAGCGCAGCGTTATCAAGTCCACGTCACAGGTCTCACCATATCTGAAGAGCAAGCAAGATACGCGCGCGAAAATTGCACTGGCCTGCCTGTCGACATTGAAATTAGGGATTACCGCGATGAGCTTGGGACTTACGACCGAGTAGTCTCGATAGAAATGATCGAAGCTGTCGGCAAAAGAAATTTGCCCATCTTCTTTGAATCAGCGCGGCGTTGTCTAAAGGATAATGGACTTTTCTTGCTTCAGGCCATATCGGCCGAGTCGGTCTCCTCGCGCTCCAAGCCATATACTGACGATTTTTACATGTGGCTTGTAAAATATATATTTCCTAATGGGTATGTACCGACTCTGTCAGAGCTACACTTTCCATGTTCAAACGAATTTGTGATAGAGCACTTAGAAAATTTTGGGCTAGACTATACCAAGACGTTGCTTGCTTGGGAGCGCAACTTTAGCGCGGCTTGGCCAACAATATCTAAGTATTACGATGAGCCCTTCAGGCGTCGCTGGCGCGTATACCTACTAGGATGTGCCGCACTTTTTAGCCTTCGCATCACCCAGCTATATCAAGTGTTGTACAGACGAGTTGCAAGTGCGGCGTAACCCATGCTACCTCGTGATATTCATTGCTTCGCTAGCGCTGAATTGACTATTTTCAACTACGGGGAGTAAAGTACGTGCCTAGGTAATTATATTTTCCTATTGACGATGGCGGATCATTTTACCTACCTATCTCCCATTATTCCCAACCTAGAAATCCAAAAACTGGTAACAGCCATCATTTTGGGGATGGTTATAACCCTAGTGGCAAAGCGTGCCACAACTCGCCTCTCCACCGCCGGTGCAATTGCGGCAGCAATTATCCCGGATTCGCGTATCTCACTATTTGGCTTCCTAGATTTTTTTGTTGAAGCGTTCGTTAAATTCCATGACTCCCTGCTCGGGGCGAATAACCGACGGCACGTTCCTTTTAATGGAACTATTTTTATCTTTATACTTAGCGCAAACCTAATTGGCCTTGTCCCCGGTGTACCAGCGGCAACTACTACAGTTTGGGTTAATGTCGGCCTGTCTACCCTGGTGTTTGTCTACTTTAACTATTGGGGCATACGAACTAACGGGCTTTTCAATTACTTGAAGCATATGGCGTCGCCATTGATGCTTGCCCCATTTTTGTTCCCCTTAGAACTTTTTGGTCTCTGCTTGCGAGTCCTCACTCTAAATTTGCGTCTCTATTGGAACATTACAGCAGACCACTTGGTGTTGACTATTTTCACTGACATGCTGGGACCACTCTTTCCGGCGGCATTGTACGTGCTTGGCACATTCGTCTGCTTTATGCAGGCGTTTATTTTTACGACATTATCTATGGTTTACATTTTGCTCGCGATTGGCCCACACGACGAAGAACACTAAAAAAGTACTGCTCTCCACTCGCACGCTAAGTCAATGGCTTAACTTAATGGTCCAGTCTCTATCCGATCTTGGACTTTAGCATCGCTGATAGCGTATCCAAAAAATCCTCCGTGTATTGATAAGAGCCAGCAGGCGGAGTTGATCCATGAATACAAACCGCTAAGTCCTTAGTCATCTTCCCGGCCTCCACTGCTTCTACGCATACATGCTCAAGAGTTCCGGCAAACTTTTTGAGTTCTTGGTTGCCATCGAACTGGGCCCGATAATATAGGCCTCTGGTCCAAGCGTAGATTGAAGCAATTGGATTAGTGGATGTTTTGTTACCCTTTTGATGTTCGCGATAGTGCCGAGTGACCGTGCCGTGCGCAGCCTCCGCCTCAATCGTCTTTCCATCTTCAGTCATGAGCACCGAAGTCATTAAGCCAAGTGAACCATAGCCCTGCGCTACAACGTCAGACTGCACATCACCATCGTAGTTCTTGCAGGCCCATACGAATCCACCGTTAGACTTCACAGCATAGGCAACCATGTCATCAATAAGTCGATGTTCGTATGAAATTCCGGCTTGCTTGAACTTGGCTTCAAATTCATCAGCAAAGACTGCGGCAAAAACATCCTTAAAGCGTCCGTCGTAGGCTTTGAGGATGGTGTTCTTGGTTGAAAGATAGACCGGCATTTTTTTTGTTAGGCCGTAGCTAAAGCAGCTGCGAGCGAAGCCCTGGATGGACTCATCCAAATTGTACATTCCTAAGGCCACTCCAGGTCCGGGGAACTCGAACACTTCATGCTCGATAGTCTTACCACCATCGCTAGGGGTAAACTTGATAGTAAGTTTACCCTTGGAAGGAACCACGAAGTCAGTTGCTTTGTACTGATCTCCAAAAGCATGTCGCCCTATTATAATAGGCTTGCTCCAGCCTGGGACTAGGCGAGGCACGTTCTTACAGATAATCGGCTCACGGAAAACAGTTCCCCCAATAATATTGCGGATTGTGCCATTTGGAGATTTCCACATTTTTTTTAGTTTAAATTCAGTTACGCGCGCCTCATCTGGCGTAATCGTAGCGCACTTAACGCCAACACGGTGCTTCTTGATGGCCTCAGCCGCTTGAATTGTGACCTTATCATCTGTCGCATCGCGATTTTGAATTGAGAGATCAAAGTACTGCAAATTAATATCCAAGTATGGAAGTATCAGTTTTTCGCGAATTAGCTTCCAAATAATCCTTGTCATCTCATCGCCATCAAGCTCAACGACCGGATTCTGTACTTTGATTTTTTTCATAATTCACCTGCGGCGGAATGCCGCCTCAAATAGAAAACTAACGCATACAGCTCACTTCTTAACGCGCGCTTGAAGGCTAACTTTGCCGTCCTGAACGACCACCTTGAAAGAGATCTTCTTGCCAGCGTGCTTGGCCTTGAGCTCACGTGCTCGACTTACAAGAGAACGTTGAAAGGCCTTAAAATCGATATTTTGTTTCATGCCCGACTCTTTTTCAAGAGCACTCTTATAGCTCGAAAAAAGATCGTGCATGCCGCGCTCAACTTTACCTTCCGCGGTTTGTGCATGCTGGTCTTCCTTGGCATGACGAACGCGCAGATCGGCCTTAAAAACGTCTTTAGAATATGCCCCTGCTTCGCGTTGTTTTTGTACGCGCTCCCAATAGGTGTGGTAAGTGCGATAACGCCCTTCGAGGGCGCGTAATCGAAAGCTAAGCTCAGAATTCTTGAATGGCGCGGCCAGGAGTCGCCGAATTTCTCTCTTTACCTGGGCATGTAGCTTGTCAGGCGGAAATTTGTTCAATCCAGCAAAATACTGCTCAAATTGAACTTTAAGGTCGTTGATATTGGCCTCGAGTTGGTCAAGTTGTGAGCGAATCTGGGCTCTGGTGACCTGTCCCGATTCCGAATCCTTAGGTGTCTGGTCCATTCCGAGCCTATCTCAATTAATGCACGAGCATTTTGTTTTGGCCTACGATCTGGAGCTCCTTCCCATAATTGGTCTTAAGATCTTCCAGACGCACCCTAATGCTGTTTTAGGTAGCGCTGCTGCTCTTTCACCTCATTTCTAGCTATCGTATTCTCAAAAGCTTAAGTTAATATGAGAATTTATTGTCGTAAGTGTCCTGGAAAATTGGATATTCAGAGAGCTTAAGGGCGCGTAACAAAATGAAGTGAATTGCTTCGCTTTGATAGCGATACGAGCCTTTTAAGTTTGTTGGGAGAGTTTTTACGACGGGCCCTAAGGCATTAGGGCGAGCTACAAAAAACGCTATATTGTTTTGCACGCCCTGGGGTTGTTGCAGGCCATATGGTGATTGGCGTAGTAGGTCTCATTTTGTTACCCACTCTGAGTTTAGGAATCATGCTTTATGACTAAAGGGTCAGCAGCGGAGCGTTTAGCAGTAATTATCTTGGCAGCCGGCCTTGGCAAACGCATGAACTCTTCTCTGCCTAAGGCGCTGGTGCGCACTGATGAGCGTCCACTAATTGAGCATGTACTGCTCACAGCAACTTCCCTCGCACCGGAGCGGCTAATTATCGTCACTGGCCACAAGGGAGAAGAGGTTGAGCGGACCGTGAACGAGGGCTCCAGTAGTGGCCTTTATGGAAAAACAGCTATTTCGTTCGCACGACAACGGGAACAACGCGGAACAGGCGACGCTGTGCGTAGCGCGCTTACTGCCTTGGATGATTTTGTTGGCCCCGTGGTAATTCTATGCGCTGATGTGCCGCTATTAAAAAGTGAAACTCTAACCAGCATGCTAGCGCGGCACCGCTCACAAAGTGCCACCATTACGCTACTTACTCTGGTGGCTTCAAATCCCAAGCTATATGGGCGTATTCTGCGATCGGCGCAGAGTGGAAAAATTGAAGCAATAATTGAAGCTCGCGACTGCACTCCGGAGCAGCTGCTAATAGATGAGATTAATGCCGCCGTTTACGTTGTTGAGTCAGCTTTCTTAAAGCCGGCAGTAGAGGGCTTAGAGAACAACAATGCCCAAAAGGAATACTATCTAACTGACATTGTTTCCCGCGCTGTGCGTGAGGGGCAAGGTGTAGAGGCCGTAGTTTCGCGCGACGAAGACGAGGTCGAGGGCGTAAACACTTTGGTTGATTTAGCTGAAGTTAATGGGCGTTTACGTAGAAATCGAATCAATCGCCTAATCGAGTCAGGGGTTCACTTTGTCGATCCCGCTTCGTGCTTTATTGATTCCAGCTGCTCCATCGCTCCCGGCGCTCAAATTGGGCCACAAGTGCAGCTAGTGGGAAAAACTGTTATTTCCGAAGGAGCAAAACTTGATGGCCAAATATATTTGAAGGACGCAAGCGTTGGCGCGCGAACACATATTAGAATCTGCGTTAGAGCAGAGTCCGCAATAATTGGCGAAGAATGCATCATTGGCCCATTTGCGCATCTTCGCCCTGGCTCCAAACTATCTAAGACTGTGCATGTGGGAAATTTTGTAGAGACAAAAAACTCTTTCCTAGCTGAAGGAGCCAAGGCCAATCATCTTACATATCTCGGTGACTGTGAGATAGGCGAGAACTCAAACATTGGCGCTGGCACGATAACTTGCAACTATGATGGGGTTAATAAGCACAAAACTATTATTGGAAAGAATGTTTTTGTAGGCAGCAACTCAGCCTTAGTTGCTCCAGTAACAGTTGATGATGGAGCCACAATTGGGGCTGGCTCAGTAATTACGAAAGATGTTGAAAAAGATGCGCTAGCCCTAACCCGAGCACCGCAGATTTCAAAGAAAGGGTGGAAGAGGCGAACGCGTTAGGAGCTAGCGTAAAGCTGTCCTGTAAGGCCTAAAAGTGCCATAAGCATGTGCGATCTATGCAAAGCTGGTTTTAGGCCAGGCAGAGCTTAGCTGCTCTTACTTTTTTGCGCGGGCCTTTTTAGCCGCTATGCGCAATCTTTTTTGGCGACGCTCACGCAATTTCATATCACGTGCGTCACGGCGAGATTGGCTACGCTTAGTTGGTGATGCCATAAGCTACTTCCTCAAAGAAGTCAGGAGGGTACATAAATTATCAACAGGAGTCAAATTTGCAGAATGCGCTAAGAAATTAGCACAATCCAATAGCTTGGCACCCCAAACTATTGGTGAACTCGGGGTGGGAATGGTAGGAGTTAGAAGCAAACATTATTTTCCGGTATCTTCTGATGGCCTCTAGCATATTCAAAGGCGTAATTACTGCGGTAGCAACGCCATTTACTCAAGACGGCGAGTGTGTTGATGGGGCATCTCTAGCTCGCCTAGTTAAGGCTCAGCTAGATGCTGGGGTTCATGGAATCGTCGCCTGTGGTGCAACAGGCGAAGCCTGCGCCCTATCAGAGAGCGAGACAGAAGACGTTGTTCGCTGTTGTCTTGAAACTATTGCTGGCAAGATCCCTTGTTTTCTTGGAATATTCTCGAACTCTACTCGCCACGCGCAGGAACTTGTAAAGCGCTACTCGCGCTATGAGATAGCAGGATTCCTGGTGGTTGTGCCTTATTTTAATAAGCCAACCCAGGGTGGAATAGTTGCTCACTTTAGCGAACTTCGCGCAGTCACAGATTTGCCAATCATTGTCTATAATCATCCAGGCCGAACCTCCGTTAACATGTTACCAGCTACTGCAGCTCAGCTAGCTGAAACGCGCACAATAGCAGCGATTAAAGAAGGCGCTGGCGATATGGTGCAAGCCATGGACATGCTTAAAGCTGTAAATGGGCGCATCCCGATTCTTGCGGGAGAAGACGCTTTGTTTCTCTCAATGCTGGCTTGTGGCTCGCCGGGTATTGTTTCTGCTAGCGCTAATGTGATGGCGCAAGACTTTGTTGAACTCTACAACGCTTGGACAGCTGGTCATAAGGAAAAGGCTGCGAGTATTCAGCTTGGGGCGCTCGCCAAAATTCGCACACTATTCAAAGAAACAAATCCAATTCCAGTAAAAACACTGCTGGCAATGCAAGGCCTAATAGATTCTGCAGCGCTCAGACTACCACTTACAGCGGCGACCCCAGCTACAGTCGACGAGCTACGCAAATTTTGGCCGACTACTTAAATGTCCAAGTTGCGCGTCTTGAGCGCGTTGTCTTCTATGAACTTGCGACGTGGCTCAACCTCATCGCCCATGAGCACGGTAAAGATGCCGTCGGCTTCAATCGCATCTTGTACTTGAACCTGAAGCATATTTCTGTTCTTTGGGTCCATTGTTGTTTCCCAAAGCTGTTCCGGGTTCATCTCTCCTAAACCTTTGTATCGCGTAATTGTTAAGCCCTTACGCCCTCGCTCGTCGATATTGCGCACAAGCGCTTCCAAATCTTCACAAATTTGCGTGCTTCCGTCCTGTTCGCGCAGGGTGTATGGGGCCTCTCCTAACTTGCGTGCTTCGCCCAACACAAAGCGAAGACGCTGAATATCTGCACGCCCCACAAATGCTTTGTGCAATATTGTCTCTTTTCTAATACCCTTCAGGCGCGATTTAACGACAAGCTTTGGGCCGTCAATTTTATCATCAAAGGCCTCAACTCCAATCTCTCCGCTGATTTTCTTATCAAGGATCGGCTTTAGATCGGCGGCTAGGCGCTTTACCACTTCAAAGGAAGAAAAATATTCCTCTAGTTCCATCGGCATACTTGCAAATGCCTGTACTACACGCGCATCAACACGCTCCATGTATAAGCCGTCTAATATCTCGCGTAGTCCCTGCACTCCAAGCGCGATACTCTTTAATAAATCGCTGCGTGTATTCACACCATTGGACGAACTAATTTCGATTCCACCTGTTCCTCCAGATGCAATGACATCGGCAAACATGCTCTCATCCTTGATATAAGTCTCCGATTTTCCGCGCTTGAGCTTATAAAGTGGAGGTTGCGCAATGAACAAATGCCCGCGTGTCACAAGCTCGGTCATTTGGCGGTAAAAGAATGTAAGCAACAGCGTGCGAATATGACTGCCGTCTACGTCGGCATCGGTCATGATAATTATCTTGTGATAACGAAGTTTGCTGACATCAAAATCTTCCGATCCGATGCCTGTGCCTAGAGCTGTAATGATGGTTCTAATTTCTTCAAATGCGAGCATTTTATCAAAGCGCGCTTTTTCAACGTTCAAAATCTTTCCCTTAAGTGGAAGAATGGCCTGATTTCTCTTGTCTCGCCCCTGCTTGGCCGATCCCCCGGCCGAATCTCCTTCTACTAAGAAAAGCTCTGCTTGTTCTGGGTTCTCATCTTGGCAGTCAGCCAACTTGCCTGGCAAAGAGGCAGAATCTAGTGCGCCTTTGCGACGCACAAGCTCGCGCGCCTTGCGGGCGGCTTCGCGCGCCCGCGCAGCTTCAAGCGCTTTGCCGATCACCAATTTAGAAACGCTCGGATTTTCTTCTAGAAATCGCGCCAAGTGTTCGCCAACTATGGCTTCTACGAAACCCTTAACCTCGTGGTTGCCAAGTTTTGTTTTTGTCTGTCCTTCGAATTGCGGCTCAGGGATCTTTACGCTAATAACGGCCGTGAGTCCCTCGCGCGTATCGTCACCCTGAATTGGTTCGTCTGCTGCTTTTAGCAATCCATTCTTATTGGCGTAGTTATTAAGACAACGCGTTAAGGCCGCCTTAAATCCAGCAAGATGTGTTCCACCCTCAGTAGTGTTGATGTTGTTGGCATAGGTGAAAATGTTCTCTTGGTACTCTTGATTATACTGAAGGGCAACTTCTACTACGATGTTATCCTTATCGGCCTTTAGATAAATTGGCTCAGCGTAAAGCGGATTTTTTGATTTGTTAACATGCTGAACGAAGCTCTTAATGCCACCTTCGTAAAAATACTCTTGGCGTTTATTAATTCGTTCATCAACCAGAGTGAAACGCAGTCCAGCGTTTAAGAAGGCAAGCTCACGAATGCGGTGTTGTAAGATATCAAAGTTGAAAATCTTAGTTTGAGTAAAAATCGTGTGGTCGGGGTAGAAGCGCACGAACGTTCCCGTGTTTTCCGCTTGCGCTACCTCTTTTAGTGGAGCAACCGGCTCGCCGCGACGAAATTCCATTGCGAATTTTTTTCCACGCTGGCAAACCTCAACTTTGAGCCATTCAGAAAGGGCATTAACTACCGAAACGCCTACGCCATGCAAACCACCACTAACTTTGTAGGCGTCTTTGTCAAATTTCCCTCCAGCATGCAGCTTGGTCATCGCGACTTCTACGCCGCTAATGCCCTCTGTTGGGTGCATATCTGTGGGAATGCCGCGACCGTTGTCCTCAACAGACAATGATCCATCGAGATGAATCGTAACAACTATATTGGTGCAATACCCAGCGAGAGCTTCATCAACTGAGTTATCGATAACTTCATAGGCCAGGTGGTGATAACCACGCTCATACGTATCGCCAATGTACATGCCAGGGCGCATGCGCACCGCTTCGAGGCCCTCGAGCACACGAATACTTTGGGCATCGTAGACAGCGGAACTATCGGGGGCAGTTGATGACGTCATAGAGCGCGAGTAATGCGAATAAAACGTGAATTTAAGAGAGATTCTGGTGCTATTACTTGGTCACGCTAGGCCCGGTTTTGGGGCATAATTTTCGGCATTTCTGCCGCCGACCGTCCTGAACCGCTCGAATTCCTTGTATTGTAGACATCTTAGGGATGTTTCGTAAAGCCGTAAGCTTCTCTATCTCGCCAAAAAATGCCAGTAATATCAGTATATTATTAAGCTTTCTCCCGGCCTGTTAACAAGTGTGCGGGAAACGCACTTAAAAGCCTGAAACTTTTAGCGATTCATTGCCGCCAATTTCATCCAGCTTAACTATTGAGCCGCCCTCAATCTGCAAGCAAAGACTATCCCTTACTCGCTCCATCAGGTCCAAAGGCGCAGCTGTCCCGGTCATAAAAACCTGGCGTGGCTTCATGAAGACTAGGTCTATTAGTTTTCGTCTCCGCCCGGCGTCTAGCTCGGATTCTACGTCGTCCAGTAGTACAAGTGGCGACTCGTCTCGCTTTTCCTCAATCAGCTCGACCACTGCCAGCTTCAAGGCCAACACAATGCTGCGCGCCTGCCCTTGTGACGCAAACGCGCGCGCTGGCTTTCCCCCAAGATCTACAACCATGTCGTCCCGATGTGGCCCAACTATGGCAGAGCCGTGCTCTATTTCGCGCTCGCGATGCTCTCGCAGTTTAGCTATTACTTTTTCAATACTTAGATCTTCGTGCGACTCTGCCCCCAAATTTGACTTGAGGCGTAGGCTTAGATCGCCCTCCGCTCTTGAAAATTCTCGATAGAATTGAGCAGCCTTATCTTCTATTTGACGAAGGAACTCCTGACGCGCGCCAAATATCGACAGCCCCCTCTCGGCCAGCAGCTCGTCCCAAGCATCTAGTTGGCGAGGATCTGCTACTCCGGCTCTAAGAAGAGCATTTTTGCTCTTCAGTGTGCGGTGATATTCTAAAACCGTATTAATCAAACTTGGTCGAAAGTCTACCAAGTGCTTGTCCATGAAGCGTCTGCGCTCTTGTGGTGTACCGCGCACCAATGACAGGTCAGTTGGGGAAAAAGTGACCGCTAACAGCTTGCCTAAAAAAGCGGAAAGATATTCGACCTTGTTTCCGTTTATATATGCAGTCTTTCCGTCCTCAGTTATCGCCACACCTAGCTCAAAACGCTGCTCCTTTGATTCTACCTCTGCGAAAACTGAAGCTTCCTTGTGTTGCCAGCGGATAAGCTCCTTTAGGTTGCTAGTGCGAAACGATCTTCCACTAGACAAGAGACCCACGGCCTCAACAAAGTTGGTTTTGCCCTGACCGTTGTCGCCGTGGAGGAAGTTTGCACCGCTCAAAAAGCGGACGCTCTGATCGTGCAGATTTCTAAATTGATACAACCGAAGCGCGCGTATGAGCATGCCGCTATGATAAGCGCATCGGCATCACAATTGCGACACTAGACTCGTCCCCATCAGCAAAGAAGCGCCCCGGTCCCAGCTCTCCGTTGAGCTCAATTACTAGGTTTTTATTTTCAGCAAGAGAGGCAGTAATATCAAGTACATACTTAGCGTTAAATCCAACGCTAAGCGGCTTGCCAGCATACTCTACTGCCAACTCCTCGCGCGCCTCGCCAAGCTCTGGCGAAGAGCTCGAAATGCGCAAAGCCTTGTCGGTAAAATCCAAGCGCACACACTTGCCCTTATCTGTTACCATTAGAGCAACGCGCCGTAGGGCCTGACTCAGGTCTTCGCCGTTTAGCTTGGCGCGAGTTCCCTCCTGCTTTGGGATGACCTGGTTGTAGTCTGGAAACTCGCCATCAAGGAGTCTCATAGAAACCTTCCCTGAAGGCGTCTCAATGAGCAAGAACCCCTCTCTAATATCAAGGCCTATCTCTCGGTCCTCTTCAAAACTAATTAGCTTACGGACCTCGGAAAGGCCTTTACGAGGCACGACAACTCGCTCAGAAAAATCCAACCCCTTAATCGGTCGCGTTATCATCGCTAGCCTATGGCCGTCTGTTGCAACTAAACGCAGGCTACGATCTGCCTTTTTGCCCTTGCCGTCGCCAATCATTTCGAAACAAACGCCGTTCAGGATAAACCTAGTTTCGTCCTGGGATACGGCGTAAATTGTTTTATTGATCATTTCCAAAAATTCTTTGGCGCTTACTTTACTACGCGCCTCAAACCCAACTCCCGGTAAACTTGGGTACTCTTCAGCGCTCACACCATTCATGCGTAAGGTTGTACCCTTAGTGGTAATACTTAAGCGCTCGCCCTCTGATAGCTTAAGATTAATGTCAGAGTCTGGTAGCTCACGCACAATGTCAGAAAACACTTTTGCGTTTACGGTCGTACTGCCTCCACTCTTAACTTTGGCTGGAACGCTGGTGAGGGCCGTAATTTCTAGGTCAGTGGCAGATATCTTTAGTTTGCCATCTGTTGCGGACAGCAGCACATTTGAAAGGATTGGCATCGTGGCGCGCTTTTCCACGATGCTTTCAGTTGCAAATAAAGCTTTGGTAAGTTCAGCCTTAGAAATTGTTAGGTCCATAAATACTACTCTCAGTAAGTTAGCGACTTGGCGTCAGTAACAAAAAGCTCAATTCAAATCACGGGCCTGCGTTGGGAGAAAATTGATTCAGCCTGCTTCAATTTATTTTGCCCCCTAATTTTGTAATCAATGATACGAAAGAAACATTTCGTTTAGAACAAAAATCTCTGACACTTATCTCATGACTAAGCATCGAATTGATATGCTTGGTCTCTAAGGCTTGGAAATGGTGGCTCGTCTTTTTAAGAGCGATCATTGTTTGCATGTTTATGAGTTGTTTCTCTTTTATTATTTAAAGATAAATACTTAGCAGTAGTAATAGGGCCGGTACTTTTCAGGGGGAACAGCCACTAAGTGGCCGAAACCACGAGCAAGTGCATGTGGGTAAAGTGTTGTTTCTTGATAGAGAAAACTCGACAGATTTACCGACACCAGTAATTTCCGAAAACGGCGCCGAAATACCTCCAAAATCCCCATAGGTTTCCAACAACTTTTACCGGAAAAATCAACGCAATATCAGCCAATTATCTGAGTTATTAACAAAACAACCAACATCAGTAAGGTGTTGGTTGTTTTTAGATCCCCGTCAACCGTCGCTCAATTTCAGAAACAATTGAACGCACCCGATCGTCAGAGCCAACCTTGGCAGCAACAACATTTGCGGCGTGGATTACGCTTGAATGATCGCGGCCGCCAAAATGCCCACCGATTTCTGGATAGGAACAGGTGGTATGTTTTCTGCAAAGGTACATAGCTATGTGGCGTGGGAAAGAAAGATTTTTTGTGCGACGCTTTGAGATCATGTCAGAGGTTTTAATACTAAAATGCTCCGCCACAACTTTCTTAATGTCGTCGACTGAAATTGTTACAGACTTTGGTTGAAGAATGTGTTTTAGGGCAGAACGAGCAAGATCCATCGAAATATCGACGTGCTGTAAGCTGCTCACCGCATGTAGTCGAGTTAAAGCGCCCTCAAGCTCTCTAACGTTAGAGGCAATTTTCTCAGAAATTAAATGCGCCACATCCTCTGGAAGGGCGAAATCTTCCACCGAGGCTTTGCGTTTTAGGATTGCTACACGAGTCTCAAAGTCTGGAGCCTGAAGATCGGCCGTCAGCCCCCAAGAGAAGCGAGTTTGTAGACGCTCCTCGATCCCGGGAATCTCCTGTGGCAATTTGTCTGAGGTAAGAACTATTTGGTGCTTGGCGTCATGGAGAGCGTTAAATGTGTGGAAGAACTCTTCCTGTGTGCGCTCTTTACCGCACATGAACTGTATGTCGTCAATCAACAGAAGCTCAATTGCGCGCATGCGGTTTCTAAACTCGTTCATCGTCCCGTGGCGCAAGGCCTGTATCAGCTCATTAGTGAAGCCCTCAGACGACATATACAAAACGCGCGCCTTTGGATTACGAGCAAGGACGGCATTCCCAATTGCGTGTAGGAGGTGAGTCTTGCCTAAGCCCACACCACCATAAATAAAGAACGGGTTGTAACTGAGGCCGGGGCGCTCAGCCACTCTCATGGCAGCTGCGTGACAAAACTGATTGCTACTTCCAACAACAAACGTGTCGAATGTGTACTTAGGGTTTATTCCGGACAGGCGTGCCCCTTCGGGCGATATCGCCGCGTTTGCCTCGGCTTCCTGGCGCTGGGTGGGTAGCTTGACCTTCTTTATAACAATTGGACTTGGCTTTCCGGCGCTTTCTGGGGAGCTCTCTACAACAGAAAAACGCAGTCTAATTGAAGAGATGCCCATCTCCTTGGCTATAAATGAGCTTAGGCGCGACTTAAATTCGCGATCTACGTGATTACAAACTAAGCGCGAGGGGGCTGTAATCACGACTTCGCCAGAGCTAGCGTCTACTGACTGGACTTTGAGGGGTTTGATGTAGGCAATGTAAATTTGAGGATCGAGTTCGCTTTGGAGAGCAGAAACACCTTTCTGCCAGACATCGAGAAAAGCATGGCCGGTCCCCTGCACTACAGCTTCTTCCATAACACCCACACTCTCACTTCTTGTCTTTATTGGCGTCCGATGCAACCCGAGCTACGGTCAAATAAAATGGACTTCGACAGTACGGGCGAAGGTTTAACGG
>JAIBBV010000041.1 GCA_019694465.1 Oligoflexia bacterium
CCTCTACTGGATAATCAGAAAATAGAGACACCCCGACTAGCCTGGGGCCCAGTCCAAGCTCAAAAGACGTCTCCGTGAGGCTCGGGGCTAGCGAGACCAGGCGTGCGCAGCGCTGCGACTGCGCAAACGCCGCCTGCTCTCCCAGAAGCAAGCTACTAAAGAAAGCTAGTGTCACTAGCAATGCCCAGCCTACCGCAGCAACAGTCAGCGGCGCTGCCTGGGACTCGCTGCGCTGCAACGATTCACATAAGCAAACTTTTGACATGACATGCTTAATTCCCATAACCCGACGCGTCATAACTTAACGCGCAGTCCTCCATAGGCTGCCAGTCCTGGCTCGCCAAAGCCTAGCACTTGCTCATATTCGCGGTCGAAAGCATTCTCAACCCTCGAAAAAATCTCAAAGCGCGGATCTATTTGGTATGAGGCCCCAAATCCGACCAGAGTATATGAACCCATCCTAGTTCGTGTGGCTGGGAACGTTGAGAAATCATTATCGAATCGTCTCCCAACAATATCCATGCTTGCTCGCAAATGCAGCTTAGGAGTCGCTTGTAGTTGAAGCTCAGTGTGCAGCTTATTACGCGGGCGACGCAGCAATGATTCCCCACTGTCGCGATCCTGGGTGTCAGTATAGGTATAGCTAACTTTGACTTGCGCACTTGTGCTCACATTCCAGGCTGCGCTCGCCTCTACGCCCTGCGTGCGTGCGCGAGCAATATTCTCGGAAATAAATGTCTGCGGATTAAATGAAATTAAGTCATTGAAGCGGTTCCAGAAATAAGCAACCCCCACATTCAAGGCCCCATCAAATAATTGCTGATCAACGCCAGCATCGAGCCCCAAACTTTTCTCAGCCGAGAGATTCTCATTTCCATAGCTTGAGTACAGTTGAAACAGTGATGGCGCTTTGAAGCCAGTCCCAATCGAAGAGAAAAGCTTGGTGCCACTATCTGCAAAACGATAAAATGGAACAAAGCGCCATGAAACCTTGGACCCAAAAGTCTCATGATGATCATAGCGAACGCCCGCGTTGGCGGCCGGCCCACTCTCGCCCCCCAGTCGGGAGTCAAGGAATAGAGAATTGGTGCGTACACTATGTTGTTCAAGGTCATTACTAAAAGGACCGAACATGCCATCAGAGAAGTAGCTCGAATCTCCCCGCTCCTCCTCACTTTCTGCCCCCACTACCAAACGCAACAAATCAGAAATGGTCACATCATTTTGAAAATCGAATTTGGTCAATCGGCTATTAAACTGGCTTCTCAGTACTTCTCCAACGTGGGTCGAATCTGGATCATTGTCGTCATCAAAAGATTGAGATGAAACCCCGACCCCAAACGTCTGCTTCAGACGAGAATCAAGCAGGTCAGTTTTGATCTCAACGCGAGTAAAGAGCTGATCGCGCACTAGCTCGCGATTTGGATCGTCCCCGCCAACACCACCGTAGTTATCTAAATCGGCACGACCATGCAGATAGCGAACGGAGGCCACAGCGCCAAGGTTTTTGTTAAACCACCCGCCTAATTTTCCAGAAAGCGAAGTATTTGAATAAGCATCAGCTTCTGAGTTTCCGTCTCTATTACTGGCCGACGAAATCCCACCACTATTAAGCTGTTGTATCCCCAGCGAGTAGTTCAATGCGCGATCTCCACCAGCGAGCGCCGCACGCTCAGTAAAAGTATCGTAGGAGCCGCCTTCAAAGGAAACTTTGGCGGACGGCGCACCTGAACCTGTTTTGGTAAAAATTGAAATTACTCCACCCAACGCGTCTGAGCCATAGAGGGTGCTCTGTGGGCCACGCAAGATTTCTATACGCTCAATATTATCACTTTGGAGGTCAGCAAAATTAAACGCTCGATTGGGAGAAATCGGATCATTTGCTTCCATCCCATCGATCAAAACAAGCGTATGCTCAGAATTAGCTCCGCGCATGAAGACAGCTGCGTTACCACCCAAGGGGCCACTGCGCACAACTTCCACTCCCGCAATACTCTCAAGCACATCCGCAACTGTAGGAAATCCACGTGCTTCTATTTCTTGGGCAGTAATTACACTAACGGAACTTCCAACCTGAGCAAGCTCTTCTTCGGCCCGCGATGCTGAGACGACAACCGTACGAGAAGGGGCGCTTACTTGAGAGTAGGCGCTGACTGTAGGCAACAGAAGACAGGCTGCACAAAGAAGCTGCAAAAAGAGAATACGCATATGGACTCCGAACTAATGGCGGCGGAATGCCGAATCGACCTCGCTCCAACCCACGAGAGCTAAATCTAGAAAGAGTCGCTCGAGAATCGAGCGCATCTTTGCGAGTAGGTCTTCTGACTCAGGCATCGCATTAAGAGGCAGCCTTCCCGTAGAAAATTCCACAGTGGCTGAGTAGCCTCGTGCATGGGCTCGCTTCACTAAGAGAGCCCTTGATGTCCATACAGCGGCGGGACCGTGACGGAATTACACCGTGCTTCCCTTGAACTCGCCTACTCTAGCTACATTCTGCCTTGGGAAGAGTCAAGACTTGCCTTACCAAGCACGGTAGCTTCTACAATAAGCAACCTTGCGTGTGTTGGCCTTGGCTCATATCTCACCCTGATTACTTGAGTAGTTTACTCTCTTTATACTCTGGATTACCTGAGCACATTCAAACTTAAAGATTATTTATATGCCCGCATGAGAGGATTTGTGTTGTGGCTTGAGCACAACAATAGGCGAAGCGATCGGGGCCTTAGAAACTCCCATATTCCATATCATATCCACTAATTAGCCCCATCCAACGCCTGCGCCTTTGACTAGGCAAATCAGTAGTGTTGTATTTGACGGTCGGGACATTGGGTGTGGCTTTACCAGCGATGACTGGCCTCGTTAGGAGCGCATGCCAACACAAATTTCAAACAGTCCCAGCACTGACAGATCTGAGTTACCAACCGAGTTTCCACGCTTCCAGCAACCTAGCAAGTCATGTCAGGCCTTCTTTGCTCAGCATAAGTCCGACAAATCTAGGGCGTTTCCTAATCAGGCAGATTCTTCCTTTACCCGTGAGATTCTCTACTATGGCGTGGATGCCGTGATCCTAGGTAGCACAGCCACGCTTGCCCTGTGCTTTCTCGAAAAGGGGATTACTCCGAGCACTCAGCCAATTTTCAAATCGCTCTTTTCCGGGGAGCCAACTGCACCAGCTTTAGTTGTCCCGCTTGTAGCACAGGCACTTGGTATATACATTCCAACACGCGCCCGTGAGTTAGATACCATTCAGGGCTTCACCTTTCGAGCCGATCACACGCGCCACCTTCCATTATTGAGTTCAGACTATATAAATCCACTTTGCTGCTCCGGCAACAATCCGCTCCCAGCACAGCTTATCACACAGGCATGGAACCTTCATGATTTTGACGACCAAGGTCGCGCCGCAGCTCTACTCATTGTGGCGACAGAACTTTGGAAAAGATCAAGTGCAACATTCCAAAGGCGCGAAATGGGCACAAATTCACAGGCCGCGCAGTTAGCGATCGGAACCTTAATGGCCAACTACGACTCTGCCCTAAGCGCGTGCTGGTTGGGTTCGGCAGCACGTAGAAGCTCACTCGCACTTGGGACAAGCTATATCACTCAGATGCAGAAATTAGCGAAACAAGAGATTGAGTTCGATGAAATCGGACGAGAACTGCAGCTGGCGGAATTCGCACGTAGAAACCCCGAAAAACGCGCAGCTGCCTTAGCTACTCTGCAACAAATATCCCAACGACTGCATCCTCTCGCCGCAAGGGCACGCAGCATGCTTGATTTGGGTCGCTCTTCAACCTCACACCTTGTGGCGGCAATTCCAGCAACAACTCCCATTCCAGTCTCACCGCCATCGAGGCGCACTACAAGCGCCGATAGACATGCACCCAAGCTAAGCTCGAAAGCTAATGAGCAAGCAACTCTTACTTCCCAAAGCCAACTGATTAAAGAAGCATCATTTTCTATTCTATCGTCCGACCCTGACACACGTGAGTCCGGTGCAGGCATTTTGCTTGAGCTTCGTAGATCAGTGCTGCCTGCTTTACGTGAGCGCCTAAGCGCAGCCCTGCGGGCTTGGAACAGAGTTCTTGAGGACCTAAAGCGCCTGGATGCGCTACAGGAGGAAATTGAAGCAGCGGCGGCTAGCGGAGACAACGCTACTGTCGATTCTAAACTTAACGCACTAGCAAATGGCTTTAAGGGCGCCTCGCGTCCAGCATTTACTGCTGCAAGACAAGCTCTGAAGCTTTTAAGGGAAAACCTCTCCAGGGATGGCAAGTCTGCCGGTCAGGATTGTCTTATTCATCCCGAAGGCCCTGGCGACACACAAGCCTATCGCGCCGCTCTGCTACAAGCCTCGCGTGAAGGACTAACTGTATCGATCACTATGTCGTCTGGACTAAGATTTAGAGGGCGCGCGATCTTCGGAGATATTAACTTGCGTGAAGCTGTGGTTATGGACCCACTGAGGGAGTGGTCACGGCGTGTTCGCATTGACCAAATTGAAGAACTCAGCCTAAGGACCAAGGCCTAACTTACTGCATCGCCTTGGGCATGCTTGATACTCATCGGCACTCTTAGAACTGACGCACGCGTAACCGGCAGTTGCACATTGTCCTTGGCAAAAAGAACATCTAGGGTCCAGTTCAGCGCAACTCGAAAGCGTTTCTCGAAGCGTGGAAGCTTCATAAGATAAACAGTTCTCCACAACCACCAAGCCCAAAAGCCTGAGAAGCGAAAGCCAAATATCTGTGCCACTCCACTCCTATGACCAAGTGAAGCTAGCTGACCCAAAGTACGGAACCTGAATGGTCGAGGCTTCTCCCCACGCATGTCAGCGGCAATGTTATGAGCAAGCGTGACAGCCTCACGAATCGAGTGCTGCGCGGTAGGTGGATAACAGCCGCCATTTCCATCAGGAATTGTTGCACAATCACCAAGCGCCCAAACTCCCGGTGCCCCGCGTACTGCAAGGTTCTCATCCACCGCTATGCGGCCACGATCCTTATCGCACTGTATCTGTTGCAGCAGCGGATTAGGGGCGTTACCAGCAGTCCACACTACTGTGCAGGCCTCACACGCCGATCCATCTGAAAATGTGACGCTATGATTTTCGAAGGAAGTTACTTTGCTCTTAAACTTTATCTCTACACCCCGCTCCTGCAGGAGTGTCCCTGCATAACGGCCAAGTGTGGAATCCAATTCCGGGAGAACGACTTCGCCTGAATGGGCCAGTATTACTCGTAAGTCCGATGGTTTTAGATTTGAGTAAAATGGCAAAACCCCGCGCAGAAAGTCGTTAATAGCAGCTACAGTCTCTACGCCTGCAAAGCCACCACCTGCCACCACAAACGTTAGTAGCTTGCCGCGCAAAGATTTACAGCACTCAAAATCAGCTTCTTCCAGCATCGAAATCATTTGGTTGCGTAGATGCATAGCATCTCCTAACGACTTCATTGTAAGCGCATTTTCAGCTAGACCTGGCAAACCAAAGAAATGCGTAACGGAGCCAAGCGCGAGCACAAGCTGATCATAACTAAGGACGTGTGAGTGATACTCTGCACCGTGAGATACTGTTACCGTTTTCTTAGCAATATCTACTGCATCTACCGACCCACAAAAGAACTTTGTTTTCTTTAAGAGCTTATGTATCGGATTAACTATGTCAGTGGGGTCCAGATCGCTCGCAGCAATTTCATGCAGCATCGGAGTAAACAGTAAAAAATTGTCCTGATTCACCAGCGTAATCTCAACACTTTCCTCAGCCCTAAAACGGCGCTCCAGTTCAAGCGCGGTGTATATTCCGCCGAAGCCGCCGCCCAAAATTATGATTTTTTTAGACTGTGACATATTATCCCTACCTAATTACAAAGCGCGCGTTGCCTTAAGCATATACGCGAGCACCTCTACGCACCCCCAACGCTACGCAACAATGGCTTCACGTTTCTGCAGCAACTGCCGCTATGACTGCCGATTATTTGATCAAGTTCCACCCCAAAGATGCGAACCACGAGATAATCAAGAGATAGCTTGCCTGGACCGAAAGCCAGCACCATCACTGACAAAAGCAGGAAGAAAAATGGATCGGCTGCAATGAATGCACTTGGATCAGAAAACACACCCAATAAGGCAGCGCGATCAGTTTCAACACTAATGTAGGCCACAAGCATATTCACACTAAGCATCAGAGCAATTGGTCGCGAAAATAGTCCTACCAGCAGCAATAGGCCGCCCACACACTCAAGCCCTCCTACAAACCAAGCATTGAGCCCAGGCATCGGGATTGCAAGGCTAGTGAAAAATTCGACCACGCGCTCGTGATTGAGGAGCTTCCCCTTACCACTTAAGTAAAATGCCCAACCCCAGTGCAGCCGAAACAATAGCAACAAAACCGACTGCAGCGACTCACCTGCCCTTGTAAGCAGCCCCATGGCGCCAATTGCAAAATTCTTACTAGTCCTAAGGTCCATAACTCTTTTTCCTTAATTAATAGTGTACGGCTCGAACAACCTCGGCATGCTGCCCAACTTTCACTGGCATTAGTCGGACCAGCGGGCTATTTGTTACAAACTTTCTTAAAAAGATGCCGTCCTGCAGTAGAAGGCCTGGCAATAGGTAACATACTGACCTTAGTCGACTTAATGACAATTACGAGATCACCGGCTAAGTTCTGGCGGTCTAGCCCCGAAGCTGCACATCCTACACCATTTTGGCTTCCAGAATTTGCCTCAAAAGGTAGCTTAAGACTTTTGCACATGATAACTGGTTATTGGTTGCCTAGAGCGCATCCGTAAATTAGTTCTCAAATCCGGCCTCAGTTGGCATGCCCCGGTATAACGTGGCTCACTATACTAGGCTCGGCGCGTTTCCAAATTTAAGCAGATGCCCTCTAGTTTGATGGTTGTATTTCATGCGCACACTATGCATCGGCACAGCTGCACAAATTGCATTGCCTGATAAGCCAATTCAGAGAGAAAACGAAGGCTTCCCATTCCCTGCTGGCGTAGACATTCATCTTCCACAGAGCTGGTTAGGAGATAGAGTTGCAACTTGCAGGTCCCATCCAGTAAAAGTTGAGATATACCCCTCTAAAGACCTAGCCGTAGCTGCGGCCGCAAGGGACTTACATACTCATCTTTTGGAAAACCCAAGCGGAACAACGGGCACCGCGACGGGCAATACATATCTCCCAATTTACCAGGAGACTGTACGCCTTATTTTGGCGGATCGAGCGTGTGGTAAGGTACTCAACCTAAATGAGCATCGCTTTTTTGGGCTCGATGAATATCTTGTTGCTAGTGAGGCTGGCTTAAAGGGAATTGACCCTTCGCACCCCGAGAGTTTTAGGGGGTTCATGCATCGACATCTTGCTGCTCCCATAGGCCTACCCATAGAGCAGCATTCATTATCACGCTGGGGCAATTTTTGGATGCCAGCTCCCGGAATTAACGATCAGCTTAATGAGTTTTGTCTGGCCTATGAACGCGAGCGATCGCGCGCAAGGGTACAAAGGCAATACGTGGGCATGGGGAGAAATGGTCATGTTGCCTTCATTGAGCCCCAAAGTGGTCCAAATGCAGACTTGCTTTTTTGGACCCGCACTCGGGTTGTATCACTAACTCCCCACACTCGACTCGCAAATTTTGGTGACGAGAATTCCCCCATTGCATTCGCGATTTCTGTTGGCATTCAAAGTATTCTTGATTCAGGGCACGTGGTGCTAGTCGCGCTTGGAGAGAGCAAGGCTGAAGCTGTCGCTGCTGCTCTAGAAGGGCCAATTGGCCCCCATTGCCCAGCCTCGTACCTACGTCTACTACCAGCGGGACGAGTAACATTTATTTTAGATGCCGAGGCGGCTAGCAAGCTCGGCTCCACCACTGCGTCCACTTAAACGCTGCGCCAGCGGAGCCCCTTTACCCCCTAACAAAGTGCCTGTTATCCGACTTTTACTATTGCTACGCTAAAGGGCATGAGTTCGTCACTTCTGCGCAGCTTGTTGTCCAACTGGATTGGGCTAAGTCTGTCTATCATTATTGGCTTTATCATCTCGCCTTTCGTGGTGCACCACCTTGGCAGGGAACTTTACGGCTCTTGGGCGCTTATCATATCGATTACATCCCAATTTGTAATATTTGACCTTGGCGCGCGTTATGCAGTTATGACTTTTGTTGCGCGCTATCGCCAAGAACGCGACAATGAAAAACTCTCAGATTTTTTGTCATCTGGGCTAATGTTTTTCGGGCTGTGCGCGCTCGCGGCGTTCGCAGTGCTGATATGCCTGCTCCCACTCTTTGGAACTGTCTTTGAAATACCACCCCAGCAGCTGCACGTAGTACGAGTAGCCTTTATCCTGGCAGCTATCGATGCGGCAGCGGATGTAGCCTGTGGCTTTTACGACAGTGTCCTAACTGGATCAGAAAGGTACGATACGTTTAACGCCTTGAATGTGCTTAGGCTGCTGGCCAATGCATTACTCTTGGTGCTGGTGCTTAAGCTAGAGCTAGGAATAGTTGGAATCTCCGCCGCTGCGCTTACATCGCGCACTATCCAGCGTGCCCTCTCAGCGCGTTTTGCTTGGGCCTACAATCCACAGGCTAAGGTTCAATTTGACCGCATTCGTCGACCGATACTGCGCCAAATTGCTAGCTATGGCTTATGGTCATCTGTTATTCAGGCCGCTTACAGACTTATACACAAGGCGGACTCAGTAATCGCTGGAATATTCGTGGGAATGTCTGGTGTAACTACTTATGCCATTCCAGTAATTCTGATCGACCAATACCGATCATTCGCAGAAACAGGCAACTATATATTAACTCCTCGCTTTAGTGCGCTAAGTGCGTCTGGGGACAAAGCTACGATCGATCTATTGCTACTGAAGTGGTCTCGCTACTGCATGTTCCTGGCGCTGGGGCTTGGGACACCTCTCATTATCAGTGGCCCTGACTTTATATTGTTGTGGATGGGCGAATCATTCACGGATTGCGGTAAGATATTACAGCTACTAGCAGCACCTTTCTTCTTGATACTGCCGGGCATGCCATTCATGCACTATTTATATGCTGTTCAGAAGCATGCCCTGAACGCAAAAGTTTTAGCAGCCGAGGCCGCTATAAATATAGCATTGTCGCTGGTACTGGTGCGGCAGTATGGCCTTACCGGCATTGCCTTCGCTACTCTACTACCCGCCATCATTTTGCGTGGAGTAGCACTACCCTGGGGTGCCTGTGAGCTTAGTGGCCTTAGGTTTAGTAGCTATGTCCGGCACTCCATTCTTGCTTGCCTTCCGCTGGCGGTATTTCAGTTTACTAGCCTGCTATGGCTAAATAGCGTAATAGGAGCCAAAAGCTGGCCTAGTTTTTTTGTGAATAACTCGGCCGGAGCCTGTCTATTTATTATCGTGGTTTACTTTTTCTACTTAGGACGTGAGGAACGTGCCTACATTGCTAGGCGGCTTGGCATTAGTAGCAATAATCACCCTTAGCAAATCACAAAGAGTGCTAGACCACTCGCGGCCAGCTCCCTCCGACAGATCCGAAATGGCGTTGAGCGTTCATTATGTTTTTAATCGTGGGAGTACGTAAGACATCCCCTTTGCTTGAAAGATAGATACAGCCTAAGTCCGCACTTGGAAGGCTAGCAATCTGATCTTCCGCGGCGTCGAGTATTTCCCTCCATTTACGCTTAAGCTCTACTGGGTCGATTGGATGGACGAGGGACTCCGCGGCAAGTTGCTGCGGGTCTATAATTGAATTTCGTCGCATACAATCAAGCATCATCTTTGGTGTAAAACCTGGATCTTTGCCACATGCGGCCCAACAGGAGGCTGCGACGGAGAGAACAGTTTCTTGTAGCTGTATGAGATCAATAATATCTCTAATTTCAATCCTGTTCGCCAATGCCAAGCACTTGTTTGCCGCGAGATCCACGTCATGCAAACGGTAGCCTAATAGATCGTCTTCGATGACCGGAAAAAAACGAAAGGCCGTATCTCGAACCCACTCCAATTTCATCGTTTCCTGACCACGGGAGATCACGGCGCGCACGAAGCTAGGTTGATTAATTGAAATACTGACCGCATAGCCCTCGCTTCGGAGCGCTCCGATATCACTTGTCGAACAACTGACAACTGCTTCATCTGTGTCGTGGAAAAAATCTATATCATTAGACTGTCGCGATGAGCTTTCCTCTCTATGAATAGCTACGCCTCCGGCGATGTAGCTATTTGGATTGCGATGCTTTTTGAGCGTCAGTAGCAACCTACGTTGAAATTCGCTTACCGGCATAACTCCTCTGCGAGCTTGACCCCCTCCCGACCGGCGTACTTTTTTAGACCATCGACCACGAGGTGCATGTTTTGAGGATTGATTTCTAAGTCTTGCTTATAGTGCCAAAAGCACTGGGCATAGAAACGACGAAAGAGTTCTTGCGCTCGTCCAGCCAAGCGAATCTTGTGCTGAGATTCTCTGGCGACATATTGCTCAAGGACTGCGTTAATGAATGTTTGGTATCCCTTGGGTTGCTGCTGGCGAAACCACTCGAGGACTCTCTCGTCAATTCGGATCGAAATCGCCTGCTTTGCTTTCTTATGGTTCATACCTAAAGTATATACAATATATATATACAACTCAATTGTATTCCACTAGCGTAGACTAAGTATTGCAACTACCAGAATAGACTAGACATTAGTGTCGCCCTGGGTGGGCAATTGGGTAGACGCTCAAGGTGTTAGGATGACTCGAACTTTTGCACACGGAGGCAGCATTCGATTCATAAGGGATCTACATGCTGATAGAGCGCGTATCTGTGAGTAAGCCACTACTCACATTCAAGGCCTCACACTACTTCTGCGTTTCTAGCGACTTATCACCATTATATGAGGTTTATGAATTCCAGCCCTCACGCTGAAACTAGCGGCGTTCCGCTCAAGTACTCTCACCTCCATACTCAAGTGTCCGTTAGTATAAGGTGAAAAAATGCGCGCCAGCTTGCGGTTTGATTTTGTATTTACGCGCCTTATAGCTGCACAAAGAAAACTGCTGCAAGGTAACGGGATTGGCGAGTCTCTTCTGAGCACAGCGCAAGGAATGGCCGTGCGGGGCTATCATGTGGCGTCGGTGAGGCCCCCCCCCACTACTTCGCCCTCCAAGATCTGGTGCCGCATTGCGGTAGCACGCAGAGGCTCTACACTCCCCTTCCTTCCTGAAATCGGACCATTTATTCCCAACCCCTGCCTGACAGACCTTCCAAGGTGCCTACATTGCTAGGCGGCTTGGCATAAGCGGCAAAAATCACCCTTAGCAAACTACTAAGAGTGCGTAACAAAATTAAGCGGATTGCTGCGCTTTGCTCGCGATACGAGTCCATTTAGTTTGCCTAGCGCGTTAGTGTTACGTGTTCCACTAGAAAGCCTTTCGCGGGTCAGCTCTATCGGTGGATGCACTAACTACCAACTATCTCTGCTCGCCAAGTGGGATACACGGAGCTCACACTATAGTGCTCAACAATACGAGCCCGTCCGGCAGTCCCTAACTCCTGTCTTAATTGAGGAGACTGAATTAATCGCTCCAATGCCACCTCCCATTGTTCGGGCGTAGAGGCTAAAAAACCATTCTTCCCATCCTGGACTATTTCCGTATTTACACCCACAGGCGAAGCAACCACCGGGAGACCAAGCGCCATATACTGTATCAACTTAAAACCGCACTTACCGCGCGACCAAACAGTGTCGGCAAGCGGCATAATGCCAATATCGATTTGCCCAAGTTGCTCGAGCTCATGCCGTTGCGACCAACGCACTAGTTCGAATCCCTGCAACTCTGGCTCAAGTGGGGCTGCATTAGAGATGAGCAGCACACGAATTCCGTATCTCGCTTTGAGTCGTGCCAAGACCCCAGCGATCGCCGAAAGCTCCCTCAAGTTAGAGGAAAGACCTGTCCAGCCAATGGTGAGCGGACGTGGTGCGCCTCGGATTGCAGTCATTTCAGATTTATCAATTTTGAGATTACCTTTTCGATATCCCCGCTCGGTATCAACTACAGTTGGAATTACTTGTAATTGGCATTCGTTAGGCACAAGCGCCCCAAAATACTGCTGCAAAAACTTATTTCCGGTAATTACCGAACGGCATCCAGACAAAATATATGCGAGTTTTCTTTCAGCACTCACGGAGGCTAGTCCCTGCTTGTTACAGAAGATAGCATCGTCAACATCAAACACGACTCTCAAGCGACCTCGCGCTCGTAGGTCTTGCGTATAGGTAAAGAGGATCGATTCAAGAAACGGCCAAGGAATGCGATATAGAAGGTCTCTTTGTAGGACAATTACGTCACTAATGCGGGAGTAAATTAAAATTTGGACTAGACGCTGCAGAACCACAAATGGCAGTGCAAATGCCATCCACAGCAAGCGCAAAGGCTCAGAGAGCGGAACGGGTGGGGTTAAGAATTTATTGGGATAAGTGCTAAGCACTCGCACCTTGGCGCCATCAGCCATTAGGCGTGGCAAAAACTGGATCACCCGGAAGCGACTGGCAGGAACGCTGGATCCTTCAATAAAAAACGTTATACGCACGCTTAACTCTCTAGTGGTTTCATACGCGGAATTCCTGCATTCTAATAATGAATACACTCCTAGCTTCTTGATACAAGCACTTGATACAATCACGCTGTTAAAAGCCAGTAATAAATTGCAAGGCTAGCAATCCAACTCAATTGGCTACTTACCCTAAAGCATGAACGAGTTCTATGCAGGCAACAATCGGTTTTATCGGACTTGGTATTATGGGCGCCAGCATGGCGCAAAATCTGTTAAAGCGCGGGCACTCCCTTGCCGTCTACAATCGCTCTCATGCCAAGGCAGCCGCACTGCGTGAGTTTGGCGCTCAAGTGTACGAGTCTGCTGCTGAGCTAGCTCGGCGGGTGAACGTGCTGATGATTAATACCAGCGACGCAAAGTCTATTGAGGATGTCTTATGGGGCCCAGTTGGCGTAGCTTCAAATCTTAAACGCGGTGCGCTTGTTATTATTTTTTCTACCATAGCCCCAGGTGAGGCGCGCAATATCTCAACAAAGCTAGAGGCACAAGGCGTGCGCTGCCTTGATGCTCCGGTCAGTGGGGGCGATGTAGGAGCACGCAATGCGACCCTTTCAATAATGGTCGGTGGCTCGCGCAATGATTTCAACGAAGCTAGATCTCTCTTGGAGTGTGTAGGAAAACGCATAGAGTACATGGGACCCAGCGGTGCAGGTGAACTAATGAAGGCAGTTAACCAAGTTGGGGTCGCGTTAAGCGTCGCAGCCATGGCGGAGAGCTTAGCCCTGGCCCACGCCTCAGGTCTGGACACTAGCCAAAGCCTAGACGTGCTTAACGCCGGAGCGGCGCGCTCCTGGTCTCTTGAAAACTATGGACCACGTGCACTAGCAGGCGATTTTAAGCCAGGCTTTACCGCCTCCCATATGTTAAAGGACTTGCGTTTCGTACTTGAGGAGGCCCGGTCTCTAGACTTGAGGCTTCCCTGCGTTGAACTGGTGACCTCGCTCTATGAAACCCTCTGCGCTGGCCCCGGAGCCAACCTCGGCAATCATGCTTTGCTTAAGCTCTATGGCACTACTAACTCATCAAAGTAGCGCACTTCGATGAACACAACGCCTGCAGCTTCTATATTTATCCGCACCTTCAACGAAGCCCAGCTTATCGAGCAGTGCTTACAAGCCATATTTTCGCAGAAGGTGAGTTTTACTTACGATGTTACTATTTTAGATTGCGAATCAACCGACGAGACTGTTCGAATTGCACGTAATTTCCCAGTAACGATCTATTCAATACCAAAGTCATTATTCTCGTATTCAAAGGCGCTTAACTTTGGGGCCCAACGCACTAGCGGGGAATTTTTTGTACCACTGTCAGCTCATGCTGTACCTTGCAATAGCGACTGGCTCAGTGCGCTATGCCAACCACTCTTGGACAATGTACGAGTTGCTGGCAGCTACTCACGGCAAATTGCTTGGCCAGAAGCAGCACGCTCACAGCAACGTTCCATTGAGCGCGAGTTCCCGCTAACCGCCAAAAGCTTAGATCAAAGCTCTTTTTTCTCGGCACTAGCTGACCATAAACAACATCGGAGGCGTTGGTTCTATTCCGCTCTAACTTTTTCGAACGTCAGCTCTTGCATACGTCGCAGCTTCCTTTTGCAGTATCCATTTAGGGCGCTACCATTCTCAGAAGATCGCGCTTTTGTGCTGGATGCCATAGGCGCCGATATGGAAATTAGATATGCTCCTGCCAGCGCTGTTTGGCATTCACACCCACCCAGCTTCAAGGAAAATGCGAGGATCGCCCACTCCGCAAGCCTGGCACGCTCTGCATTACATGTCTTAGGCCAGAGCCTTTTCCCGGATCTTAGAATTCCCGCCTACTCCATCTCGAAGGCTTCCATCATAGCCAAGCTGCCCACACTACTAGTTTGGAATTGCCTGGCAACAGCATTGGCCGCCCTTGAGCCAGGGGCGATAAGACATATTTGGGCGCAGACCGGAATTTTGGCTGGGAAATGGAATTTCTGTAGCTCGGCGTCAGCTAATGATACAAAAGCACTACTTGAGCCCGCTGATCCGGCCGCCCTATTGAAGGAGGCAAGAAAACTTGCCTAAAAAACCTGGGCTTTTCGCGGCATTAGAGCATTTCAGCCCATCCCACACAAATAGAAGCAACTAGCCTTAAGGAACTTGATCTAAAGCATGAGGCAATTTAATAATTAGGGGCTATTTAATGCTACTTACGTTTAGTTTGGAGAGATATTTTTTTGACTACCTTTAATAACTCCGGTGGCTTCGGCGGAGACCGCGGAGCCCGATTTCGCCGTCCACAACAAGCTCCTGATACCCATCGCATTAATGACCGTATTATCGCCCGAGAAGTCCGGCTTATTTCCGAGACGGGCGAACAGGTCGGCATAGTCAATATTCGCGATGCTCTTACGCGGGCAGAAACGGTTGGGCTAGATCTAGTCGAAGTTTCCCCAGAGGCCAAACCACCAGTTTGTCGCCTGATGGATTACGGCAAGTTCAAGTATCGTGAACAAAAGAAAGAAGCTGAAGCGCGCAAGAAGCACCACGAAAGCACACTTAAAGAACTCCGAATCCGCTATCGCACCGATACTGGAGACTTAGAAACCAAGCTCAAGCAAGCGCGAGAGTTCCTTGAAGAAGGCAATAAGGTAAAGTTTTCCATGCGCTTTAAGGGCCGTGAAGCGATGTATCTTAACTTGGGCATAGAAAAATTTGACTTAATCGCCCAGCGCCTAGCTGACGTAGCGGTAGTTGATGAGAAATCGCCACCATTCGGTCGGCAAATTCACATTGTACTTGCTCCAGCTAAGCAGGTTCCTCAGAAACCAGCGAAGTAAGGCCTTACTACAAGGAGCCTGGCACAGGCATACGGTATGAGTTCTTCTCAGCTTACCCAACGTGCATCGTCGATTCAAAGCTTAGCGCATGCGCTCTTTCGCGCTGAACTTAGCGACGATCAAGTCCGAGCGCTGCCTGCCCAAAGTCTTTACCTGGCGATAAAGCACTTGGGACTCCCGTCCTGCTCTGACATCTTGGAAGCTGCTGGAATTGAGCAGTGTCGCCTTTTAATGGACTTGGATCTCTGGAATAAAGATGAGTTTAGCGAAGATAATTTTTGGGAATGGTTATCGGTCGCAGACGAGGATCATGGCTTAAAAGTTCTGCAAAAGATCCTCAAGAGCATGGACCTGCGCCTAATTTCTATGATGATTGGGCGTTACGTTTCAGTTAAGACATTCGAGGAAAAGACGGATAACCCCC
Source organism: Oligoflexia bacterium (assembly GCA_019694465.1). Lineage (GTDB taxonomy): Bacteria > Bdellovibrionota_C > UBA2361 > UBA2361 > JAFLCA01 > JAIBBV01. Next base: position 15,828 of record JAIBBV010000041.1, read on the forward strand.
CAGCCCCAGGCTTCTATACACCAGATCAAGGCCATACCTGGCTGATGGTAAATATCCAAGAAGGCACGCGCCACTTTTTACTAACAAGACTATTAGCGCTTGTTTTTGAAACTAACGCCGAGCTTTTCTACCAACTCCTATCGGTACCTGGGGTTGCAACGCACACTGAGCTGGAAGAAGAGGCTTTCCAAGATCGTAGCAAGCGATTAGAAGCCTTGGGGGTGCCCGATCAGGCGTACGCATTTGAGCTGCACGCCCCTCTTGATGCCGCTCACGCTCTCGCGGCAGTAGCGGAGCAGAACGAACGAACTATCATTCAAGATATAGATGCGGTGTACCCTCTGATATATGACGCACGCTTAAGTGGACCGCTGGAAGAGCTTTGGAGGCATATACCTGACAGGGGAGAATCAGAGGCTGAATTAACACTAATAATCAATGCTGCGATTGTGCGCTTTGGCATTCAACATTTTGAACAAGATGCAGTAAGACTATTAGCTCAAAAGGTTAAGGGTGCGATTAGCTTGGGCCTAGAGGTCTTATTATCCAAGAGTAAGTTTTCCCCTAAAGAGCTTTACCAGGCACTAGGGCTGCAGAAACTTTATCGAGTTGGCCTAGCTTATCTAATGCACCTAGGCAAACTCGCCCATCGCGTTAATGCAAATGCGCAACAACTTGAAGACAAAAACTCTGCTCTATTCTTATCGCTAGCTGGCGCACGAGAAGCGTTTCCAGTCGCTCCAGAAATACTAAGTAGCGACGGCGTTTTTTCTGCTCCACATCAGGAGGTAACCCCTAGCTTTCGCCCCTTTGAGCATTTGGCGGAAGTAAAAGCAGTGCAGGAACTGCTTAAAAGCTTATAGGCCGACGCGGGCTCCCCGGCGCGACTAAAACATTGGTTTCCTCATAGTGCTATTTTTCCAGTACTCTGCTTGGCATTTGTTATTGCGCCAAGGCAAATAAAACTAATGATTTCTATAGCTGCTCATGTATGTGAGGTTAAGTCCGCATAACCTTTGGTCGACTATAAAATGTGCCTTTGGGTTACGAAAAAAGCCAAGCAATGCTCCATCGATTCCGCTATACATTTTGCCTAAGTGCGACCCTTGCTTTCGCCATGCCAGCAGCCCAGGCTGACATCCTCGTCGCAGACGGTTCCAATATAATTAAAACAGATGACACAGGATCCAACGCCACAACATTCATTTCTGGTGGCGGAAAAGGGATGTTCTTTGAACCCACCTCTGAGAAGTTGTACTTTGTGGGGCCCTCCAATTCGATCAAGCGCGCGGATCGAGACGGAAGTAATGTAGTAACCCTTGTTAGCTCCGCCGGCACTAATGTTATTGACCTAGTGGTTGACTTAACAAACAACAAAATTTACTGGACAGAATCGACTGGCTCGGGCGCCATAAGAAAATCGGACTTGGATGGCAGCAATGTGGCCGATCTTATTACCGGACTAACTTTCCCATACGGTATATCGATCGACGAAGGCGCTGGATACATATACTTTACTCAGTCAACCGAGCTAATGCGGGCTGACTTAGATGGCACGAACTTAACCTCTATGTTCTATGACTCCTTGGACGTTGGGCTCATGCCGTTTCTGACAATTCACTCTGGGAAAATCTATTGGTCCAACAACACCAACGACAAGATAAAACGCGGCGACATCATTTCAGGCACTATTAGCGCTCCTTCAGTCGTCACGCTCGTTAGTGGCACTAATGCGAATGATGCACAAGGAATTGCCTACGACACTTCTGGTGACAGAATAATTTACATCGGTCAGCCCAGCGCTGGGATTGGACTGTCCGCAGTCAACTTAGACGGGACAGGCCAAACGAATCTAAGTGCGCAAACTGGGTATGACATTATTGTAAACTACACCACTGCCACTAACACGCCTACGCCCACTACAACCCCATCCCCAACAGCAACTCTCACCCCCACTGCTACGACAACAAATACTCCAACAACAACCGCCACCCCTACTCAAACTTACACCCCTACTTTAACGCCCACGGCAACAGCCTCGCCGACGATTACCCTAACAGCCACGATTACTTCAACCCCGACACTAACACCAACTCAGACTGCGACACCGACTGCCACTTACACACCAACTTTGGCTGTTCCGTCAGAAGTTAGCGTTCTTTACTCGTCATTTTACGATAATAAGATCTCAAATATCTCAAGGGCTTCGGGGATCGAGTCAGTCTTGCGATCAGGAAACCCAGACGCCCTTACCCCGCATGGCCTAACCTTTTCCAAGACGCAAGAACGCTTTTACTGGACGGACTATGTAGGAATAATTTACAGCGCAAAGACTGACGGATCAGATGTAAGGTTTTTTTCAACTGTTCCAATTTCAAGCGACAATTTTCAAGTCTCGCTAGCAGTTGACGATACAACCGGCTACGTCTTCGCCAGTGAAGGCTTCAAGATCTTTCGCTACAATCAAGTTGGTCAGAGGTCAGAAATCTATAGTGACGGTCTCTACATTAATGGCCTAGGCGTGGTACGTGGCGATGGATTTGCAAAATTATGTTGGCTAGATCCGTTCAACCACATGGGAATTAACTGCTCGGAGCTGAATGGCTCAAGCGCCAGTGTAGTGCAATCGCTCACCGGCGGAACCGACCTTTTCGTACTACAAACGAACCAAGGGAGCAGGATTCTCACTGCCAATCATAGCGGCGACGTGTATTTCACAAAGTTGGATGCTGGCGGAGTAGTCTCGCATGCAAAAATTGCGACTGGACTGGGAAACATTCAACAGATCTCTGCCTATCCTAGCAAGAATGTAAGCGGCGAGTTTGTAATAGTTGGAATCCGAGACGTCGGTTCCGCTCGTAACCTCTTCTATGCGGCCGGCAATAATTCAAATGGAAAATTCTTCAAACTCACTTCCACGCAAACTCCATATGACCTCGCCCCAATTACTCTTTACACAACACCAGTGCCCACCGCTACTCCTAACAACAGTGGCGGCTACACGTTGTCAGGCACGGTGTATATGCAAGGAACTCCCGGCCCTACCCCGCCAAAGGGCTCTGATGTAACTGTCTATCTTGCAAAGGCAACTCCCACTGCAGCTGCGCAGGCAGCGCAGATCACTTTAGCATCCTCAGCAAGCTCAAAGTTTATTTACCCGCAGAGTACAACCCTCGCTTCAAATGGGGAGTACACATTTAAGGATCTCGCTCCAGGTGACTACGTACTGACTTTCGACAGCGATCGCCGTGAGCTGATGCTTACATCCATCCTTGCAAGTGCTGGAGAAACAGTTGATCCAATTTTCTCATCTGCCAAGGAAATTAATAGCTCTTGCAAACAAACTGACAAAGCTAAATTAGTTTCCAAGGCCGAGAAGGCTATCAAGGCGCAGTTCGCTTATGGCATTGAAAGAGTAGTTTGGCTTAGGGGTAAAGCTACTACTGCCCTATCGGGGGCTAAAAGGACCGCGCTTCTGGCAAAACTAACTTCTTTTGAAGCCAAGCTCCGCACTGCTATGTCGAACGCCTTAGAGGCTACGCGAGAGCTACCCAAGCTGGTACTTGCATGCACCGACACAACAAACTGCGTGGAGGTTAAAATGACCACCTATAAGGCAAGAGCACTGAAGGCAATTAGCAAAATAAATACAGCCGCTAGCTCAGTAATCGACAACAGCACAAAGGTTCCGTCTATCAGCAACTTTATCCGAGCAAGCTACAAGGCAAAACTCAGCGCTCTAACGGCTAAGGCGGCTTACAACACAAAGGCCCTGCCAACTGTTACAGATGTGTGCAGCTAGACTGAATCGCCTCAAACTTGTATCGGTGCTTATTATGAGCATCTAATGGCAGTGAGGCCCCAACACCCATGGAGGGCGAATCCCTATTTGGGAGATCCACATACGCATTATTTCTTCTAAATCTTGCAAGGTAATAATGATGGCATGGAAACAACCCGCTAACCGTCCATCACAGACCAGTTCTATGCACCGACCTAAAGGTGAGGCTCATGAGGGAACCAATCTGCCTCACATTACCGCAACCTATTCACCCAATTAGCTATAGCTCCTATCATCTGCAAAACGAGCCCCGCATTTCCACAAATTAGTTAAAACAATTCAATAGCCTATCCAAGCACAGATCAATGCTAATTACGTGGCACAAGGGTTGCACGCCCCCATTGTGCGCATTTTGCACACCAGCGCACACAAATGAGAGCGCGAATATGCCGTACCGCCAAAGTTCGGAAATAGTCACAAAGACAAAATGGCAACTATGTTGGTTCGCGCTGCTATCGGCTTTGCTTTTACTAACATTCCCCCAGCTTGTCCTTGCACAGGTAATTTTTGGTAAACCCACCCAAGATCCAATTAACGGCAACATCCCTAGACTAGAACTACCTGCTCCGCTCTTGCCTGCTGGACAGTCAATTACCGCACAACTCTATGGGACTCGCGCCAGTAATCAAAATGGCCTGCTGCTCTTCTCAGATCAGCCGATTGCTGCTACCCGTTACCTGGGAGCTTATCTAAACGTAGTCCCTTCGTATCGCGGTCAGATTACCAACGTGATTCGGGTTAGTCTTGTCAGCACTGCTGGGGCGCTTAGCACAGCTACGATTTCGAGCCCGCTACCATCCGGACGACTATTCCTGCAATTGTTTGTAGAAACTGGCAATCGTTCATATGCGGCCAGCGCCGGCAATTATATAGAGGTGAGTTCATCACCTCCAAGCAATAATCCATTTAATAGTGATTCGCTCTTAGGCACTAATATTGCTTCAGTGGATCGCCAAGAACTGGGCATTAACAAATTCAAATATTCCCGTCCATGGGTTTCAGGTGGATATAGCCCAACGACCGGCTATGGAGAGTGGGAGAACAGCATGCTGATTAACACTGACAGCAGCGGCTATGTCACGAGCCTATTACCGGGTCAATGTGTTCGAACTAGGGTCGAAGATGGGCGTGGAGTAACACCCAGCCCTCGGCGTATGATTGTCCGTTACACTGGTGATGGTCGTATCGACTATTGGGGTGGAGGAACAAAAATTTTATCTCTATCAACCCCTGGTAGAGATGTTGTGGACATAGATGCTGGCAGCACAGGATTCTGGATGTTCATTCCTCAGATCAACCCAGCTAATTACATTCGAAATATTAGCGTCATCAATGCTGAGTTAGAACCCATGTCTCAACAGGGCGCTTTGCTTGACCCGATGTTCCTTCAGAGGACCTTGCCTTACTCAATAGTGCGCTTATCCTTTCTCCAAAAGATCAACACCATTGTTTCGGTGCAGTGGGCTGACAGACCTCGCTTAGATGACGCGCGCTGGTATTCGAAGGGTGTACCTTTAGAGTTCCTGATATCTCTTGCAAACCAGCTCAAGGTCAACCCGTGGTTCTCAGTGAACTACCTGCTAGATGACAGCACAGTCACACAAATGGCCACACTTATACGCGACACCTTAGATCCAAGCTTAAAAGTATACATCGAGCACGGCAATGAATTATGGAATACAGGCGGACTAGAGTTTGGCACACAGCATGCCTACGCGCTGGCCAGGGGCGCCGCTCTAAATTTCGGCCCATCTAACGATTATTACACAGCACTAAAATACCACGCCTACCGTTCGGTTCAAATTTTCAATATTTTTGAGAGTGTGTTCGGTGGGCGAAGTCGCTTAGTGCGAGTGTTAGGTACCCACTGGGCCAACACCGGTACCACCAATACTATCGCATCATTCCAAAATGCCTTCCAACACGCTGACGCCATGGCCGGCGCACCTTACTTTGGGCAAATGGTGGACACTTCCAACGTGAATCACTACCTGTCAATGACAGTCAATCAGCTTCTAGATGAGGTTGAACAGATTGAAATACCGCGGGTTGCAGGGATGATATCAACATTCACTCAAGCCGTGAGTACATTTGGCTTGCGCCCAATAACCTATGAAGGGGGTCAGCATCTGCAGGCTGTAGGTATAGTCAATCAAAATTCAACCATTACAAATCTTCTTAACGCTGCTAATCGGCATCCCCGTATGTACGATATATATGCTCAGTACCTTAACGAATGGCGAGCAAGAGGAGGACGGGAGTTTGTCCATTTCACAGACGTATCACAATTCACTAATTGGGATAGTTGGGGCAGCCGTGAATACCTGTATCAGGATCCCACGCAAGCTCCCAAATTCTTAGAATTAATGAGTTGGCTGGTTACCAATAGACGTGTTAGCGCTCAAAGATTGAGCAGTCAACAACGAAAACAGGCACGCCACAGGCATCTGACGCGAGCCCAGACTACAAAGGAAATTCGCCGGCTCGCGCGAATCGCCTTCAGAAAACAGAGAAGCAGGTTTTTGATCAGCTAGAGTTTGAGGTATGCACGGAGAAAATATTGGCCTAGCAACGCCCAATTGTTGGAGGTTATCAATTAATTATGTTTTTTAAACTTTCTCAAAGCAAAGGTAGATTTTTTTACTACCTACTAACCCTTCTCATCTGCGGGACCCAAAGCGTTTATGCTCAGCTTACAGATTCCAATTACTGCTTCGTAAATTCGAGCCCACTATGGGGGTTCTGTATTAACAACGTCTATTTCGGCGTGCCCAGCAATCCAGCGCCATTCAGCACATTGGTTACAAACGAGGGCTTTGCCGATGGCGTTCTCTACTACATTGATGCGAACAATCAGGTGCGGACTGCACCAGGCGGAGTATTACTAAAAAATTCACTCATGACCCCCTATTTTCTTGGAGCTTCATCCGGCCCCCTACCAAATATTTTGTACAATGACCCGTGCGGCTATGCGGACCCTGTAACAAGTACTTTTGGAAACTTTACATCACAGACACTACTTCCGTTATCAGGAACAGGACCATCAAAGGAACTAATTGTTTGTTCTGATGTTCGCGCATTAGGTGGCATACGCCCACAGGAATTTTTCCTAATGCCCCTCAATACAACCACGCCGTATACATCTCAAACAATCCAGATGAGTGCTCCAATTAACTTGCCATGAGTACGAACGGCTAGGAATTAGTTGACCCCTTAGCGCCGGGGTTTATACAAATAGGTAAAGGCTACCCGAATCGATTCTATCTGGACCAAAGCTTTAAGCAGACGCTCGAAGCGCATGCTTTCGAAGTCGAGAACATATTGCTCTACCACAAGCGATATAGCTTTGAATGTTTGGCCAAAAAAGCACTTTAGTTTCATTGAAAGAGTAATAGCAAAGGCTGCTAGTGCCCCGAGTCTCAATTTTTCTAGAAATTACTGACTCAGGACACTAGCACTACTCTGGCTATTTACGCGTTTTAGCCTGGACAGAAACAGTTATCTACCATCACTGGCCTTCCGGTAGTAACACAGTTACCCTTAATGATAAGTCTACGAGTACCACCTCCGACTGCTGGTGGAAGCCCTTGGTTGCCAAATGAGGTTGTCACTACTAACTGCGCATTTGCCGTTGTAGTACAACCCCCACCTCCGCACACGCATGGCACATCACCTTCAGGCAACGTCACAATGTAACCTGGAAGCTGGGTGGCCGCCTGCCAGGCGCAAGTGCATGCGGCTGCCAAAGCATTCGGCATGGCCTGGCAAGTTAGGATTTTGTTTTGCTTTTGGTTCAAGCAACGTTGCGCCGTATCGCAACTCCACTTGCCGGGCGTCGTACCACTTGGGGCAGTCCACGAAACATGGCACGGATGATTTTTATCTATATACACCGACCACCATTTTTCGAAATCAATCTGCAAAGCCGCTAGCTCATCAGGCGTTAAATTTGTCATGAGAGGCACTGATGGCGTCGGTGTAGGGGGCACTGTGCCCTGCTGACTAGATGGGCCGCTGCCTTGGCAACTTGGCATTGGCCGTTGCCAAAAGGGGAAGATAGGCGAAGCTGGCACTGCAGTGACAGGCTGGCACAGCAAATCAAGATTCATTTCCGAAAACAAAATCGAATTGAGTCGAGTGAGAAGCTCAGGCGACGCGACTGCGATTTGATCCTGAAATAGTTGATAAATGCTGTTGGACTGCTCTGGCGGAGCACATAGATCCCAAGTGGCCTGACCGAACATATTTACACTTCCTACTGGAGCAGGGTGGCCATTTAATGAGCTGACAACCAGCGCCACTTCTGTTCCACGCATAAATTCGGCATGGATGTAGAAATATTGATTATCTACTTCTGTCATCCCCTCCTTGATATCGGCGGCCGCGAAGCCAGCACTAATCGCGCTAAAAAGTCCTAATCCTAGGCATAGCTTTGTTATTAGCTTCATATACTTTTTCCTCACTACTAAGACCTACTTGAGGTAGAGCTGCTAGTATTGCTTCTGACACACATTAAAAGCACACAGGCAGTTGCAAGAGGCAGCCCTAACCTCCGGTTTCTAAGAAATCGCTTGCTAGTTCTGACGCAATGGACCAACCACAATCGTGAATCCGCCCGAACTATAGGTGCCACCATTTGGGCCAACTCCAGTCACGGCCTGGAAGATTGGGCTACCTATACTAAGTGGCATACATACTGGCGCTGGCTGTGGGCTGCCGGTGGGAGCACCTGCCGAACTAAAGACACTAACGATGCCGTCCTTTGCCTTGTTCAATGCCCAAGTGATGCCTGCCGTTACCACAATCTTGCCGGCTTCTTGAAGCAACTTGCGCCCCGCCAAGTAACAAAGAATTACCACCACAGGATTAGCGCTTGGAGCAATAACCGGATCGATTGTCATGGTTCCAGTTTGCGCAATTGAATCTAGAGTCACGTCCAAGTTAGCGCACTCTTTGGGCCCACAAACAAATCCTATACCACTATTGTCGCCACCCAACATTAAGTCAGCCTGTGAGAATATCTCTCCAACCCCATTAGCCGACAAATTTATTCCGTCAGCTAATGCAGCACGTGCCCCAACTGAAAACATAATGGTCAATGAAAGCAGCACTAAGCTTAGGAGACGCCCAGTCTGAAACGAAGATACACTTATAGCAAATGAGAATCTCATTGGCTCACCTCCGAAAATTAAGAATTAGGGTTAGAAAGTAAAGGAACAACGGCCACTGCTGCGCGCACCGGTGACTCACTTTAGACTCTGTAGCACAGCACAACGGCGTTGCAACGAGAAAAGTTGCTTAAGCACAATTTTATGTGGCAAAATCATTGGGTCAGCGCATAACATGCAATATTATTGCAGTTGCACAAACAGCGAAGAGCGAACGCCGTTATGATCCCAGGGCAATCAAGAGATCGCGAGCAACCCTCGGACCGAGAGCTAACTCGGCGTGGCGCACTTCTAGCAATCGCAGCTTTTCTAGCAGCACCAGCGATAACATGCACTCGCAAGGAAGACAGGAACGAGGAAGTATTCCAGGACCTCAACGACTGCGCAACAAGCACAGAGCCAGTTTTAATAGAAACAAGGCACAGGGGCGCTAGCGCATCTATCTTAGTGGTTCCTTACGAGCAGCATCTACTTAGCACCCACCAACAGCACGCCATCACAGTTGCGCAGCTGACCCGACAGGGGCACACCGTCACTGTTGCAATGGAAAGCCTTCCCAATGGCCAACACGATGCACATGCAATTGAAGCTATGTATGGGCAATTTTTTCAAACTCCTAGCTGCACTATTGCTCCGCTTGAACTATACGAGGCCATGAGAACGGGAAGATCTCCGCGGGAAGTGCGTAATTTTGACGACTACCTTGAGATGAATCCAATCTTAAAGCTTTGTCATGCACGACCAGACATTGAACTAGTTGGCATAGAGGACCCATCTCTGCTACTGGAACTAAATAAACTGTCAGCCGCAATTGGCTTAGTTGAATTAGCTCGCGAGAAATCACGATCTGGGCTAGAGGTAGACCCTAAAGCATTAGACGCAGCCCGTCTTTCCCTTTCAAGCGAACTTGCGACTTTAGCGGCTACCTGCCCGCAGTCATCAGAGCTTATTCTTAGCTTGGCAGATGAACGCCTGCTTTATTTTGCGGATCCGATACAATATCCACCGTACGGTGCAGCGCTAAAGAGAAAAGAAGCCTTAAACTCAGCTCGGGAGGCGGCCATGATTGAAAACATCTGCCATCTCGCTAGAACTGGACATGGCGAAACAGTTTTCGTGATCATAGGCGCCGACCATCGTCAGGCTTTACTCGATGCTCTTAAAAGCCAGAATATTTCGCATATTTCATTTCGCCGCTCGTATCGGCAGGAGAATTAGGCTCCGCATTAAAAGCCAGCCATTTATTGCAGTTCGGAACTTCCACAGTCGGGCCACGTAGAAGCTAACGCCACACGCCTCTGCAGCTAAATAGGCAAGCCCATGTGGACTTGGGGGCGGGGGCCAGAAAAATTACAATAAGGCACCCTTTCGCGCACAGAAAAGTGTCTAATACTATTTCGTTTAAGAATCCCAGTTAGATGTCATGGATTGATGCCGCCCTACTATACGCTGTGGTTTTGGCCGCCACTAATGTTGGCAATGCTGAGGATTCAAACGAACCAATAACGTAAGGCAATCACCGACACTGATCATGACAGCCCAACAACAACCAACCATCTGCATCTATTTAGAACTTATCCATGGATATGGCAAACAAGGCCAAGCGCTTAAGCCATATGAGCCCAGGTCTAGGTATTGCCCGCCTGAAGCGGCTTGAAATACATCCTCCCCCTCCCCTGAAGGTAGGATCGTGCCAGTCCACGCAGAATCAGGAGCCGTATAGAGAGGCGGTGTACCCTCAGTTTGCGTGACTACGCCAACTGTAACCACACTCCAGCGCCGATATGGATAGGGCTGCCCATTGTGATCGCAAATTGCGTAAAAGGTTTTGCCATCAATCTTCACAATCATCATTCTTGGATCATTGGGGGGAGGATTTCCCAGGGTTTTGAAACGATGAACTGAAACTGTTGGCACTTGAGCTGCTGCTATGCTGCTATTAAAAACTGCAACGATAGTTAGAAGACCTAGACACGTTAATCTAAAAAATTTCATATGCATCCCCACTATAAATTCTCACCAACCACCACCAATGCATTTTTCTGAGACCAGATCTCAACGTGCAGCAAGGAGGTCTGAAGGTCCAAAGCAATGTGCATGCCACCATCAGCAAAGGCCAACTTGATCGGGTTTAAGAAAAATTCCTAGTTGGTAATTTACTCAAGCATGTGAAATCACATGTGGGGTGTCGACAGCTCTAGAACTTAGTTCCTGTGACCAAACACAAGTTGTCATGCTTTTGCTGCATTGAGGACTGCGTGCGATGTTCGAAAGAAGTGACTATCTCGGTCACTTCTTTTTCTTATCTTCCTTAGCGCCCTTGCCGGCCTCTTTGCCTCCGGCCTCAGCAGCAGGGGTCTGGCTGGCGCTTAAAAGCTCACTACACTTTGGCTCAGAGCTAGCCACGGACTCACACAACCCCTGCTTTGACTTGCAATCATTTGCAATCGCGGTTTCGAGTCCCTTGCGCGCTGCGAAGCTCATATTCTGAATTTGAGTACCCATGGCAGCGTACTTGGCTGCCACACAATCAGCTTCGCTTTCGTGCTCGCGCTTACAAGCGGCAAGCACTTTGGGCTTTTCTGACTCCACAAAACCAGCCAAGGCAGCCTTAGCTGCTGCTTCATCAGCCCCACGGGCTTCAAGCCCACGATAGAAAATCGTCGCTGGGGTCTGCTCCTTTTCTCTTTTTAGTAGATAGTTCACGTCTGCACGACAGATATGCTCCGCCTCAGCAAGAGAAACCAATCCAATCGAAAGCAGCGCCGTGAGACCAAAAAGTCGAATCATTGTGGCAGCATAGCGCACTCACTGCAGGGGCGAAACTATTGAAATTCCTTGCAAATTTAAACGACTAAAATTCTTGGGGCAGCGCATGAATAAAAATACGGCAGTGGCGTCATAGACTTTGAGCACGGTAAGTAAGCAATTAGGTTGTTTTATGGACTCAAACGCAGCATCAAATTTACCAAGTGTAGATGACGAAGGGTTGGCTCTATTTGGAGTACCGAACCAGACAGGAACGCCGGAAAGGCGCCTGTTAACGGCGATACTGGAAAGAGCAATCCTCGACTTCGTCGGGAACGACAAAGTTGAAATGGACGACGCACAAACTTGGATATTCGAAGCGGCTCAGGATACTGACCCTAGCCCCTTCAGTTTCGCATGGCTGTGCCGTGAATTGGATTTGAACCCTATGTTTATAGCGTCAAAAATCAAGGAAATGCCAAAGCGAGGCAAGAGTCGCATTGCTCCTTGGTATTCAATGAAGCCGAAGCAAAGGGTTGCATAAAGATACTGTTCTCCTCAACTAACATAGACATTGCACACCGGACCTGGTCTTGAAGAAATTCAAGACCAGGTTCTTTTTTGAGGTGTGATTTAAATTAGGGTGTTTCAGACTAGAGGCGGTCACATAGATGCTTAAGGCGAAGCCTACTTAGTATTGCGAGACAGATTTTTCGGACGTGGCAATCCACAAGCCCTGTTCCTAGCCCATTTTTGAGAGGGATTCTAGCAGCGAACCAATGGCTACTAAGAGCGCTTAACAAAGTGAAGGCATAATCTATCAGGCGCAAGAATCATAGAACCTTCCTGCGCTCAAACCAAAATTTTGGCGAAATACCCTTAATGTATCACTCTCAGGGTCGCAGTTCGAGCCGCCGAACCTGGCGATTTATGCGCCAATAGCTCACCCAGTAGCAATGGTGATGAGATCCTCTCACGTGGCCCCTTGTCAGTTCCGCGGCGGCGCGCCACTTCATGCGACAATACTTGAGCAAACCCCATGCGTCGTGCCACTCCATCACGTGGGGCCAAATGCCACAGGATCCCAAACGGCAAGGCCAAGCACAAAGTAAGGCCGAATGAAGAGATTAGTGAAGCGCCTTTTGAAGCCGAGGCCAAGCCAACCCCGATAGCTGCGCAGAGACCTAGGGAGGATATCAAAATCCAACGAATCCCCTGTGATCGGCGCGCGATATAAAGCTTATCTTCCCCAACATCCAGATCTAACAAGTCCTCCAGATACGACTCCAGCACCTCAACAGGCACGAAGCTAACTCCTTCTCGAAAATGAGTGAAGGATGAAAATGAACCGTATCCATAGCGGCGCACTGAGGTCTCGTACTTTAGCAACTCGCCACCAATGCACGCATACTGCGACATCAGCTTATTGCACCCACCGAATGGATGGCTAGGTTGTTCTGGTTCCTGACTCATATGCACATTCTAGCTAAGAGCCCAGCTTGTGCAACGAAAGAAGACAAATTAGCTGCCAAGCCCGGGCGCAACTGGATATTTTGGAGAATGAAAGTGCCAAAAGCTTAGCAGTATAAGTATACCTAGCGGCTACGGCGAGACCTGACTCGCACCGGCGCTTTAGGCACAAAGAGATGATAACCTACTTGCTCTATAAACCTGGCAAAACGCTCTAAAATCTTTCTCATTGTTCCACTCTAACAGGCCTGGTGGCGGTAACGAAATCAAAATAGGCCCATACTATAAGGGTCCGACTCTGCATTGAGTATCGGCAGAAATTGTGGACTTATTGAGAGCAATGCTTAGGGTAGCTGCATTTACGCCTATTATCAGCTAGTTGCCTAAAGCTACTAAAAGGCGGCCTTTAAATCCTTAAAGCCCAGGTTTGGTCATCGCCATAAGGTCAAGTACACGCGCCAACTCTGCCTCTGGCAGCACCTTCATCTCACGGGCAGTTTCTCGAACAGTCTTGTTTTCACTGAAGGCCTTCTTCGCCACCTTGGCTGCCAAATCATAACCAATCTTGGGCGCCAGCGAAGTACAAGTTGCCAAGCTCTTTTCTGCATACTCTAGGCACTTGGCGCGGTCTGCCTCGATGCCAAGCACACACTTATCGCAGAAATTAGCTGCCCCAGCTGCCAGCAGTTCAATCGCTTGAAGCAAATTGTAGCCAAGCACTGGCAGCATCACATTTAATTCGAAATTCCCATGCTGACCACATACATTAATGCATGCATCATTACCAAACACATGCGCACATACCATCATCATGGATTCGCAAATTACAGGATTCACCTTGGCCGGCATGATACTTGAGCCAGGCTGGGTTTCTGGCAACGTAATTTCGGCCAAGCTGCAGCGCGGTCCCGATGAGAGCCAACGCAGATCATTCGCTATCTTCATTAAGGAGCAGGCTATCGTCTTTAGCTGCCCACTCATCTCGACAGCCGCGTCACGTGCCCCCTGAGCCTCGAAATGATTGCGCGCTTCAACAAAAGGACAATCGCTCATGGCTGCGATGTGCTTAATAGCAGTCTTGGCAAAGTCGGGGTGCGTATTTAAGCCAGTACCAACAGCTGTGCCCCCCAAAGCTAACTCCGCTAGCATCGGCAAAGAACGCTTGACGCGATCAACAGCGTAGCCCACCTGCGCTGCATAACCGCTCAATTCCTGGCCCAAAGTGATAGGGGTAGCATCCTGAAGATGCGTGCGCCCGGACTTGACGACATCCTGGAATTGACGAGCCTTTGACTGCAGCGCCTTATGCAATTTTTCTAAGGCCGGAATCAGTTCACGCTGACAAGCCTCGTAAGCCGAAATATGAATTGCAGTCGGAATTACGTCGTTAGACGACTGACACATGTTTACATGATCGTTGGGGTGAATAAGATTTTTGTCGCCACGCTTGCCACCAAGTAGCTCAATCGCCCTGTTGGAGATAACTTCATTAGCATTCATGTTGGTTGAAGTGCCGCTACCGGTCTGGAAAATATCGACTACAAAATGCGCATCTAGCTTGCCTACAAGCACTTCATCGGCGGCTTTAGAAATGGCGTCAGCCTTATCGGCTGGCACCAATTCAAGCTCTTTGTTGGCCATTGCCGCTGCCTTCTTGATCATGCCCAAAGCACGAATGAAACGACGAGAAAAACGCAGCGGACTAACCGGAAAATTCAGCACAGCGCGCTGCGTCGATGCTCCGTATAGAGCATCTTCTGGAACCTGCATCTCGCCCATGGAATCTTTCTCGATACGCATACTGAATCAACCTCAAAAAGTGTTGGAGCAGATCACAAGTGACACCACAAAGCCCTCTTAGGGCTGATTTTTACGTCATCACTCATGCAACGCACCCGTAACCATTTACGGGGGTAAATTGTATAGTGATTGGTGGTAATTGAAACGGTAAAAAATTTCATAAAAAACATCTGTCTTTCTCTTGTCGTCCCCTAATCGGGGACGGCCAATTATGTGAACAGTTCGCCTCAATCGCCCTCGCTTCGCTAGACGCGAATCGACCCCGTGAGGGGTCACAGAATATCTCCTGTGACTCACGTATTTCTTGTGATCCGCTGTGAATCCATACATGCGCCCTACACTATCCCTCACTTTCGAGTAGATCCAGGGGATTAAGGTTATTTGCGAGCCTGCCGACTGTACTAAGTAAGGGAAGAAGGTAGGGCATTAACTTATTGAAATTATTGCCCGATCAATCACATGAGCGACGACAAGGGTCACAGCCCAAACGAGGAGAACTCAAACGATACGGGCGCCGAAGGCGGCCGCGTAGCCGGACGCCCATTTTCTATCCTCATGCCAGCTGATTTGCCAGTTTGGCAGGAAGCGCGGCGCTTAGTAACAGACAAGAATATACGCGTTGAAGATCTGGCAATTGTCGCGGCGCAGGATCCTGCAATCGTGATCGAACTGCTGCGTACATCTAACGCCATGTTCTTCTCTGGTGGACGTTCACCGATCACTTCCGTAAAAACAGCTATAGTACGGCTTGGCTCCGATGTGGTCCTAGAAACCCTGGACAAGATGAAGGAGCGCCAACCGCTTGAAAATGAAGATATCAAGCATTGGTTTGATATGCACCGCAATAGGTGCAAGCGTACTTCGATTGTTGCCACTATATTAGCCGAGGCCTTAGCACGCACGCTTGTGGATGATTGCCAAGCGGTGGGCTTGTTTATGTTCGTGGGTGAAATGCTAGCTGTACTTCACCTTGGCGAAACATACACTAAATTAGCCGAAGACCTATCACGCAGCGGAATCAACTACCGACTTGCTCAGGATCACAAGTTTGACGTCGAGAAGATGGGCGTAACCTATCTGCGACGCCACGGCGTACCCGAAGCTTTGCTATTCGTACTTGACCGCGATGCACGCGCGCGTACCCCGGATCGCGCAATAATGAAGCCACTTTGCCAAGCGGCTGCAGAAATGGTCGATGCTTTCGATAATAATCGCTGGGAAAAGCTGGCACCTGGCAAAACCTTGGCGCCCAAGAGTGCCTTGCGCATGCTTCAAATGAACGAAGCGCAATATCTTAGAATTTACGAACGCGTATCAGAGTACCTCTTCTCGTTACGGATGCTCGAGGAGAAGAAAAAGCAGGAAGCCCTGCTAGGCGCAGCTCCCGGCACAGAACAACCGGCTGCACAGGCCTCAAAGCCCGAGACTTCTGAACAATCCGCTCTGCAAAATGAAATCAGTAGCATCATCAAAGGTACTCCAGCAGCGCCACAGCAGTCCGCTCCCGCGGAAAAGCCCAAGGCAGTAGCACCAGCCGAAGCGCCAAAGAAGCCTGCGCCAACCACCGTAATTAAAGAAACTAACGAGAAGCTAAACGAACAATTCAATCTAAAGCCAAGCGCGCCGCAGTCCAAAGTTGTACCCCGCGTGGAGAAGAAAGCCGAACTCAAAGAGCCGCCAAAACTGCGCACTAGCGCTGGAAATCAGATTGTTAATAACTTTTCCAGCATCTGCGGAGATGCAAAGACGAGCGAAGAGCTACTAACTGGGCTGCTACAGATGTTAGTAGATAAGGGCCCATTTGAAAAATCCGCCATTATTGTAGTTTCTAAGGACCGCAGCAAAGCGATAGTCGTAGCCGCGCGCGGCCCAAATATCGGCAACGGGCAGACCATAGAGCTAACCGACCCGCTAAATCCATTAGCGCAGTGTTTCTCGAAAGTTCAGTCTTTTGGAAACAAAGAAGCAGCCTGCTCACCCTTTGGCAGCAAGGCTTTCGCACTCTCTCCGATTGACGCCGATCATGACACCCCGGTTGCCCTGTATGCCGATTGCGGCAACAATAATTCATTAACTTTCGAAGCGCGTCGCGTGTTTCGCACAGTAGTTGAGCTGCTAAACCAGAAGCTTCCGCAAATTCCTGGCGGAATCCCGGTTGAAATAGGCTAGGAGCCTGTAGCCAAGTATAAGCATCACTATGCTACAGCCTCTAAGGCGCTAGGCACAATTTTCTACAAACCATCGCAATATTCGAGGATTTAGGGTACAAGTACTCTAACTCCGGGGCACATTCAAAAGGGGTCATAGCTCATTTGAAAATTACTGCCCTGCCTCTTTCCTTCAAGGATATGTCGTATGTTTTCAAATCTTCGTTACATACTTTGCTTAGCCACAATTAGCCTAGCTACCTTGCCTAGCCTTGCGCGTGCTGATTTTAGAGTAGCCACCGTCGATGTAAACCGGGTGCTGAATGAATCACCAGATGCGAAGAACAAGAAGAAGGAGCTAGATGCGGCTTCATTGAAGGCAAAGTCAAAAGTAGATGAAGAGCGTAAAGTGTTAAAGGCGACAGAGGACAAGCTAAAGCAGAGCGGCGCCGCACCGGACTCCAAGGAAGTCGAGAAGTTTCGCCAAGACGCCAAGGACTTCGCACGCATGGTGAAAGATACAGACGAGGACCTGCGCAAACAGTTCATGAAGATCAATAAGGAACTAACGGACCGCGCCCTTTCTGCTATTCGCAAGTATGCGGAGCAGAATAAGATTGACTTGGTCCTAGATAAAGGCGAGTCATCACGCGGCCCAGTACTATTTGGACAGGCTTCAGCCGATATTACCGAGGAGGTAATTAAGCAGGTTAATGCGAAGTAACGGTAGCGCATGGCCGCCGACAGTCAGTCAGAATTCGACCAGACCTTATTGCAGGCAGCTGATGGTGGGCCAGCAGCACTAGAGCGCTTTTTTATTGAATTCCTAAGCCATAAATTTACAGTTCCACTTAGACATCAGAAAGAACAACTAAGCTACACGCCTAGCTACCCAAACGACCTTGTCTCTGTATTGGGTGTGCAAGATAAGGAGCGGGTTATAGTCCCAAGCTTTTCTCAGCCCCAATTTCTAGATGAGTGGATAGGCATCGCTCTTGAATCGCGGTCCTATACTGGGGAGGCCTTGCTTAAGCTTATTCCTGATGGCTGGTGGCTATGCATTAACCCCGGGCAAGAAATCGAAAAGGAACTATCGCCTTGGGAGATTTCAAGGCTTAAAGCCGGGATCTTAAATGATCCTGATACAATGGCTGAATTAGTTGCTGAACAGGCGGAGGTTTTTAAGGCAGAGCAAACTAATTTTCGAGAACTGGCCCAACAAGAACTAAGCGAGCTAAGGGCAAAGCTCATGCAAACAGCTAAAACAGAAGCAAAGATTGAATCCCTAACGCTAACCTGCGCTGAGCAAACAACAGACTCCGGAAATCCGGAATTGACGTACCACTTGGGAGTATGTCTCGCTGCTTGTAGCGAAGAGATGGCGCGACGCATTAAAGAGAAGCTAGAGAACCTTTGCCATCAAAACATGATAGGGGCAGAGCGAGTAAAAGTAATTCTAATTCCTGCTAGCCGACATAGCCGTTCAATTGCCTCGGCCTCAATTGGCGTCAAGCCTTTCTACATGCGGTAAGTCGAGACAGCTCTATTTGCTACTACCCGCTAGCGTCTGAAGGCTCCAACATTAGGAAGCGTCCTGATTTATAGTGCGCATCCGGACACCAGTTCTCACCGCGCGCGGAATGCTGCTTGGGTTCATTGCTAGCATCACGCTTGGCGTCATTATCACAAGTCTCTTTGGGCTGCTTGCCTGTGCCCGCTTTATAAGAAAAGCATACTTGTTTACTAAAACTGGGGCTGTTCTTGCAGATGCGCACCATGGCGTAGAACAAGTAGCTACTAGTAAGGGAAGTATCTGATGAGGAAGTGGCTTAAAACCTGCGGCGCAGTGTCAACTGAGGCTGGCATACTAATTTCTTTTCTAGCGCTCGGAATTGTCGCTAGCTCACCGCAGATGCGTCATGGAGTGAATAGAGCCATTTGTTCTATGGTTGGGGGAATGAGTGCGGTGAAGTTCAAGTCAACGGGGGCGCTATCTAAGTTTACAATAAACGGATACGGCACTGCTAGCGATGTGTGCCAAACAGTAGCGCTCCAGGGTAATGGGAACACGCTATGGGGCACAACAAAC
Organism: Oligoflexia bacterium; assembly: GCA_019694465.1. Taxonomy (GTDB): domain Bacteria; phylum Bdellovibrionota_C; class UBA2361; order UBA2361; family JAFLCA01; genus JAIBBV01. The sequence continues at coordinate 35,091 of JAIBBV010000041.1, forward strand.
TACGTCAATAGATTTTTTTGGTAACTTTCTACTGATACAGGCCCTTCACCTGAAAGGAAATTACTCCCGCATTTGCAAAGCCACTAATATTTGGGAAGTAAGGTGATCCACTTGGTAGTTGCGGCGTATAATTTGTCAACCACCAATCACTTGGAAGCGTTGTATTTAGCGTTTCAATTACCACCACATAGGGCTGCGACGGCCCCACGGTTTCAAAATAAAAGCTCAATACTGAGGTGCCAGGCGGCAATACTAAATTCTGCGGCAAGTTATTAAAAGTCAACTGATAGACAAATGCGCCAAGGGTCCATATATCAACACCCAGGTAGGTATAGTTTGGCATTCCAAGGCTAGTAAATGGCAGTAAGTCGCCATTAGTAAAGTTGTTAGCGGCATGGCTAGTGCTGCTGTGAGCGGTCACCCCATAAAGGAAATCTACGCCCCAGTTGACATCGCCGCCTGGCAAGCTTCCCATGGCGCCCACTATCATAGAGACTTCTGTGACCTTAAAGTTTTGGGTCCCTGGCACAGTTACTAAGGCACCAAGCATATTTCCAATTCGCCCAGCACCGGCGGTCGTGTCGCCTGCACCAGCCAAATTAAGCCCGGTTGGAAGCTACCAAGGGTATCACGAATAACAGTCGGAGTTAGATTTGGCGTTGCGGTCGGAGTAGCTGTCGGGGTCACCGTGGCAGTCGGACTTGCCGTTGCCGTCGGGGAGCTTGTTGCAGTTGCGCTCGCTGTAGGCGTAGGAGTTGGGGTCTTCCTTGGACAAAGTCGAGAGCCGGGGTAGCGTACGCAATATTTCCAGTAAGGAGTTGGGGCGACAGCTGGGACAACGCCGCCAGTCTGGGCCTGCACGCTTGAAGTGGCGAGAGCAAAAGCCACAAAAAATGCGACTAATGCAATTACATTGAAACCTCGGCTCGTTACTTTCATGCGTATCCTTAGCTAGCTCGCACTAGCACCCTAAAATACAGCCTCAAAATTTCTGCGGCGGCTTATAGTTCCACTCGCTCGCATTTCTACCATAGGCCCCAAATCTATCCAATAAGCTCGATGGGTTATGAGGGTGGCTAGCAAACCCGCACAGCTATCCCACGGTAATCACTGACAATT
>JAIBBV010000082.1 GCA_019694465.1 Oligoflexia bacterium
GGCCTCGCTAGTCGGTCCATGATTACGTGGGCCCTGCAGCAATTTAACGTCCTAGATTCACAAAAGCTGGGGAAGTAGTGTGTGTGGCATTGAGGTTCCAGCTCTTGCTCAACTAGTTGTCCATTAGCTGCACTTCAAGATCTCTCTTGATGAGAAGGCCTAAGAGCAATACCTATGCCATGCTAGTAAGCCAATATATTGAGGGATTTTAGCTCCCAGTATGGTAGCTGCCGGCAAAAGTTGCCGCGATCGGCACAAATGGCCGGGCCAAAATCCACTTCATGGTGTATTTGTGAGCTAAGCTCTAGTATCCCGAGACGGAAATAGGTTTAAAAAAGTTTGTAGGCTTGGGACACAAGGTGTTGCTGGTTCGACTGCGGACGTCCATGACTGGCTAGTGTCCAGAGCTACAATTATTCAAGAAATCGCTGACTCAGGACACCTAGGATGCTGCTAATAGAACAGTAAAGCCTAGAGCGCTGGGAGATGCAGTGGCGCAACATTATTTATATCCTTTCATGTGCTTCATTTTGCCTTTAAGTTTATACGTGGGGAAATTGAGCCAAGGTTGAATGGCTTTGCCGAATGAGAGCGCCCTAAATCTGAAGTATTAAGAATGACAAAATTACCTGAACGAGACCTGCGCAACTTAGTAGCCCTCTCCGGCTTGGAGGTTAAAGCGGTGCCACGTCTGCTAGGGTCACTACGTGTTCCGAATCCCAAACCAGGCGTAAGTGGAATGGCTTTTCTTGACATAGGACTACGACTGGATGCTCCCGAGGTCACGGCCAGAATGATAAGTGTGATTGGGAAGGACAGGATGATAGACTTGTTCGCAGAAGCCCTGCGAGCCTATTTAGGTGCTTGCCCGGCCATTTGTAGGTGGGTGGGGCGAGGGGATTTTGCAGTAGACCGTATTCCTGAGACAGTCTCAAAGGCAAACCTGCTGCATGCCTGCCGTACCGCTGGACGACTTCGCGCGCAATGCGTTCGTAATAGTTAGTGGTCTGAGTCAGTGATTTCTTAAATTATTGTAGTGCTGGACACTAGAGCAATCACCTTGAGTTGGTCCGGATATTCCTTACAGTGAGGGCGATAAACAGCGGTTTGGGAACATAGTCTCGTCTTTGACTACTGATGAATTGCTTTTAGCAGAATCTATAGCTGACTTTTTTGGACGCTCTAATCAATCTAATTGATCTCGACACATAGCGCCTGGTATTATTGCCGGATGGATGGTCATACATTTCGTTCTCGTCTTTCCGAGCTCATGCAGAAGAGCAGAAAGGCTCTAAGGTTATATACATCAGTTGAGCGCATCGGCGTTGCTAACGCTGAGTTCCGTGAGCTCCAGGCGCAGGAATGGAAGGAAGTTAACGCCGACTTACTGCGTCAGATTTCGCATGCGCTTGAAACAGGCAGCTCTAAGGCCCTAGTTTCCGACATCTTCACTTTGAGAGATCGCTTCTACTCAAATTGGCGTGGTGCCGAGAAGGAAGTTCATCAAAAGCAGCGCGACCTTATAATGGCAGCTGAGAATGGAGACTTCGTGAAGGCTGCTATTCTAGGTCGTGAGTTAGTTTTGCTGAAAGCTCGTGAGCAGGCATCACAGGCTGCACACCACGAATTGCATGAGGTGCTTGCTCGTAGCAAAGTGCAGGCGCCAACAATTGAGCTCTCCTCTGAGAGTATGCTGGAGGAAGAGTCAGAAGCGATGCGTCCGCAGGCAAAGGTTATTCCGCTGCGCGGCCGCTAGCGTCCAGCGCTACAATAATTTAAGAAATCACTGTCTCAGCACACTACAAGTCATTTCAAAAATGGGGTTCTGCCCATTTTTGAATCGCTCCGAACTCGGCACGGGGCTCAAAGTGCCCATGCCTTGCCACGTTACAAACGCCTTCGGCGTTTGCCGCGCCATCCTTGGCGCGACTAGAAGCTATTTTTAAATAGCTTCTAGCGCTGAGACACTAGAAAAGACTTGAAGATATTAGGTCTCAATTTCCGGCTCTTAAAGCGGGATCTGTGGCGTTGTAATTAATCAAAAAAGACTCCCAGATTGTGCTTGCAAATTTGGTTTAAATTGCTTAAACCAAGGGGCGTTGTTTCTCCCGAGTGCGGCATTATGGCAGAAATTATTTCCCTGCGTAGTTTCAATAGATCTTTAACTTCAAGGGTGCTTGCGAAACCAGCGGCGAGTAAGAGCTTAGTTAAACACGCGGCGCTGGCGCATATCGAGCGTGCTAGGAAGCTACTCCTGAAACTTGAGGGAGAGCACAAACAACAAGCCTGGATGCTAGAGGATCTAGCAGAAACACTGAAGCAATCAGTAGGCTAAAACTCTGGAGGTAGAAATAGGGGATCACTCTAGCTCTGCTTATTGCCCGTTTCGCTTTCGCGTCGCCTGGTGTCCTCCCATGTCTACTAGAGCGCATTTGCAAAGCACTCTTACATTGCGCCCCTAGATTTGGGAGGCCCAATTCGACACCAGTCATATTTACAAGTTTTATTGGAGCGCTTTTAGCCAATTTGGGTCAGTAGCCTTACGGGAGCTCCAGTGTAGGCAGATACAACTGGTACTGGGCCCGGGCCGAAGGTTCTATCAATTAGTGTCGCCCAGCAAAGCACAGGAATACCACGTAGCGTGGCTTTGGTGTGAGCTTCAAGGCTGGATCTAGCAGTTGTAATAACGTCAGTGACCAATATGGCGTTATGGCCGCGATATTTAGTTCCAAGACCGTTAGAGATCTTACTTTCGAGATACTGCTCAAGCGGGATTTCCTTGCCAACTAGTTCTGAGTAGAAGGCTGCAAGGCGCTCGGCGAAAAAACTGTAACCACCTGGCAATTTTAAGAAAAGCTGAGGGCTTTGAGGTGCCACCACATTCTTAATACGGTAGGCCACATACTCAGCACATTGATCCAAATCTGACTCGCTTAGCGCTTCAACGCGATAATAGACTGTGCTCTCACAGCGCCCGCCGATTGGCACAGGCTGCTCGTAAGTTTCGGATATTCGCTCAAATATTTCACTTATTTCTTCCACGCCGTTCCTTACCGGGGAGCAAAATTAGAGCCAAAGTTTTTAGCAGAATATAATTCCCAACTCCTCTAGCTATCCAGGCTCCACTGGGCCTAGATTTAAGGGAACGCCGCAACTTCTGGCGCACGCGGGAGATCATAGTGCTTAGAACAAATACTAAGCACTAATTGCGCTATTCCACCAGGACAAGTCCCTTAGCACTCGCGCTAACCCTTATGCCTTTTGCTTATAACACATATAGCCCGTTTGGGCTAATGTGTTTGCTCAGCGTCTCACGGGGTTCGGTAGCCAAAAACTATCGCAGCTGTGCTCGGGCGAAACTTATCGCCTTTGAAAGTGAGGCGTCTTTGTTGGATGAGTCAGCGAAAAAGCGCTCGATTTGTTGGGCTATATCGGCGGGACGTAAATCGCCAACCTCATAAACGGATCTAATGCTCTGTAAGCCCTCGACCGCCTTTTGTGGGTTTTCGCGTACATAGCCAATCGCAATGTCAGTTACCTTGGCAGCATCTTGCCAGCCATGCAAATAGCCAGAGATAAACTGCTGTTTCTCTTGGTTGTTTAATAGCTTCCAAATGGGTAGGAAGCTTTCCTGTGCAGAATCACACCAAGCGGGCTGGGCCAGCGCAGATAGAAATATCGCAATTGCAATAAGATAGCGTGACATGCGGTCCCCTATAATTGAAATTCCCAAAGTGCTATAAGATCTAATTGTTATTTGCTTGGGATAAACTGTCAAAGGCTCTTTGGGAGACCTTTGCAATTGCGCCAAACTTAAGTGTCGCGAGGCTCTGCACAGGTCTTAGGCCCGTGCTTAATCTCGCTCTCACGCGCAGCGGCCATACGCCGTTTAGCCCTAATAAATCGTATTAATTATGAGCGAGATTAACGCAAAATCCAAGATTACTCGTCGCCCCACACGCAGCGTCAAAGTTAGGGACCTGCTGCTTGGCTCGCAGCACCCGATCGCCATCCAGTCGATGTGCGCGACCAAGACCCAGAATATCGAAGCTACCTTGGGCCAGATTGAGCTATTGCTTGAGCACGGTGCTGATATCATTCGCGTAGCGGTGGATAGCAAGCGCGACGTAGAGGCGCTGGCGGAGATTCGTAAGCGTACCAAAGCGAGATTAGTTGTAGATTTGCAGGAAAGTTATCGCCTCGCCAGCTTAGTCGCTCCACATGTGGATAAAATTCGCTACAACCCTGGACATCTGCATCACCACGAGAAGGATATTCCGGTATTTGAGAAAGTTAAGTTTATCGTCGATTGTGCACGCCAGCACGAGCTGGCTTTGCGCATAGGAATAAATTTCGGTTCACTGGATCCATCCAAGTCAGAGCATAGTGAAGATTCGCAACAAGCAGCGCTTAAGTCTTGCGATGAGCATATTGAGTACATGGATCGTTTAGGATTTGAGAACTATGTAGTCTCCTTAAAAAGCTCAGATCCAAATGCGGTGATAAGCCTGAATAAGGCGTTTGCTGAGCGTCACCCCATGATCCCAATTCACCTAGGCGTAACTGAGGCGGGCATGCTGCCAATGGGCGAGATTAAAACCCGTGTAGCCTTCGAAAATTTGCTTGCGCTTGGTATTGGGGACACTTTGCGCGTCAGTCTAACCTTGCCATTTGAGCGAAAGTTCGAGGAGATCTTAGTAGGCCGAAAGATTGTCGATGATGTTTATGCGGGACGTTTTCGCTCCGTTCCAAAGTTTGAACACAAGGGACTTAACCTAATTTCTTGTCCGTCTTGCTCGCGGGTTGAAAACGAAGCTTTCGTCAAGTTGGCCGAGCAGGTACGAGAAATCTCTCGATTTGCCCAGGATGAAAATATCACCATTGCAGTTATGGGCTGCCGAGTTAATGGGCCGGGTGAAACAGATGATGCTGACCTTGGTCTGTGGTGCGCGCCTAAACACGTAAATCTTAAGCGGCGTGGGACACTGCTAGGCGCATTTTCTTACGAAGAAATTTTGGGGCGCGTGAAAGAAGAGCTTGATGCCCTAATAGCTGCCAAACGGGCGGCGGCGTAGCAAAGCCAGTAGAAACATTTTCTGCTTCCTAAGTGTTCGATTTGGCAAATCCTATTATTGCTATATTTCTAAGCTGCCATTTTAGGGGTTGAAGGCGCAGGTTTGACTAGCACATGTTTAGGCGTACAATACATAAATGGGCGTTATGCCCAGTCATGATAGTTTAGGCTCTCTAACTTATTTAATTTCGGGTAGTTGTGTTTTACCTCGTTTTCATGTGCGGACTGCCAGCAGCCCGCACATGAGACGAGGCGGTAAGGAAAAGGTTTTCTTGCCTAGTTCGTCTCCAAGACAGCCTTAAAGGAGGCTAGTCATGAACGGAGAGTCTGCCTTCGTGGTGCTGGGTGCGGTCGGGTACTTCCTCATCTGCTCTTTCCTCCTCTTCGCTGTGTGGACGAAGAAGGTCACTCCCAAGGGATCCATGAGGTATGGGGCGCCACTTTTCGCGGGCATCCTCTGGTGGAGTTTCTGTCCAGGGGATGCCTGCCTTGTAGGGCCCAGCTTTGGGCTCTTGTGTGCTGGCTTCATGGGACTACCCCTGTCGTTAATATGCCTGGCGCCATTCATCACAGGCCTGCTAGGCCTGCTTGCCTCAGTAGAGGTGTTCTTGGGCGTTACCGGATTGAAGAATCCGTCCAACGCTACACTCTACTTCGATCAGCAAGGGAGGTTTTTGTTTTACAATTGGGCACCGTATTCTGAGGGGGAGTTGGAGGCACATCCGTTTCTATTTGCGCGGAGATTGCCTGTGTTCCCACCGGACTCAATGGTGTTCGTTCGCCTCTTTGATCGGAGCGAGACAGGTACGCCACAGATCGCAGAGGTGCAGATTAGCCGACTGGGGACTTTCCCTGATCGGTTGGCGGCCCTACTACAGGATAACCCAAGAGGGCATTCTGCAAAGGGCCTCAGTAAATATCTGCACAGTCAGATGCTCAAAGAGCTAGATACCAGGGGCGCCAAGGAGTTCTGGGATAAGGAGTTCCTTGAACAACTGGCGTTGAGCTTGAGCAAGCAGTATCTCGGAGACTACGGGGCTGAGCCATTAGTCTCGGTTACCATCTCCCCGTAGGCGCATATGCCTCGTGCATCTGCAGCTCCGTCGAACCGATGTGGCTGCTCATTAAATTAAGACGGAGGCGGTTTTTAACAGCTATACGCTGTCAGTTGGTTCTCACACCTCGCCGCCTCAGTCTTGTGTCCTTCCATCAGTTGCTAGTAGCTAGATCTAGTGATGGTACCAAGTAGAAAGTTGAAAGCTCTGCACAAGACCTACCAAAGAAAGCACAGCTATTCGATGTATCGAGGCCAGGGAAACAAGGATGTGCGCCCATTCCGATTAGATCTGATGCCTTCATAGCGGTTTCCGCCAGTTCGGGTCGATTAGATTAGACCACGCGCGCAGCCAAGATGAGAGAAACTATGAATTCCAGATAATTGCAGAGAGAGTCCTGATTCAGGTCATAAGGGAACCTCTGACTGCTGCAAGTCCAAATACCACCGGTTAACCCTAGCGGCGATCGGCTACCACAAGCCTAGCTTGCTGACTTAAGAATCTGGCCCAAAATCTTTCCATAACTTGTGGAAACATTTATAATTTTTTCAGCATAACATTCTTGATACACTGCGGCCGATAGTAAATTAGCCGGTCTTTTCAGGGCCTTAGTAGAGATGAACTCAAAACAGCAGGGCAAGCCCAAGCACTTGTTCGTTGTGAAGGAGCAAAAGCCCCAAGAAGGGGGCTCGCCCGCCGCGCGTGTCATTAATCCAGAAAATCTTAGCGCTGAGCAGCGTATACGCGTGCAGGAGCTGGTTACGCGCAGCTCAAGTCCAGGTGTGTTGGTAGGGGCACTTGTAGGTGCAGAGGCATGGGACACGCGCCCACTACTATTGCACGAAGGCCTAGTTAGCATCGTGCGATTTAGTGATCCAAAGCTTGGGCTAGATCGTGAGCGTTACGCAAAACTAAAGAGCTTAAATCAAAACCTAAAGGAACAGTCTCTTGGAAATTGCTTGCTGGCATGCGGTGAGTCAGATGGCCAGCTTTGGATAAGAAGGCGTTTTTTCCAGCACACACTTCTGAATGGTGGCTTGGAGTGGTTGCCTTACCATCCATTGCAATTCGTGCAACGCCTTTTGCGTGCACTTTCAATGCTGCATCGTGCCGGTATAGTACACGGTCATATCTGTTTGGCAAACGTAGCTTTTGATGAGCGTGGACCTTTATTCCTGGATCATGGTTTTGCGGCCGCACGAGTCGGGTCAACAGTCGATGTAGCACAAGCCGCTCCTGAGCTTGCCCTAGGGAGGATTGAGGCTGCTAGTGACATTTATGGTCTGGGGCCGGTGCTCAGAATGCTCTTAGGAGAAGAAATCGGCCCAACCGAAAGTGCGTTGCTAGATCGAATGATGCAACAGGACCCAGCACAGCG
>JAIBBV010000001.1 GCA_019694465.1 Oligoflexia bacterium
AAAGCTATCAGCGCCGCTTTGGAATCAATCGGACGCAATCCTGCTGCTCAAGGCAAGTTGTTTGTTCCAATGCTAATCGGTTTGGCTTTCGTTGAATCATTGGTAATTATTGCTTTCGTTATCGCCATCAAGTTGGTTGGTACGATTGGCTAAGATAAGAGCCTAAAATCTTAAAAGCCGGCCAATGTGCCGGCTTTTTTGTTTTAAACGCGGGGGACTGCCACACTATGTAGAACCTGTTCGCTGCGAACTCTGAGCACTCAGAGCGTTAACCCGAATAGAGACGACAATGGCAATTGCCCGCCCTGGATGCACCAAGCGTAAAAACCATTCCCACTCTCAATTTTCATCTTAACAGCGAGCTTACTCTTGGGACTCAAGCCAACGTTCGCATTCAATGGCAGCCATGCAGCCTGAACCAGCAGCAGTAATTGCCTGACGGAATACATGATCTTGAACATCTCCGCACACAAAGACACCCGGCTTGTCTGTTTTTGCGGAGTTTGGCTCCGGTACTATGTAGCCATTCTCGTCCATTCTAAGCTGTCCCTTGAAAAGGGAGCTATTGGGAGAGTGTCCAATTGCTATGAACACCGCATCACAGGCCAGGTCTCGAGTTTGCCCGGTCTTTGTATCTTTAATCGTAATTGCGCTGACACCCGCTTCCTTTGAGCCCTTGATATCTACTATCTGACTATTCCAGACAATTTCGATCTTTGGATTCTTCATGACTCGTTCTTGCATGATCTTTGAGGCTCGAAGCTGGTCTCGTCTGTGAACTAGGTAAACCTTTTTGCCAAACCGCGTTAGGAAATTCGCCTCTTCGCACGCCGAGTCTCCACCACCATTCACTACAATTATGCGATCGCGGAAGAATGCACCGTCACAGGTGGCACAGGTCGACACGCCATATCCCATAAGAGTACGTTCGCATGGCAGGCCAAGCAGCTTTGGTGTCGCGCCAGTAGCAATTATAAGGGCATCACAGGTGTATACTGCGTTGCTGCCAGTAAGCGTAAATGGACGCTTGCTAATATCAGCAGCTGAAATGGTGTCCATTTGAATACTGGTACCGAATCGCCCGGCCTGCTTTTCCATTAGCTGCATTAGGTCGGGTCCCATTACCCCTTCTGGAAAGCCAGGGAAGTTCTCAACCTCAGTGGTGGTAGTAAGTTGTCCACCCGGTAGAGGGCCGTGGATTAGCAATGGGGATAAGTTTGCTCGCCCGGTGTAGATTGCCGCCGTTAGTCCGGCCGGGCCGGAGCCGAGAATAATGACTTTATGGTGAGATTTGCTAGACATATTGAGCTCCAGATGTAAACTCGACTCCTCTCAGTGAGCAGTATGATCCAAAATACTAAGATAAAGCGAGTTTTGATTGCAAACCGTGGCGAGATAGCTCGGCGCATCCAACGCGCCTGCAAGACACTTAATATAGAGAGCGTTTGTATCGCTTCCGAGGCCGATCGTGGTTCTCTGTTTGCTCGGGAGGCCGAAAAACTTGTCGTTATTGGTCCAGCCGCAGCCAAAGACTCATATTTAGCAGCTGATAAAGTGGTAAAAGCAGCCGTGGAAAGTGGCTGTGACGCAGTACACCCAGGGTATGGCTTTCTTTCAGAGAACGCAGATTTCGCTCGTAAGGTGCAGGCTGCCGGACTGCGTTTCATAGGCCCAGAGCCAGCAAGCATAGAAGCGCTGGGCAGCAAGACTGAGGCTCGTAAGCTGGCTGCTGCGCGCGGTGTTCCAATTACACTGGGCGCTCCAGCTGGCCTGAGCGATGCTGAGCTTGTGCGTCGGGCGGAAGAGATTGGCTTCCCGGTCATAGTTAAGGCTGTTGCTGGCGGTGGCGGGCGCGGTATGCGCATTGTTGAAAATTGTGCCGAGCTTATGGCTGCGCTGCCACTAGCGCGAGCGGAAGCGCTCAAGAATTTTGCTAACGAAGCTGTTTACTTTGAGCAATATATCCATCAACCACGACACGTAGAGGTGCAGATCTTTGGTGATAGCCACGGAACGATTCTGCATTTTGGTACTCGAGATTGCTCCACGCAAAGGCGACATCAAAAGCTGGTAGAGGAAGCACCAGCCCCCTTTCTTTCTCCTGCTTTGAGAGCTGCGATTGAGCACGCGGCAGTCGAGGCAGCCTGCAGTGTGCATTACTCAAATGCTGGCACTGCCGAGTTCTTAGTAAAGGACGAGAAGTTTTACTTTCTCGAGATGAATACGCGAATTCAGGTTGAGCATCCCGTAACAGAAGCTGTTACGGGAGTCGATTTGGTAGAATTGCAGCTGCGCGTAGCGCAGGGCGAGGCGCTCCCCCTTAAGCAAGAGCAAGTGAAGTTTAGGGGGCATGCCATAGAGTTTAGAATCTATGCAGAAGATCCGGCTACAAAGTTCTCTCCTGACAAAGGCCGTATTCAAGAGTTAGTTCGCCCGCAGGCAGCTTATTTGCGAGAAGACTATGGCTTTGTGCAGGGCGATGATGTGACGCTTTTCTATGATGCTATGCTTAGCAAGCTAATCGTAAGCGGACCAACGCGGCAAGAAACAATTGCGCGCGCCTACGCCGCTTTGCGTGCTTATAAGCTCTCCGGAATAAAAAGCACCCTCCCCTTTCATCGCTGGCTGCTTCTGAATTCTCCGTTCGCAAGTGGTCCACTTGATATTGGATATTTGGATAGAAATTTTTCAGCTGAATGTCTTAAGGAATTGGCTGTAAGTGAAGTAAGCGACCCTCGCCATAAAGCTCCTGTGGCAGGAGCGGAATTTAGAGAGCGATTGGATTATCTCTCTCAGAATTTTAATGTGCGCTACGAGATAGAGGTGCGCCACTTACGCGAGGGGCACTTCCTAGCGACTCCTATTAATGAGTCAGGGGAACGCGGGCGTATCCGCTTTTCGCGGCGCTCCAATGGTTTTAATGCTGTTGTGGCAAGTCTAATTGAGGAAGTGCTCGAGCGAGTTGAGCCAGCCCAGATATTTGGAAAAGAACTGCCGGCGCCGACAGGGAGTAACTTGCTGTAGCTCCGCTGAATGGATCTTTAAATGATATACGCCACGCATGCAGAATAAATGAATGCTGCTGCGAGGCCGATGCTCCAATGTCCGTTAGGGTGCGGGTAGCACCATACAGCTGATCTCCCAAAAGTGGATGACCAAGACATGCAGCATGCGCGCGCACTTGATGTCGGCGTGCGGATTGGGCGCGCGCCTCAACTAAGGACAGGTTAAGAGCAGAATCATATGCGAGCAGGCGAAAGGATGTAATAGCAGGTAGTGCGCGGTCTCTTTTGCGAGGCACTTTGTATGCCCGTACTATTTTGGCGTTTCGGTTAGAGTTCCCAAGTGCCAGATCACATATAGCCTGGTTGGGAAACTGACCTTCTACCAGAATAAAATAACTTTTCTCCCACTCCTTTGAGAGCAGCGATTTTCTAAGCTTCTGCCAGGCCGCTGGCGTACGTGCGGCAACGATTAATCCACTAGTTTCATAGTCTAGCCTTTGCAGCAAACCAGCGTCGCCCTCTTTGTCTCCAACCTTGGCCAGCGAGGGGTCAAAGTCAAGTAACGCATCTGCCAACGCCACTCCACCTCCGCGCGGGAGCTTAACTGAGTGCAGCATGGCAGGCTTGTCTAGTACCAGGTAGTGCGGTGTCTGTGCCACGATGCGCAAATTACAGTCACAAGAATTTCGTTCAGCTGCTTTTTCCATAATACGATTGAACGAAGTGTCTTCTGTTCGACCTTGGATTGAAGTGCGCCAGTATCAGTGGTACGTGACCTCGCTTTGGGCGGGCTGCTTTTTGAGTAAAGCGAAAGTTTCTTTAAGCTGTGAATCTAGGCTACGCTTATTTGTCTCCAGCTTTTCTTTTAGCTCAGTTAGTTTCTTCGAAAATTCAGAGAGTGCCCACTCGGGAATGTCCTTGCCGTCATGCGCGGGGCGCTTCTTTATCTTTACTGTTGTCTCCTGCACTTCGAGAAATCCACGCAGAAGGCCATGCCGAGTTGCCAAAAGATCTTCAAGTATTGGTAAGTTTGGCAGGCGGGTCGAGGTGATTTCAGCGGCAGCAACGAGCCGCGCCAGAGTCGAAAGGTTATGCGAAGCAACCTTCTCGATGAGTGGGCCTGTTTTGATGTGCTCAAAAATAAAGCTACCTTGCAGGGCTGGCCAAGCACTTTCAAAGTGTCCCCTTTCCAGTAGGGCTTCGGCTTCAGCCAGAGTGGCCTGATGGCGCCGTAAGCACATCCGGTCGGGCAGGCCCTTAAGGCCTGGTAAAAACGCTCCAATTATGGCCCAAAGAATGTAGCCGGCCAAACCTGTGGCAAGAATGGCCAGAAAAACGGCCAGAAAAATATTGACTGCTTGCATCGCCAGGCTCTCCTGTAACGGATAACGGTGAACTCTTCTATTCTACCACTAATCTCGCTATAAGGTGAAATATGATTGAGCGACTTCAGGAACTGTTTGGGATTACGGGAGCGGTTAGCTTCCGGCGCAATGCGCAGGGGTTTCCGCTAGCGGAGCTGACCAGCGCAGCTGGGCAGCGCGTGGAAGTCCTAATTCATGGTGCGCACGTGCTCTCGTGGCGTACGCCACAGGATCAAAACTTGCTCTTTTGTAGCGAGAAGGCACAATTCATGCGTGGCAAGCCAGTGCGTGGAGGAGTTCCCATTATTTTCCCCCAATTTGGCAAGGGTGAGCTGCCATCGCACGGTTTTGCGCGCACTGCCATGTGGGATGTGAAGAGCAGTGCCTCTCCTGCTCCGGGAGTGATATCTCTTACGCTTGGGCTCCAAGATTCTAAAAGCACCCAGGACATGTGGCCGCATCAGTTTCTGCTCGAGCTCAGTGTTACCCTGGGAACGACGCTAGCGATGAAGTTAAGAATTTACAACTGCGGGACTTCGCCATTCTATTTCTATACAGGCTTTCATACATACTTTAATGTTGCGGACATTACGCGCATGCAAATTTTAGGACTGGGTGGTCGAACCTATATAGATACTCGTCGATCAGATCGGCCCTATTTAGTGCAGCAGCCGGATGGGCTACTGGTGGATGATGAAGTTGACAGTATTTATCTAAATGCTCCGGATAAAGTGGAGATTGATGATCAGCTAAATCGTCGCACTATCACGGTACAAAAGGAAAATATTAAGGACCTGGTGGTCTGGAACCCCTGGTCTTCCAAGAGCAAGGCATTCGCAGATTTGGGCGAACAAGAGTATCGACGTTTTGTGTGTGTTGAGCCGGCGATTGTTAATCAGAAAATTACACTTGAGCCGCGCGCCAGCTACGAGTGTAGCCAAGTATTATCGTATCGGTGAGCTGCTTTCGAGCCAGTACTTGTAAACCGACTCCAACGAGCTTCTTAGGGCATGTTCAGGCTTCCAGCCTAGATCCTTTTGCGCTTTAGCCGCGCAGCCATATAGATCGGGTGTATCGGAAGGGCGCAAGCGTTGTGGATCTAGCTCCACAGCAATTTTGAGCCCGGAAATCTCGATCAACGTTTCCAGAATGCTGCGCATCGACACAGGTTCTCCAGAGCACAAATTGTATACTCCTTGACCCTTGAGCGCCGCCAAGCGATAGCCGCGCACAATGTCACGTACATCTGTAAAGTCGCGGCGCGCATCTAGATTTCCCACTTTCAGCACCGGCGCGCGCGTTTTCTTAGCAATCTCTGCTAGCTGATAGCCAAAACTTGAAACCGCAAACTCTACGCGCTGTCCCGCTCCGATATGGTTAAAAGGGCGCATAATAATCGAGCGAATATCAGAGTTGCCCCTAAAGCGCTCAGTGACAAGTTCAGCCATAATTTTTGAAAGGCTGTAATTATCGGCTGGAGCTGGAGGAGTTTGTTCGGTTAGAGGCAGGTGCGCTGGATTAATTCGGCCATAAACTTGGGCTGAGCTAATAAGCACAAAAGTGACTGGTTGTTTTAAGCTAGCTGCTCCAGCCAGCATGTTATATGTGCCACCCACGTTTATAGATAGTGCATGAGCAAAGTTCTTCTCGGCATCTGGCACAAAAGCCATCCCAGCTAGGTGAAAAACTACATCTGGTTTGTAGCTCTGAACCACACGCGCACAAGCATCTGCGCTTGTAATGTCTAGTTGAACTAAGTCGCAGGAGAGGCGCGGACGTTCATGTAGAAATGTGCCGAGAACCGAATCGCCGCACGCGAGCAGATGTTCGGCCATATAGCCGCCGACGAATCCGCAAGCTCCAGTCACAAGTGCTCGCATTATTGCATGTCCTTCAAAACGAAGCTTTCGATAATATAGTCGGCAAATGGAAAACTGCAAGTCCAACCTGGAGATACGGCATTAAGCACGTGCACGCTCGTTTGGTCCGCCTCAATTACGAAGTCCTGAACTAGGCTATTGCTGACGCGGTCAAAAAGCTGGGCTCGGATTCCAGGAGTGGAGTATTCGCCAAACCCTTCTTTATCAATGCTGGGGACGAGTCTCGATGCCAATCCAATCATGTATGAACGCTGAAATTTGCGCATCTCCTCCAAGGCCAGTGTTCTAAAATTGAAGGCATTGGAAATAAATAAATTGGCTTCAAGGCGGCTAATAGCTGCAAATTCATGGAGTGAGAAGCGCGAAAGTCCACTATAATTCTCGCGCCAAAAAGCTGGAATTGCGGTTGGGCCAATCTTAATCGTGCCGTCCACCGTGATTGTAAAATGTACGCCTAGGAAAGGAAATCGTGGGTCAGGCACGGGATAAATGTTTGTGCGGACATCGCTCTTGTTTTTGGCGTACTTTAGGTACAGCCCTTTAAATGGCAAGACCGTGTATCGCAGGCCTAGGCCGTATTGATGCGCTATTTTATCAGCATATAGACCAGCCGCATTTATTAGCTTTTTGCGATAATTGAAGTCGCCTCGAGTAGTATGAATGAGCTGCTGCTTTCGGGAAATAAAGCGCGTATGCGTGGAGATCTTAACGCCAAGAGCTTCGATTTCTGTGCGCAAGGCCGCTGCAACTAACCTAGGATCGCTGGTGGCTGTATTGGGTGAGAACAGTGCCTGATCGTGCGTGTAAACACCGGGTTGTATTTTCTGCGCTTCGTCAGCTGATATCAACTGAGTGCCAGCCTTGTTGATTTCCCCTCGACGCCCGAGCTCCCTTAGTTGCGTAAGCTCTGAAGCATTACCAGCGACTACTAGTTTGCCACATTCATTTAAGGGAATTTTGTTCGTTTTGCAGAATGACTTTAGTCGCGCATTTCCCTGCACGCAAAACTTCGCTTTGAGCGAATCGGCTGAGTAATAGAACCCGGCGTGTAGAACTCCAGAATTTCTACCGGAGGCATGAAAAGCGAGTTGCTCTTCCTTCTCAAGAATCAGAATGGAGTCATTTGGTCGCTGCGCATGCAGCTGGCGTGCTATGGCCAGACCCATGATGCCAGCGCCTACAATAATATAGTCAAAGCTTTCGGCGCCCATGTCAGGCATGCTTACGCAGCTAGGCCCCTGGCAGCAAGTCCATCTAATTGGAACCCTTACACTTTCCAGAAACTTTCGGCCCGCTTTGTTCATCGTAATAGGAGCGAGTAGTGCATCTATAGTGCTGATTTTACTAAAGAAAGTGGTGTTTTTATGCAACCACAGCGCCTAGTTTCGGTAGTCTTTTCTAAAGATCGTCCGCTCCAATTGGATGGCACGCTGCGCAGCCTGTTAGCACACGTGCGGGAAAAGGAACACTGCATCAAGGTGCTTTACACCACATCCTCGCCAGAGCAGACAGCCCTGTATGCCGAAGTGATGCGTGATTTTCCGCAAGTGACTTTCGTGCGCGAGTCATCCTTTAAGCGCGATCTTCTTAACGCTCTGGATGGCTTTGCATATGTGCTGTTCCTAGTTGATGACAATATTTTTGTTCGCGACTTCTCACTCTCAGAAGTTGTAAGTGTGCTCCAAAGAGTTCCAACCGCACTTGGGGTATCGCTGCGCCTTGGAACAAATACCAATTATTGTTATTCGCTCAATAAGCCGCAGGCTATTCCGCAACTTGCGCCAGTAGCTGGAGAGTTTTGCTCGTTCAACTGGACCGCTGGTCAATGTGATTTTAATTACCCACTGGAGGTGTCAAGTTCAGTTTATGACCTCAAGCTGATTCGGCCAGTTCTAGAGCAAATTGAATTTAAGAATCCGAATTCCTTTGAGGCGCGTTGGTCCGAGAAGGCCTCCTTGTACAGTGCCACGCATCCGCTATTGATTTGCCCTCAAAAATCTCTCACCTTCTGCGCTCCAATCAACAAAGTGCAAAGCGTAGCTGACAATCGAGCTGGCGAAACGCATGGAGTTTCAGCCGAAGAGTTGGCCAACATTTATAAAACCGGAAAGATACTAGACGTTAAGGCCTACGTTGAGTTTACTCCCAATGCTTGTCACCAAGAGGTGGAGCTCAAATTGGTTTCAAGGCCTTCAGCTGCACGTAGCCAATCCGCGCGGGTGGCTGTGGTGATCCCCTGCTATAATCAAGCCAGTTATTTGCCGGAAGCTGTCGAGAGTGTGGTGCGGCAGACCTTCGACAATTGGGAATGTATTATAGTTAACGATGGTAGCCCGGATGAGACTAGCGCAGTCGCACGTGAGCTGATTGCGAAGTTCTCCGATAAAAGAATCTATCTTGTAGAAAAGAAAAATGGGGGACTTGCAGATGCGCGCAACTGGGGTATTGCCGCTAGCTGTGCTGAATATGTGTTGCCGCTAGACTCAGACGATAAACTGCAGCCTAGTGCAATCGAACGCCTAGTAGCTGTTTTGGATAGAGAGCAACAGTATGCGATTGCCTATCCAGACTATAAACGCTTCGGCTCAGATGAGATCGATGTTCGCTGTATAAGCGAGCAGGACTTTTTGAATCCAGGGCGCCCAGAAAATGGGCTGCCATATTCTTCCCTGTACCGTCGTAGTATGTGGGAGCGCATTGGTGGTTACAACACCAATATGACCTGGGGCTATGAGGACTGGAACTTTTGGCTATCTGCAATTGAGTGCGGGTTTAAGGCGCGGCATGTCGAGGAGGCGCTGTTCCAGTACCGAGTTAAGCCGGGAAGCATGCTCACTAATGCACTAAAGCACGACGCGGAACTTAAGTCGCAGTTAGTGCTGAATCATCCGCGTTTGTTCGACGCTGCCTCGCTGCAGTGGGCGCAACAAATCGGCGGCACTCGCGGCCAAAGCTTGCCGGTGCCAGAACGAGTGGAAAAAGTTGGGGCGCCCAAAGCGACAGCGCCATTGGTCTCAGTGATCGTGCCTACATTTAATCGCCCCGACCGTCTGCAAGAGGCGCTAAAGAGTATACTTGCACAGACGATGCAGGACTTTGAAATCATCGTCGTTAATGACTGCGGGCAGGATGTATCTGAGCTCGTGACAAAGCTGGATCCCAAGGGCAGAATCCACTACTTAGTGCATCAACAGAATAAGGGCTTAGCAGGTTCGCGCAACACCGGATTGCATGCGGCGCGAGGCAAATATATTGCCTATTTAGATGATGATGACTTGTTTTACCCCGAGCACCTCGAAACGCTCGCCAAGGTACTAGAGTCAGGTGTCGCGCAGGTTGCTTACACTGATTCGTATCGCGCCACAGAAGAGATTGTAAATGGCCAGCGTGTCGTGCGGGCGCGTGAAGTCGTATATTCGGTAGATTTTAATTACGACAATATTTATCTTTCCAATTTCATTCCTGTTCTGTGTGTCATGCACGCACGTGCCTGCGTTGATCGCGTAGGGCCATTTGATGAGTATCTTAAGCGCACAGAAGACTGGGATCTTTGGATTCGCATGTCTCAGGCCTATCAATTCATGCACATCCCAAAAGTCACGTGCGAGTTCAGCTGGCGGCATGACGGAAGCTCCATGACAAGCAGTACGCGCGATGCCTTCGACTGGGCTGAGTTGAATATCTACTACAAGCACCGCGAACGTTTGGCTGCCAAGCCAAGTGTGAAGCTAGTTCAGGATCGGCAGATTCAAGCAGCTGCAAATCGACTCAAGCAGAGCTTCTATAAGGCGCTCGGCTCTGGACGCTTCGACCACTATAAAGTACTTGGCGCTGGAAGTGTAAAAGACTGTTTGGCTCGCCTTGCCATGCTAAAGCCAAAGTACGCTGACTTTGCAGCGTTGATAGAGGAGCTATCGGCACTGCTCTCTCTGCAAGCGCAGGACTTGCTTGGCGCTGTGCAACATCTAAAGGAGGCGTTGCGTATTGATCCGGCGTATCCGGGAGCGCAAGCTATTTTGGATACGATCTACGCCGAGAACCCTCAGCTAAAGGATGAAACCACCTCTTCTTCGCAAGCACGCGCACAGTCAGAACAGCCGCTTGTAAGTATCGTGGTTCCTCTCTTCAATGCGCTGGAATATACCAAGCAAATGTTGGCGTCCCTATTCGCGAATACGGACCCTAAGTTATACGAATTGATCCTTGTTGATAATGCCTCCACAGATGGTACGCGCGAGTACCTGTCAACTCTGGAGAGTAAAGCATGCGTTATTAGAAACGCTGAAAATAGGAACTTCTCCGGCGCTTGTAATCAAGGCGCGCAGCAGGCGCGTGGCAAGTATGTATTGTTTTTGAATTCCGACACCATCCTACGCTCCCAATGGCTAGAGCCGATGTTGGAACTGGTTGAGGCTAGACCTGAAGTTGCGATAGTTGGCAACAAGCATATCTACCCAGAGAGCGGCAAACTTCACCATGCCGGAATATGCTTCCATGCAGACTACTCAAACTCGCACTACTTAGTAGGAGTAGAGCCAGAGGATCCTAGAGTGAATGTGGAGCGCGAGTTCCAGGCTGTTAATGGGGCCTGCTTCTTAGTGCGCAGTGATGTTTTTAAAAAGCTTGGCGGCTTTGATGAGACATATCGAAACGGCGCAGAAGATGTAGAGCTATGCCTAAAAGTTCGTCAGGCCGGACTAAAAGTGATGTATACTCCCAAAAGTGTGATCTTTCACTACGGACAGCGTAGCCCGGGGCGCAATAGCAACGATCAGCGCAATGGGCAAATACTATTGGAACGCTGGAAGGATAAGATTATACCCGATCAGGAGCGGCTGCTTAAGGAAGATGAGGTTATTTTGCAACGCAGCCTGAAAGCCGCGCCGCGCAGTGGTAAAAAGCGAGTGGCGATCCTTTCTACTTATAACCAGGCCTGTGGCATTGCTACACATAGTGCCGAAGTTCGTGCTGGGCTTATGGCCGCCATCAAAAATAGAAGTGAATTTGATGATACGGTTTATGTATTAGCAGAGGACACCCCGCAGCGTTTGGGGGTCGACGCGCACTGGGTCGTTCGATGCTGGCGTAAATTTGGCGACGATTTCTCGCGAGCCCGCGCAACTCTGCGAGATCTAGGCATCGCGGTCTTGCACATCCAGTTCCAAAATGGGCTCCTCGGACGGCCAGAGCTTTTGAGTTTTGTGCAGCAGCTAGTCGCAGATGGCGTGAAAGTATTTATTACTTTCCACTCTTCAGAGAAGGATCTACAGCTTTGTGCGGCTTTGATTAATTCCGCCACCTTAAGCTTTGTGCATCTGGAGCAGAGCAGGATGCGTTTTATAGCTGCTGGCGCTAATGCTGCCTTAATCCAAGTGGTGACACATGGCGTGCGCGAGCAGAATGACATTAACCCGAGCGTGGCGGAAGCTCGCAAGTTAACTAATATGCCGGAAGATGTGAAGGTTATCGTGTCTTTCGGGTTCCTAGAGCCACACAAGGGAGTGATTGAAATAATTCAAGCTCTGCCAAAGGTGTTCCAGAAGCATCATGCAGTATTCATGTTTCTTGGAGCTGGGCATCCGGATAATCCGCGCAGCCATGAGTACGGTGACCGTTGCAAGCAGTTAGCTCAATCGCTAGGCATCTCGAATCGAGTTATTTTCGCGGATGGTTATTTGCCTGAGCAAACAGTCAGTTTGTACCTCAGCGCAGCTGATGTTGTTGTGATGAACTACACATTGAATCGAAATGAGGCCAGTGGCGCTGCCGCATTTGCGCTGGCACATCAGAGGCCACTAATCACTTCAGGAGCTCCAGCATTTAGACCGCTTAGCGACTGTACTATGCAAACCTCCGATGAGATCGGATTGGCAGAATCAATTGACTTTATCTTGGCCAATCCCAGCTTCGGAAAATTCCTGGTCTCGCAGGCTGAACGTTATCGCCATGCAAATTCATACGCGGCCCTTGGCACTCAGCTATTGAACGCATATGAGAGCGGGCCAGCAGGCGTGCGTGCTCCAGCCACTGCTACGAATGCCCCCAGACAGGGCGTAGTCGTTGGTATAGATGCGCGTACATTAACGCTACAGCAGTCGGTAGAGCGAGGTATCGGGCATTATTGTGCACATCACTTTGATGCGGTGATTAAGGCCAAGCCAGATTGGAAATTTATTTTGTTTGTTGAGGAAGGTGGATTCCCAGATACAACGCGGGAAATCGACAAGCTGCAGCGGCATCCGAATGTGGAGACCCGGCTGCTAAAGGACATTCGACGCGTTAAGCTGGATCTGTTCCACATTCCTGACCCTATGTGCCTACTGGAAGCCTGGGACAATCCTTTCCGAATGGTCGATGATACTCCTACCTCGTTGACCTTTTACGATCTAATCCCACTAGTAAGGCATCACGAGCACCTTGATCACTGGCGCGCCCTTACCAAGCGAATGTACCAAGCGCGCCTAAAGGAGGTGCGTGATAGTGATGCCATGGTTTTGTCGATCTCTGAGAATACAAAGCAGGACTTAATTCGCCACGGAGATTTTAAGGACGAGAAGATAAAGGTAATCCTAGGTGGCCTAAATCGCACTAGCACTCGCACGCCGGGAGCGGATGAAATCAAAAAGGTTCTAAGTAAGCATAAAATCGACAAGCCATTTTTCATGACTGTCGGAGCGCTCGATGGGCATAAGAATGTAGAGACATCCATTACAGCATTCATTGAAGCTTCGCGTGAATGTGAATTGCAGCTTGTTATCTGCGGAAGCCTTGCGGACGGCATGAAGCAGCGCCTTAAAGACGCGTTGCAAAAGCAGGGAATTCGTAATGTCATTTTCGTCGGGTTTATTCCGCGCGAAGAGTTGGAATGCTTGTATGCCTCATCGCGTGGACTGCTCTACCCCTCGTTGTATGAAGGTCTAGGGCTGCCGGTTCTTGAGGCTATGGCCTGTGGCTGCCCAGTAATAACAAGCGACGCTGCTTCGCTGCCCGAGGTTGCCGGAGATGCCGCTATCCTTGTCGCGCCTCGCGACGTACAGGCAGTTCGACAGGCGATGTTGAGGCTGGTAAGGGAAGAGAAGTTGCGCCAGGAGCTAATTGAGAAAGGCAAAAAGCAAGCCGCGAAGTTTAGCTGGAGTGAGGTAGCGCGAAAGACAATTGACGCTTGGAATCAATTGCTAGGTTTGGAGTTAAACGCTCAAAGTAAGCCCGCTGCTGGATATTGTGAGGCGCCTAGACACTAGGGAAGTGCTGAAAAAATGCTCTCTGCCTGTGCTCTTTCTGACCTGCCAAGAGACATTGCAACCGCTATTCGTTGTCCCTCCCAGGGGATCCCGCTCTAACACGATGCAATAGTTTTTGGGACATGACTTATTGCGCTCGGTATAGCTTTGCTTAGGAAATGGACATTGTGCGTTCAGATAACTATGCTTAAGGCATGTCTGAGTATCCACTAAGTCGACTTCAGCCAGAACTCTTGGCGGCACTGACGCAGATTGCTCAGGAATGTGACTTCGACGCTGCAAAAATATCGCTGAAAACAACAAAGTTGCGAACAAGCAGCGACCCCGAGTTAGTGCGCGCTGGCATTGAGGTGGTTTTAGCTAGGCAGAAGGCTACATTTCTCGGACCCTGGGTGTCTCAAGCTCTACTCACGCGCAGAGCGGTTGAGCAATCCACTCATCCGCTGGTAGCCCAGCAGCGCGCGCAGCGATACTCCGGTCGAAAACATGTGCTAGAGATTGGCTCTGGTTTAGGGGTTGATTGCGCAGCATTGGCTAGAGTTGCCAATAGAGTGACCTCAATTGAAGCTGACGCGGAAGTGGCTGAGGCACTCAAGTATAATTTAAGTCTGCAGGGCGTAACCAATGTGACAGTTATAGCTGCAGAGGCTGCCACGGCGGTGAAGCATTTGAACCTGAGTGATTTTGACGCGCTGTGGGCTGACCCATCACGCCGAGACTCACAAGGGCAGCGCCTAATGCATGCCGAAGCTTGGAACCCACCCCTGTCCTTTGTTACTAACCTCCCCTTGTGCGGGCTGTCGGGTATAAAAATTTCGCCCGGATGGAATTTTGATCAGCTACCCCAGGGCTTTGTGCGCCAGTGGATTGGTATGGGCGATGAATGCGTGGAGCAAACGCTCTGGCGAGGCACAGACTTTGTGGACGGAAGCGTTAGCTTGCCGGATAGAAATATTAACTGGACTCCAGCAGCGGCATCACCGGAGCCAACACTTATTTCGCCTGAGAGCATCTCTGGGCAGTATCTTATAGAGCCGCACGCTGCCTTAATCAGAAGTGGTAAGTTGGCTGGCTATTTCTCTGCTATGGGAGCTAGTTTGCTAGATCCGCAAATTGCGTATGGCATTTGCCAAGTCCTTCCGGAGCGGAGCGCTTTGTACGCTAGCTTTAAAGTTTTAGAGAGCTTTCCCTATGGACTTTCTCGCCTGCAAGAACGCATTCAGGCCTTGGGCTGGAATAGCCGTACGGAGATCAAAAAGCGTGGATTCCCTGAGACTAGTGATGAAGTAAGGGCGCGTCTGCGATTTTCAGAAACAAAAAATAATCCAAGTTGTTTTGGCGTCGTATTGCTTACTCGCGTTGGCGAGCGACACCACTGTTTTTTAGCGGAGCGCGTATGAGCACAACTCAATTAAAAGAGGGTGCGCTAAAATTAGGCATCGAGTTGAGTGTGCAGCAGCTTGAGCAGTTCTCTGCCTATGCCAGTTTGCTCGAAGAATGGAATGCTAAAATAAATTTGACCGCGATTCGTCCACAAGATTTCGATGTACTACATTTTTTAGATTCGCTAACAGTTGTTCCACTACTCACAGGTTCTTTCGGAGAAGAGGCTGCAGCACTAAGCTGCCTGGATGTTGGAAGCGGGGCAGGCTTCCCTGGTATTCCACTAAAGATCGCTTGTCCTGGCCTTAAGCTCACAGCACTAGATTCTACTCATAAAAAAGCTAGGTTTATTGAGACTGTTTCACAGAGTCTAGGGCTTGCGATGGACGTTGTTTGCGAGCGAGCTGAAGTGGCAGCTCACGATCCAAAGCTGCGCGAGCGCTTTGATTTAGTAACAGCGCGAGCTGTAGCGGCTTTGGACGTATTGGCGCATTGGACCCTACCCTTTGCGCGAGTGGGCGGCAGAGTTTTCGCGCTCAAATCCAACACCGCCCAAACTGAAGTTGAGCAAGCTGAGGCCGCATTGTCGACCCTTGGTGGCGGAATAGCGGTGTTACATTCATTTACACTGCCTACCACGGAGGTAGAGCGTTGCATTGTGGAAATCATTAAAGAGTCGGCTTGTCCTGCTGCGCTTCCAAAGCGCAGGTGAGAAATAATGAGACTGACTCAAAGCCCCCATCCGTGCGTCGCGGACTTAGGCTCTCGCTTTAGTCCGCCTCACAATAGTCTGGCCGACGATTCGCCAACCTTTATTTGAACCACCGAGCGCGCAAAGTTCGCAGTGTAAAGCGCTCAGGGAGTTGCTGTGCCAGAAAAGAGAGCAAGGCAATTTCTTACAGTGGAATTGCGTATTTCCGCTTTAGCTTAAGTTTAGTCATTTCCTTAACGTGATTCACAGCCTCGGAGCCAAACTTTCGCTCCATCATGCTTAGGTAAGAATCAGAGGTAAAGTATGTGTTGAATGCGTTGTCGCGGAAAGTAATTACCTTGCCCTGAGGAACTTTGTCCGTAGGAAGCGGATAGGTTTCAAAGGCGTGCTGTGAATAGCCAATCCAGCCTACACCGTCCAGCTCAGGGAGCGGCAGCTTTTTCTGCTCAGCCATAGCATGTAGCGGTGAGCCAGGGTAAGCCATGGCGCAGTAGAAATTGGCCCACTCAGTATTCAGTTCCATCGCAAGATTTAGTGTCTCTTGCATGGTCTCAATCGTATCATCTGGCAAGCCAAATATGTAGTTTGCGCCAACGTAGATGTCATGTTCGCGGATCTTGTTAATGATGCCCTTTATTTCTACGTCCCCGAAGCGGCCTTTCTCCACCCCATCGCGCACAAATTTGCTGCCGGATTCGACACCAATACCGAGCCAATTAAAACCAGCCTGCTTAAGTTTTTCGAGATACTTATCCTTGACTGTGTCAACACGAGCGTAGGCCCAAATGTTTAATTTGTAGCCCCGTTCGATAATGAAATCACAAAGTCCTAGTACGTGGCGCGGATTAAGCACAAACATTTCATCCGCGATCTTGATGTTTTTTACTCCATACTTTGTGACTAAAAGATCAATTTCCCGAATTATGTGTTCTGGGCTGAAGTAGCGAATTCCTGAGCCGCCGAAAGGGGCATTGATGCAGCAGAAGCTACACTTGTAAGGGCAGCCTAGACTTGTATAAAGCGAAGCGTAGGGCTGGCGCTCTTTAATATGAGTCCAGCAGTGCCAGTTGTGAGCGCGATAGCGATCCATTGGCAGCAAATCCCAAGCCATGCCAGGAA
Source organism: Oligoflexia bacterium (assembly GCA_019694465.1). GTDB lineage: Bacteria > Bdellovibrionota_C > UBA2361 > UBA2361 > JAFLCA01 > JAIBBV01. The sequence goes on from JAIBBV010000001.1 coordinate 16,705, forward strand.
TTTCATTGTCCAGATCTTGGATCTTAAGCGCAGGAGGATTTGAGCAGGTTTTGCCCTGATCGTCCTTGTACCAAAGGCCAGGCACGCCAGAAAAAGTTGGCGCCTTATTCTTAATAGCCTTTATCGTGTCTCGGATTGTGTATGGGCCCTCGCCCTGCACTACGAAATCAGTAGCTTCTTCTTCAAGCGTGCGTTTGGGGAGCGCGCTTGAGTGAGTTCCCATGAACATCGTCTTAATTTGTGGCGCTGCCTCCTTTAGCATCCGGCACAAATCCCCAGCCGCTGGCATGCTTTGCGTAGAAGCTGAAGGTTGCTGGCCATACACAACAAATACGCATAGCAACGGATTGCGCTCGACAATCTTTTTGACTGTTTCCTCGTACGTCCACATGTAGGCTTCGGCGTCGAGGATATCTACTGAAATCCCATTTTTTCGGGCAAATGAAGCTATAAAGCCGGCCCAGATTGGAGGTTCGATCGCTGCAAGCTCATCTGCCAGCACCTGATAGACGCGCTTTTTGCCGGGAGCGTTAACGAGTAAAAGGTCTACGCCGGGTTTCGTGGTCATGCAGTCCTCAAAAATGATGCTAGCCGTAACTCTTCGCTAAATTTCGGTACTCGCGGGAGCCCTAAAGCTCACCTCGATCTTTTATAGCGAGTGACAGAAATCCGTAGCGAAATTCTTTGCGGTAGTAATCACTCACTATAATGCCGACCAGCGGGAGGCCAGACAGCAAATAGTAAATGACCCAATAAAAAATAGGCCGTTAGTCGAGAAAGAGAAGCGCCTCTTGTGCTATTGGGACAATTCTCACTTCGCTACACCTTTCTGTCATTTACTATAGATGATACAGCTGTGCCCCATGGTGCTGAAATGGCGCTTCTGCATAACGCCGTTCTATATAAATATCCCTTCAATTTCAGGTAGTTCCATCAGCGCCTGCCTGGAAATCCAATTGCGGCAGCCAAACATCCTAACGTAGAATTAGTGCGCCCCTTTTGGGCAGCGCCGCGTTGTTCCTCTTTGCTCGGCGAAGGCAGTTATTTGGAGACTTTACGACAATGAACCCCAAGCTCAATTCGGATGACCCCGCTGTAAGTTGCATGACGCCCGCCCGTGCCGACATTCCGCCCGAGGAGCGTAGCAAGGTCACAATTCTTACCCTTCAAAATCAGAAAAAGCGTAAAGATAAAACTGTTTTAGTCACCGCTTACGATTACCCACAAGCTTTGCTTGCTGATCGTGCTGGGATTGAAGTGATCATCGTAGGCGATTCGATCGGTATGACAACGTTCGGCTACAAGACAACTATCCCAGTGAAGATGGAGGATATGTTGCCGCACTGCACTGCTGTGTGGAGAGCTAACAAGAGCGCCTTCACAGTCGGAGATATGCCGTTCATGTCCTATCAGGAGTCGAACGAGCACGCGGTGCGCAATGCCGGACGCTTCATAGTGCATGGCATGGATGCGGTTAAAGTCGAAGGAGCCATGATTGATCGCGTTAAGGCCATCTCTCAGGCTGGTATTGTGGTGATGAGTCACTTGGGGCTCACTCCGCAAACACGCGCTAAGTTGGGCGGTTATCGTGTTCAGGGCAAAACTAAAGAGCAAGTGGAAGTCATTTTGGATCAAGCTTTGCGTCTGCAAGATGCTGGCTGCAACTTCCTGCTTTTGGAGGCGGTGCCGCGCGAGTCAGCTGGTTATATCGCTAGCAAGCTCGAAATTCCAATTTATGGTATCGGCGCTGGAGATCTTGTCGATGGGCAGCTGGTGATCTTCCAAGACTTAATTGGCATGTTCTGGGAGTTTAAGAGCAAGTTCGTTAAGCGTTATTGCGAAGCCGGAAAGCTAATTCAAGATGCGCTTACTCAGTATGCTTCAGAAGTTCGTAAGGGAGTTTTTCCTGGTCCCGATAACTTCTATGAAATAAAAGATGAAGAACTAGAAAAACTACTAGCGGACGATCGCTGGAAGTACGTACTTGAAAAGGAAAAGAAAACAACATGATTAAAGTAGCCGACTTCGTTATTCAGTATCTCGCCGATTGTGGTATCAGTGACATATTTGTCGTATACGGAGCGGCTAACGGCGATCTAATCGACGCCTTTACGCGTACGGAAAAGACTCGCTATGTAGCAGTGATGCATGAGCAAGCAGGTGGCTTTGCTGCTGAAGGCTATGCCAAAATTTCTGGTAAATTCGGCGTAGCAATAGCCACTTCTGGCCCTGGCGGGCAGAACTTCGTTACACCGATCGGTAATTGCTTTTACGATTCTGTGCCATGTCTTTTTATTACCGGCCAGATCAACTCGAAGTTCTTGCGTCCCGATCCTGAAATTCGGCAAATCGGTTTTCAAGAGACGGACATCTGCGGCATTGTTCGCCCCATTACTAAATATGCCAGCATGCTGCGCAGTCCTGAGGATGTGAAGTTCGAGCTCGAGAAAGCCCTTTACTTAATGAAAGAAGGCCGCCCCGGTCCAGTGCTTCTAGATATTCCTCTAGATATACAGAAGGCAAAAGTTGATCCTGACAAGCTCATCGGCTTCAATCCAAAGCTGCGCCAAGTTGGCTTTGACGATAAAGATATCGAAGAGAAGATTGAAACCTACATCAAAGATTTAAAGGCGGCTAAGCGACCTTGCCTTATGATCGGTGGCGGGGTGATGTTGGGAAACGCGGTAGAGGAATTCCGTGAGCTGGGGGAATTATTGAAAATCCCGGCTTTCCCGACATGGAATGCGCTAGACATAGTAACATCTGACTATCCTTACTATGGGGGACGGATCGGTACATACGGTGGTGCTGGTAGAAATTTTGGTATTCAAAACACAGATCTGTTATTGGCGATAGGATCTCGCATCTCCGGTCGTATCACTGGAGGAAACGTAAAGTCCTTTGCGCGCGCTGCTAAAAAGTACGTGGTCGATGTTGATTCCGTGGCTTTGCAGCCAAAACTGCAGCAGGTGCCGTTCGATGTTTGCGTATTGAGCGATGCCAAGCAATTTATGCGCAGATTGATTGACCGGCTCAAGCAAGGGAATACTCTAAAATCACTTCCTGATTTTTCGGCTTGGACCCAAAAAGTTATTGGCTGGCGTAAGCAGTACGATCCGGTACTACCGGAATATATGAAGCCAGCTGATATCGCCAATCCATACGCATTCGCGCGTGTATTGTCGGAAGTTTTAAGGCCAGCTGACATTGTTGTGCCAGATTGTGGTGGCAATGTAGTGGTGATGAGCCACGCCTTTGAGACAAAGCATAAGCAACGCTTTTTCTCCAATCATGGGAATTCCCCAATGGGATTTTCTTTTGCTGGAGCTTTAGGCGCTTGTTTCGCTGCTAAGAAGGGGCAGCATGTAGTGTGCGTTATCGGCGATGGAGGTTTTAACATGAATCTGCAGGAGCTGCAGACACTTGTTAATTATCGAATACCGCTCAAGACCTTCATAATGAACAACCACATTTACGGAATAACCAAGGCGTTCCAAGAGACTAACTTTGAAGGGCGTGCCGAAGCATGCGGACCAAAGGGCTATAATCCGCCTAACTTTGTGAAAATCTGTCAGGCCTATGGAGTGAAGACTGTCCTAATTGAGGGCAATGACCTGAAGAACATGCGCACGAAAATCGAAGAAGTGCTAGCAGCTCAAGAGCCTGTAGTGTGCGATGTCAATTGCCATGAGTGGCACACATACGAACCAAAGATCGTGGGCTGGGAAACTCCGATTGAAGACATGTATCCTTATATAGACCGCGAGGAGTTCCTAAAGAACATGGCGATTGAGCCACTGCCAACTTATAAGAATCCGGTTTACCCGAGTATTCATAAGGCAGTAAAGACGATCGAGTAGCCAGTTAGTTGCGCACTCTCTGAGAGATAGGTTACGGACCTGCCAACGCTGATAAATTTTCTCAGCAAAGCGCAAGGGAGGCACTTGTTCAGCCCTTTCGTAGCGCTTGGCCCTAAAGCTCTTCCCTAGTCCAGGCCGACGAAAGCGAGTCGGCATACTCGTTCCACAGCGAACCGTCATGTGCCTTTATCCAACGCAACTTGACCTTGGGGTGCTCGCCTGCCAGACGGTAGAGCTTTTGTACTAGCTCAAGGTTTTTTATCGGACCAGACTTACGCTTCCAACCATGGGCTTCCCATGACTTAGCCCAAAGGTTGATTGTATTTACGCATAGTTCACTGTCGGTGAAGACATCTACAGCTGCTTCATTCGGTAGGAGTGAAAAAGCTTCGATCAGTGCAGTAAGCTCCATACGATTGTTGGTAGTATCTGGGCTATGTCCGTGCTTTTGGCACTTAATTTCTCCATTTTCGACCCAAACCAGGCCCCAACCGCCTGGGCCGGGATTGGGGCGAGCCCCGCCGTCGGTAAAAACCCCACTTTGGGGGCCTCCAGAATAGCGCTGAAGGACAATACGAAGAGGTAGAGATTCATCAAATTGAGGCATTTTCGTCGCCAAATCAAATAGTTAAGCTTATCTAAATTATCAAGCAGTCTAGCGACTTCCTGCATCAAAAAGAGAGAGTAGTCCGTCTCTCTGCGAACAGGAATCTCGCGAGATGACATTTAGCAATAGCAAGAGAGGACTCATGTCTACAAGCGTACTCGTTACCGGCGGGGCCGGATATCTTGGTTCAATCCTAACCGAGCATCTACTCACGGCAGGATACCGTGTAACTGTGCTCGACAACCTGCTTTTCGGGCAGCAGCCGCATTATGCCTTCTGCGCAAATCCCAATTACGACTTTGTCTTTGGCGATGTGCGTGATGAGCGTACGGTTAACAAGTTGGTCAAGGGCGCTGATGTCATCATTCCATTGGCGGCAATTGTAGGCGCCCCTGCTTGTGATCGCGATCCCTGGATGGCCAAAGGCGTTAACTTTGATGCCATCAAGATGATAAACCGTGCGCGTTCCAAGAATCAGTTGATGATTTATCCAACTACAAATTCTGGATATGGCACTAAGAGCGGAGATGTATTTTGTACAGAGGAGACCCCGCTTGAGCCCATATCGCTATATGGTCAAACCAAAGTAGACGCCGAAGCTGAGGTGCTATCTACAGAAAATGGCATGACTCTGAGGCTGGCCACAGTTTTTGGCTTGTCTCCGCGGCCACGCTTAGACCTGCTGGTAAATTACTTTACCTACATGGCTGTGATGGAAGGTTACATAGTCATTTTTGAAAAGGATTTTAAACGCAACTTCGTGCATGTTCGTGATGTGGCTGATTGTTTCATGCATTGTATCCAAAACAGCAAGAAGATGGTTGGTCGGGCCTTTAACGTGGGGCTAGATGCCGCCAACGTCTCGAAGGAAGGACTGGCCTTGAAGATTAAGGAGCATATCCCGAACTTCTATATCCATTTCTCTGAGGTCGGATCAGATCCTGATAAGCGTAACTATGTAGTTTCGAATCAGCGTCTTCGTGAGGCTGGGTTCGAAGCCAAGCGCTCACTGGATGACGGAATTAAAGAGCTAATAAAAGGATATCGCTTCTTGAAGCGATCGCCGCTCAAGAACGTGTAGGTAAGGAATGACTCAAAAGGCAGAAACCAACATTGTCGTATCGGGTGAGCAGGTCACCGCAGTTGTTCTTGCCGGAGGTTTGGGCACGCGGCTACGCACTGTGGTGGCCGATCGCCCAAAGGTGTTGGCGCAGGTTAGTGGCCGTCCGTTCATTGAGTATATTCTTGACCAGGTCATCTCAGCTGAGGTGAAGCAGGCTGTCCTGTGTGTCGGATATCTAGCTGAGCAGATTGAAGAGCAATTGGGCAGCAAGTACAAGGCGCTCCAGCTCTCATACTCACGAGAAAAAGCTCTACTTGGTACAGCCGGAGCGCTTAGATTCGCTCTACAACAAGTCAAAACCGAGTACTTAATGGTGATGAATGGCGACTCATACTGTGAGTGCGACTTCTCAGAATTTTTGCGCTTCCACTTTTCTATGCAGTCACGCGCCAGCATGTTGCTTACGAAAGTTGGCGACACGCGCCGCTATGGGCGAGTGTTAGTTGGGGAGCGTGGCGAGATCTCTGCCTTCGAGGAGAAGGGCATAAATGATGGAGAAGGCTGGATTAATGCTGGTACGTACCTAATCCATCGCGATTTGATCAAGGAGATACCACTAGGGCGTACTATCTCTCTAGAGCGTGAAATTTTTCCCAATTGGATTGGAAAAAGTTTTTTTGGATTTTGTATGCCACAGGGCAAGTTCATAGATATCGGGACACCGCAGTCATATGAGCAAGCCCAGGATATGTTTGAGGGCGAAGCTAAGGATAATTCAGCGTTGATTGAAGGTTGAGAGCCTTATACAGGAGGAAGAATTTCTCTTGTAAGGTTTGGATTGGGGAGGTTGGTATGATTATTTCACGCACTCCGTACAGAGTATCACTCTTCGGAGGCGGCACAGATTTTCCAGCTTGGTACCACCGTCACGGTGGTTCAGTCGTATCTACATCGATAGATAAGTACTGCTACTTAACCTGCAGGCATTTGCCCCCATTCTTCGAACACAAACATCGCGTTGTGTGGTCTAAGATTGAGAATACAAATGAAACGTCTGAGATCTCGCACCCTGCCGTACGCGCAGTGATGGAGCATTTGGAGCTTTCGCGTGGAGTTGAGATTCATCACGTTGGTGACTTGCCAGCGCGTAGTGGAATGGGCTCTTCTTCGGCATTTACAGTTGGGCTGTTAAATGCGTGTTATGCGCTAAAAGGACGCCTGATCAATAAGCACGACCTGTCTATGGAGGCGATCCACATTGAGCAGAATGTGCTTAAAGAAAATGTGGGCTCCCAGGATCAAGTTTCTGCTGCTTATGGCGGCTTTAATCGCATCGATTTTCATCCGACTGGGGAGATCTCGGTTACTCCTATTACTTTGTCACGCGATCGCATTCGAGAGCTTAATAATCACTTGATGCTGTTCTATACGGGCATTAAGCGCACTAGTTCCGATGTGACGCAGAAATTTATTGAGTCCTTAGATGCCAAGCGCCGTCAGCTACGCATCATGAAGGACTTGGTTGATGAAAGTATTGCCATCTTGAATAGCAATCAGAGTATTTTGTCCTTTGGCGAGCTTTTACATGAGGCCTGGGATGTAAAGCGTGGATTTAGCGATAAAGTTTCTAATCCAGATGTTGATAAGCTGCATGCCGAGGCCATTGAAGCTGGCGCAATCGGGGGCAAGCTGACGGGAGCCGGTGGTGGAGGTTTCTTGCTTTTATTCGTTCCTCCGGAAAAACAGCGCCGAGTACGCGAGGCTCTGAATCGTTTCATCCATGTTCCGTTTAATTTTGAATTTTCAGGCAGCCAAATTATTTTTGCCGATCATGATGCGGATTACACGGCTGAGGCAATCGCTCGTGTATTTCAGCCAATTCAGGCTTTCCGAGAGCTGGCTGATAAGTAGAGACTTGGAGCCTATAACGAAAATACCCTAGCCAGCCTAACGGGCTTGTTTGGCTCGGCTGAAGCTTGGAAATATTTTCGGAAATCACTCACATATGTGTTTAAGCCACAGAATTTTTGGCTTGTAGTCGCGCTGTTTAACGCGCAATGTTTTGATCACCTGCCAGTTGGATTGAGATTGGAGCGCTTGCTCTAGCTCGTCAATGCCCTGCGTAATCAGTATTAGTTTTGCATCTGGTGCCGCAATGCGCGCAGCCTCTTTTAGTGTAGCAGCGTAAAGTTGTGGCAGATCTGCTTTCTCCCCTACCCTGCGTCCCCAGGGCAGGTCGGCGCACAGAGCTTCGAAGCTTTGATCGGAGAACGGTAGCCTGGCGCAGTCAGCTTTGATGAGTTTGACAGGCGCTTTAATCGTAGCAAGGTTCTTGTGCGCCTTGCTGAGCACTTCTTCGTTGATATCAACTCCAGTGAGTTCAATCTCAGTGTCTGTTTCCTCGGCCAGTGCAGCTGCTTCGGCCAACAGAGTGCCAGAGCCACACATAAGATTGACGAGGCGTTTGGGGGAAGACGCGGAGCAGTCTTCGAGCATAGCTGCAGCAATGCAAGCATTGAGTGCCCCGGGAAAATTCTCTTTGCGCCACGCGCGTGCCGAGAGCGGCCTGGCCGTAAGGCGCATGAGCATGTCCCAGCCGAAATTCTTCACGGCGGACCGCCTGAAGCGAATTACCAAGTCGCCATCCTCCTGGTCTTGTACGAGTCCAGTTTGCTCGCGAATGAAACTTGCAATGCGCTGGAAGGCCGGCGAGTCACTACCAGCTGCTCCTATTCGAAAGGCTTTAAAGGTGCCCTTGGCTGCACTGGTCAGAACGGACCTCAATTCGCGCGCAAATATCTGCTTGGCCTGGCCTTGTAGCAGTGATTGAGGGCGCGGCAACTTAAAATACACTAGCTTAAACATAGCTACTGGAAGGCGTAGTTTTAGAAGTTGTGTTGAATCTCCATTGAAAGTGAACGTTAGGCGGTCTGGAGCGGATGCGCCTCGATATTCGATAGAGCGTCCAAACTTTCGCATTAGCTCGTTCTTAAATAACGGAACTAGGCCGTCTAGCACTTCTGCTTCATATAGCTCTTCACGCCGGCTTGATTTTAAGTTTGAATGAGGCATTGGTAAGTCTACTTGGAGCTATTCACAGTGAAATCTCATACTCGACAGTTATCTTTACATGTTCCAGCTCGTACGGGACTGGTGAACATTACCCCGGACGTAGAAAAAGCGGTTGAGGAAAGTGGGGTACAGGAAGGGCTGTGTCTTGTCAACTCGATGCACATTACCTCAAGTGTATTCATTAATGACGATGAAGTTGGTCTTCATCATGACTACCTAAAGTGGTTAGAACAGTTGGCGCCGTTTGATGCTAGCCCATCACGATATCACCACAATCGCACCGGTGAGGATAATGCCGATGCTCACCTGAAGCGGCAGATAATGGGAAGAGAAGTTGTCATCGCTATCACCAAGGGGCATTTAGATTTTGGCCCCTGGGAGCAGATTTTCTATGGAGAATTTGATGGGCTACGCGACAAGCGAGTTCTAATTAAGATAATCGGCGAATAGAGTGTTGAGCTTCTAAAAATGCCCTAGCTAAACTTAGGCGACGAGCAATACGAAGCGTACCTCGGGTTTAGCGTTAAGAAATGGCTGCTAGTCTCAATCCGTTATTGGATTAACCAACATTAGACAAGTTTAGGTAGCTGAATTCAGAGGCACGCACTGCAAACTCGGCCTTCCAACGCGCGTGGTCGGAAATAATTGTGCGTGCGTATTTCATGGTAGAGCCAGGTACGCGTGAGCGTTGCTCTAGAGCTTTGATTAAATTGCTTGGACCCCAGTTGTAGGCGATCAGCATTTGTTCGCGATTTCCGTCAAACATTTCCTCTAAGTACTTCAGATAGGCGGTGCCTAGTTTGATATTGTAGTAAGGATCTTTGAGCCGCGCTGTTCCATCCCAGTTCAGAGCAGAACGCTTAGAGATATACTTTGCTGTGTCAGGCATTAGTTGCATTAAGCCCTGAGCGCCTGCATAGGAAAGAGCTTTGTGATTGAAGGCGCTTTCACTCTTAATAACAGCGGCTACAAAGAATGGATCTAAATCCAACTTACGGCTCTCAAGCACAATCGCATATGCGAGCCGATGTAGCTTGTTAACGTCGGAGCGTGTCGATCGGATAATTTCAGATACATAGTGTACCTGCGCTGCCATTTTGCGCTTCTCTTGGGTATTCAGGCGCGACAGAAAAGCATCTTTGTCGCTAGGCGCATAGGCGCTTGCCGTAATTGGAAGGTAGTCGTCCTCCGATACCCGTGGCAACACGGAGTGCTTGAGGCTGCCCAAAAGTAAAATCACACAAAACAGACAAGTTATTGCGCCGACGACTATAAGCGAAGAAATCGCATCACGTCTCCAAAAAGGCGTATTAATAGATAGAACACCTGGGAGCCCAGCGCGGCTTATTTTTATCTCTGGATTTAGAGCGAGGCTCGGGCGAGCTCGCAATGCGAGGGCTGAGGTTCCCTTATAAGCGACTGCATTCATAAGCCACTCAGATAAAGAGGACAGGCCAAAGGCACACCCTCATATCGCTTCCACAGGGTCAGATGATTCAAGTTCCCTGCCAGGTTCTGGGCGGAACATACGACTAAGTGGGGACCAAATGCAAATATTAATGATATCAGCTGGTTACGCTTATCAAATCATTCGCGTTCAGCCGTTTGAGTATTAAATGGACATGCCTTACCCTATGGGCCTCCAAGATTTTCGTATGGGTTACTCAGAAGTTACTACAGTTTTGGTCGTAGGTGGCGGGCATGCTGGCATTGAGGCAGCAGCAGCTTCCGCTCGCCTTGGGGTGCGCACTATTTTAGTTACCTTGCGCCGGGACGGGATTGGCCAGATGTCGTGCAATCCAGCCATTGGGGGCTTGGGCAAGGGGCAGTTGGTTAAGGAAGTGGATGCCCTTGGCGGCGTGATGGGGCGCGCGATCGATGAAACTGGAATTCAGTTCAGGACTTTGAATTCAAGTAAGGGGCCAGCTGTGCGGGCCTCGCGGGCCCAGGCCGATCGAGACGCTTACAAGGCTTGCGCGCGAAGACTGCTCGAGGACTATCCCAATATCGAGATCATTGAGTCGGAAGTTCAGAATATCCATGTCGAACATGGGCGTGTGGTTAGCATCGAGATCAAAGATGGCTCGCTCATCCCTTGCGATGCTGCGGTGGTTACGACTGGAACCTTTTTGCGAGGGCGAATGCACACTGGGCCACAGCAAACTTGTGGTGGTCGGCGTGGTGATATCGCTTCGAATTCATTGAGCGACTCTTTGACTCGGATTGGTTTTACCCTTGGGCGCTTGAAGACCGGAACTCCGCCGCGCATTCGTCGATCCTCAATTGATTTTTCCGCACTTGAGGAGCAACCCGGCGAGATCCCTGCTAAGCCGTTCTCGATGATGACCGACAAAATCAATCAAGAGCAAATCTCGTGCTGGATAACCGCCACTGATGAGCAAATACACGACATTATCCGCTCACAGCGACATCGCAGCCCGATGTTTAATGGTCAGATTAAGTCCGGCGGTCCACGCTACTGTCCTTCAATTGAGGATAAAGTTTTCCGATTTGCCGACAAGAAAAGCCACCATATTTTCCTAGAGCCTGAGGGATATACCTCTGACATCGTCTATCCAAATGGCATCTCCACAAGCTTGCCGGCCGATGTGCAGGATGATTTTGTGCATCGCATAAAAGGCCTCGAGCGTGCAGAAATTATCGCCTATGGCTATGCGGTAGAGTACGACTTTGTCGATCCACGAAATTTGAAACCGACCTTGGAAACAAAAGATGTTGCGGGACTCTATTTGGCTGGACAGATTAATGGAACCTCTGGCTACGAAGAGGCTGCAGCGCAGGGAATTATAGCTGGCGCCAACGCTGCCCTAAAAGTGCTAGAGCGCCAGCCTCTTATATTGACGCGTGGGCAGGCTTATATCGGGGTGATGATCGACGACCTGGTGACACTCGGTGTTGACGAGCCATATAGAATGTTTACATCGCGCGCGGAGTATCGACTAGTCTTGCGTGAGGATAACGCCCCCCAGCGCCTTTGCCCACGAGCCCAAGAATTGGGTTTACTTGATGAGGGTCAATGGCAGCGATATCAAAGACAAAGTGCGGAACTTGAGGCTGGTAGGCAGTGGGCAGACCAGTATCGCGTAAAACCCACGCTGGAAAACAATGAATGGTTGTCCTCACTCGGTAGTGCCGCTTTGAAGGACTCAGTGGATCTCGCAACCCTTTTGCGGCGCCCGGAGCTTGGAATCGAGCAGATTCTGGAGCGCTTCCCTAGCCCCGTTGCGCTTTCTGCCCAGCAGCGCAGTGTTTTGGAAACAGAGTTAAAGTTTCGAGGCTACCTTGATCGGCAAGAGGAAGAAATTCAGCGAATTAAGAAGGTTGAAGCCGAGATCATACCGCCAGATTTCTCTTATGATAACGTTCCTAGCCTTAGGATTGAGGCGCGCGAAAAGCTGAAGAAGTATCGCCCTTATTCAATAGGCCAAGCGATGCGAATTCCGGGAATTACGCCGAGTTGCGTGAGTTTGTTGGCAATTTTTTTGAGGCGCCACCGCGACGGGCGCGCATCTGTAGTTGGTTAGGCCTCTAAAGTGCCTCGTAAGATGAGGTCGACAATAGGCTCCTAAAACCCGGTTAACTTGCAAGTTATCAGAAGATCGGTCATCTTTTGCCAGCTAGCGCATCTTAGGGAAGTATAGATGGGTAAGTCGCTTGTTATAGTTGAATCGCCAACCAAGGCGAAGACAATAGGAAAGTTCCTCGGCAAAGATTTCGAGGTGCTGGCCTCCTATGGCCACGTGCGTGACTTGCCAAACAATGCGGCTGAAATTCCTGCTGAGATAAAAAAGGAAAAATGGTCACGGCTGGGAGTTAATGTCGATAAAAAGTTCGAACCGCTCTATATCATTCCAGAAGTAAAGAAAAAGCGCGTCAAGGAACTTAAGGCCGCGATAAAGGGAGCCAAGGAACTGCTTCTAGCGACCGACGAAGACCGCGAGGGGGAGTCTATCTCATGGCACCTGTTGCAGGTGCTTGCTCCCAAGATCCCAGTTAAACGTCTGGTGTTTCATGAAATTACAAAGGAAGCGATAGAACACTCTTTGCAGTCAGCGCGTTCTGTCGATGAAAACTTAGTGCGTGCTCAGGAAACACGACGAGTTGTTGATCGCTTATTCGGTTACTCTGTCTCGCCCCTACTTTGGAAGAAGATGGCGCCACGGCTTAGTGCTGGGCGTGTACAGAGCGTGGCCATGCGACTTTTGGTTGAGCGTGAACGCGAGCGAATTGCTTTCCATCGCGCCATGTATTGGGACCTAAAAGCTGTTTTCAGTAAGAAGGGCAGCCATCAGAGCGAAGATCAGTTTGAGGCCGAGCTAACCCATGTTGGGGACAAGCGCGTTGCCTCAGGCAAAGATTTTGACCCAGCCACGGGGAGGCTGTCTGAGAAAGCGGATGTTGTGTTGCTTGATGAGAAAGGCGCCGCCAAGTTGCGCGAGTCTTTGCTCGGGACAGGCGCTGAAATATCCTCGATTGAGGAAAAGCCATTCACTCAGCGGCCCTATGCGCCATTCACTACCAGCACGCTCCAACAAGAGGCTAGTCGAAAGCTTAGTTTCTCAGCGCGGCGCACGATGCAAGTTGCGCAGGTTTTGTATGAAAACGGCTTTATCACTTACATGCGTACTGACTCTACTACCTTGTCTGATGAAGCGTTGAATGCCGCGCGTACTTTAATTAAGCGTGATTTTGGAGAGCAGTACCTGGCTAGCGAAGCGCGCTTATATAAAACAAAAGTTAAGAACGCCCAGGAAGCGCATGAAGCGATCCGTCCTGCTGGTAAGGATTTTATTGCCCCAGCACTAGTAAAAGAAAAGTTCGGCGCTGAAGCTTTTAGGCTTTATGAACTGATTTGGCAGCGCACGATTGCCTCACAGATGAAGGATGCGCACGGCACTCGTGTTGGAGTACAGGTGCGCTGCGGTGATGCTACTTTCAGAGCTTCCGGGAAAACCATTGAGTTCCCCGGCTTCTTGAGAGTTTATGTAGAGGGTAGCGACGATCCAGAGCAAGAGTTGGCTGAGCGCGAAAAGGTGCTGCCTAAGTTGGCGCAAGGTGAAAAGGTTGATGGCAAGAGCTTTGACGCGCTGTCACATGAGACTCAACCACCTGCTCGTTATACAGAAGGTACTTTAATTAAAGAGCTTGAGCGTCGAGGTATCGGTCGTCCCAGCACTTGGGCTACGATTGTCGACGTAGTTCTATCGCGTGACTATGCTTTTAAGCGCGGTACAGCACTTGTGCCGACTTTTCTAGCTACCGCCTTAACAAATTTAATGGAGAGCTATTTCACTAACTTGGTGGACTATGAGTTCACTGCTCGCCTTGAAGATGATCTCGATGCGATCTCGCGTGGTGAAGCGGATTACCTAAATTACCTTAAAAAGTTCTACTTCGGGAATGGACACCCAGGACTTAAGACTTTGGTAGAGAAAGGCGGGGAGACGATTGATCCCCGTATCGTTTGCGGAATTCCTGTGGGCCAAGTCGAGGGCGGTGGAAAGATTGAGGTCCGCATTGGGCGCTTTGGTCCTTTCTTAACTGATGGAACTAATCGCGCAAGTGTTCCCGACATGATGGCGCCTGATGAAATGCTACTCGAGAAGGCCAAAGGGATTTTGGCTGAGGCCGCCAAGGGGCCCGCTTCTTTAGGAAAACATCCAGAGTCCGGGCAGCCCGTGTACTTGAAGAAGGGACGCTTTGGGCCCTACGTGCAGTTGGGAGATATGGTGGAGGGGGCTGAAGTTAAGCCAAAGATGGCCTCTCTGTTGCCGGGCATGCAGCCAGATGCGGTGACCTTAGATATAGCGCTGCAGTTACTTTCATTGCCTCGTACTCTAGGCAAGCACCCAGAGAATCAGCAGGATATTGTAGCAGCCAACGGCCGCTTTGGTCCGTACGTTAAGTGCGGTGTTGAGACGCGCAGTATCCCGCTCGACCAATTTACGCCAATTAATATAACGCTCGAGCAAGCGCTTGAGCTCCTGAAACAGCCAAAACGTCGTGGTCGTGCGACAACACCGACTAACTTGCGTGAAGTTGGTAAGCACCCCACCACAGATGCAAATCTTGTGATCAAGAGCGGCCGTTATGGGCCGTATGTAACAGACGGTAAAATTAATGCCTCTCTGCCACGAGGAATGGATCCTAACTCACTTAGCATTCAAGATGCTGTGAATCTCCTGGATGCCCGCGCAGCCAAGGCTAACTCGGAAGAGCCGGCGCCTAAAAAGAAAAAGACAGCTCGTCGTGGTAAGAAGAAAGCAGCATAATCGAGAATAGCTTTAGCTTCTTTGATTCAAAAAAATCTGTGCCACCTGCTTCCTCCCCTCTTTTGCCATTGGCAAGTTTGCACAGGCCAGCATACAGGTTAGTGTTATAAGATTGCTGCAAAAGTCGCGCGTACCTAAATTACAGCCCGCTCCCACATAGACCAAAATCGCGCTGCTTCTGCAGTTCCCGCAACCAGCCGATCTCGACCTGACCAGCCCACTTCAGGCAATCTAAACTAGCTCACGCTCACGTCTACCTAGCCCATGCTTGACGCACTATTCAAAAAGCAACAACTTCCATTCAGAAACACCGGCAAGTTGTGTATTCTCGTGGCGTTGCTAGGGCTTGTCTCTAGTGCCGCTTAAGTATTTTTCAGGAGACTTATGACAAAATCAAACCTTACGGTGGTTGCTATCATACGAGCGCGTCCAGGCCTTGAGGCAACTGTTCGTCACGAGTTGCAGGCCCTGATAAAGCCGACTCGTGCCGAAGCGGGTTGTATTAATTACGATTTACACGAATCAACAACTGAGCCCGGACTATTCATGTTTCACGAGAACTGGCAGAGCGAGAAGGCCCTTCAAGACCACCTTTCAACTCCGCATCTGAAAGCTTTACAAGCCAAATCTGAAGAGCTGTTCGCCGAACCCGTGGCGCTGAGTCTGTGGCGTGCGCTTGCCTAGAGCGGCGCTGCCATCCCTAAAAAGGAGGTCAGTTCTGCCAGGTCTTCGGGAAAAATCAATGCTTACCGTAAAGAGTGTGATTTTAGGACCGCTTTGAGCAAGCTGCTGGGCAGCATAAGCCTTTCAGCTGAATCTAATTTTTTATCCGCTTTCGAATGTAAACTAGCAGCGGCTGCTTTGAGGGGGTCGAGTGCATAATTTTGAGATACTGCGAACGAAACTCGCGTTGTGTACGTACCAGATCAAAGAAGTTTTCGTTGCCGGCGATAGCGCCAGGTTGCAATGTTTTGATTTGTGACATTAACAGTATCTTCTTACGTGCGCTGATTAGATCGGCCTCCGAGGGGCTAAGTAGTGTTGTTAATCCGCTTGTCTCATGAACTACCCCTGGATAGGCTGAGCCTAGCGAGCCGGCATCAGAGGTAATTACTACACAATCGGGGCAGTCTGACTGGAGAGCTTGACCAACCGCTCGGAAGGCTTGGGCACGAGATGCGCTGGGCATGCCTGAGAAATAGCTAGGATCTATTAATGTCGCACAGAGCTCACGGGCTAAGTTGAAGGCGCATGGCAGCGCCAAGAGCACGAAAATAACAGTTAGTAGTTTGTCCTCTTTAACCTGTGAGGCGATAAAAAGTGAAAGTAACGCCGGCGCCATGAAAAGTGGAGTGGTCCAAACGTGCAATGGAACCCCCAACAAGGCGTAGGCAACGAAGATCGCCAGCGAAGAAGTGGCTATTAAGGCGTTGCGTTGATCGCGCGCAACAAAGTCTGGCGCATATAAGTGTCGAAGCGAGAAAAAAATCGTCAGGATGGTCAAAGTTGCAACGAGTGTCCCGAGTATGAGTGGAGCTCGTGTGAAAAGATAGGCTCCGAAAAGCGATTTGGCAGTCGATGCAACAAAACCAAGAGCGCCGAGACCACTTTGACCTGCTGCGTAAATAATGCGCGGCACTATGGAGCCAAATGACAGGTAAGTAGCTGCCAGCATTGGTAGCGCCACTCCGAAAATTCCGACCAGGCACGCTTTGGTGCTTACTCGGCACATGATGTGATTTTCCGCTGCGCACACCAGCATGACGATAAAAAGCTCAGGCCTAGTGAAGCCAGCTAAGGTTAAATAGGCAAAAGCCGTCGCGCGCTGCTTATAATAGGACCAAAGACCAACAAAGCAGAGCAGTAGGGCAAGCGGCGTCTCGGTTAGTTGAACACTTGGAACAATTAATAGGGAAGTGACAAGTAGGGCCGGAATAAGTTCGTATTGAAAGTCTTCACGTTTGCTAATTAGTCTTACTATCCTGGCTGCAAAAAGGGCCGTGCCCCAGCTTGCAAATGCTGTAAGTAGCGATAGTCCAGCCAGAGACCCATTGCTGACCCAAAGCCAGGCCGAGGCTAGCAGGACCCATAAAGGGGCAACGCTAGTAAGTAGGCCGGTATGGGGGTTGAAACTGGCACTGCCTGCGCTTATTAGGTTGTTTGCCATGCGCAGATTAAAATAGCTATGGTCGCTAAGCAGTCCCTGCAACGCCATGTGCACTACAAGCATCAGCGCTAACAGCGCAAGGCGGAATACCTTGATTTGGAGTTCGCGCTCAGAGAGCTGCTTTTTGTCGTCCCCATTTTGCATGCCCGACAGTATATTTTTCTTATTGAGTTTATAAAAGCAGCTACTATGCCTGTCCCTTCAGCTGTTCGGCATTAATCAATAGAGATGCCCCCAAAAGGACTTCGCCTAGGCGTTCGTAAGAAAAAGGCACTGCCGGCACCCTAGTGCGCCGGCAGTGCCTTGCTTTAAGCGAGAATGTTAGAACTTGGCCCATAGGTGCTGGTTAGTGACTTCGTGGTGATATATCACCTCACTAGTCTTCACCATCGTCCCTAGGACACGCGGGCAGCGATCTGCGGATGCCAACTTACGCTCCAGGAACTTTTCTTTATTCTCCTCGCCCAGCATCTCCGATATGAACGTGCTGCCCTTAAAGAAGCGCGCAGCGTCGTAAATATTGCCAGGCAAGAAGCGTGTGCGAGTGCGACGCGCTTCTGAGGTAATTGTCTCGGTCATCGGACCATCAAGCCCGGTTCGCAAGATCGAGAGGAACGTCAGATACGGATTCGAGTCAGGTGCAACCGTACGAACTTCAATGCGTGCCGACTTCTCATTGCCAATCGGAATACGAATCATCGAGGTCCTATCAACCGGCGATGACTTAATCTGGTTGGGGGCCTCAAAATGCGGATCGAGGCGCCGATAGGCGTTGACACTTGAGTTCATGATTAAACAGATGTCGTTAGCGTTGTTCAGAAGCCTATCGACGAAGTCCCATGCCGGCTTGGATAGGTTTTCCTCACCTTTCGCATCCCAGAATATGTTCTTGCCATTCTTAGCTAGGGAAAGGTTGCAGTGCATGCCGCTACCATTTATTCCCGCAATCGGCTTAGGCAAGAAGCAGGCCGTCAGGCCCATATTAGCAGCCACTTGGCGTGCAACAAGTTTGTACAGCTGTAGCTGATCGGCCGCTAGCAATGCGTCACAGTATTTATAGTTCAGCTCGAACTGTGAGGGCGCAACTTCTGGATGGTCCTTTTCGTTCTCGAAAGCCAGGGCGCGCTGGGCTTCGGCGAATGAGTCGATGAAGAGCTTCAGCGGGTCTTTAGGTAGCGAGTTAAAGTAGCCGCCACTGGAGACAAGTTTGAAGCCGTCGCGAGAATTAAAGCGCTGCTCAGCGTTTATGCCTTCGAATAGAAAGCCTTCGCATTCTACCGATATGTTAGTGGAGAGTCCCTGTGCGTTGTGCAGGTGATCCAAATAAGTCTTTAGCACGCCGCGCATGTCTGAGTGATAGGCCTTTCCGTCCTTGTCCTTAATTAAACCGAAGACGATCACTTTACCTGGGCCGAATACGTCAGAAGGCAACCAGCGAAATGAGCCCCAATCTATGGCCAAGCGCAAATCAGATTCGCGCACTACTGAGAATCCGCGAATCGAGGAGCCGTCGAATGTTAGGTTGTCGTATGAATCGAGCAAGAATTTCTTGTCATAGTCTAACATGTGGAAGCGACCCTCGATGTCTGTGAAGCAGACTGTCACGGCCTTGAGACGCTTCTCCTTCTTGAGGTAGCCAAGATAGAAATCTTTTAGTTCAGCCTCCGACGTGCGACGTTCGACTTTTTGTTTCGCTTCGAGGTTTTTCTCTTCAAGTTCGTCGTAGGGGATTTCAAGAAAGTTGCGCAATTGAACGTCAGACATGTTATCAGCCTCCTTTTTGGCATTAGGCCCATTCCATTTAGATAGGCGGAAATTAGCCTAATTCTTTCAATTGTAACACTAAAAATCGGTAATTTTAATGTTAATTTGTTGATAATTAGCTTAACCAGGCGAATCTTTAGACTAATTCCCGCAGCTTTGGAGCTCTTCCTTCTCAAGTTCAGCCTCGCCAATCCCGACCTTTGTGTGTGGGAGAGCGCGCGCGGCATGGGACCTAAGTCACTAAAATTCGAGGTTGTTCAGGGGGAAACTGAGCACATCACTTACGCCGGCAAGCGCATACGACGCCCAACCGTCTTGATTAGAGTTGGATACCTTTCAATTTCTAAGCGTGCATTTCTTCTCGGCCTAGCCCTGCTGCTATGTCAGGCCTTGGATGGGGTGCTGACATGGTTAGGTCTTAGAATCCTTGGGATTCACATGGAGGGGAACGCCTTCCTGCGCGAACTAATGTATGCCTACGGCACAGCACCGGTCTTGTTTTCAGCCAAACTTGCTTCGCTTGTATGTGTTGGTCTGCTGACATTCTTTGCCCATCGACGCCGTTGGATTCGACCACTGATTGGAATTTTAATTGCTGTATATCTGGCGCTGGCGGTAATCCCATGGACAGTAGTCATCCTGCGTCATCAGAATAGTGTGGGAAGCCCTGCAGTCGCACCAGACGCTCAATCTACAACGCACTTAACGGCTGCAGCGTCCCAATCAAATCTGTAAGTTGAGGCGACTTGGCGAGCTAGTGTCACAAGACTCTCGCGCTGATCAAAGTTGTTGCGGAAGTTTTTTAGGCGCAATTCAAGTTCTGATGGAGACTGTGGGTCGAATAGTAGCGCGCTGCTCTTGAGCATCTCCCTGTTCTCCGGAGTATCTGCTGCAAGTACGGGCAGATTTAATGCCAGGGCCTCCAGTAAGGAGTTGGACATTCCTTCATGTAGAGCCGGATGAATCACTATATGGGTGCGTTGATAAAGCGCCCAAAGAGAATCACACCAGCCAAGGAAAATGATGTTTTGGGTGCCGTGCACCAGACAGGCATTCTCATATCCAGCACGCTCCGGGCCTTCACCAGCAATTACTAGTAGTAAGTCCTGAGGTTGGCCATCTTTGGAAAAAGCAGCACAGGCCGAAATTGCGCAGGATACATTCTTACGCTTATCGAGTACTCCCGAAGTCGTGACGATGAGTGTGTGTGGGCCAATTTTTGATTCATTTACTCCAAACGAAAGCGGGCTGATGTTTGCTGGAGCTGTGGGGAGATCATTGGGCAGAATTTTAATGTTGCCCAAAGGGCGTCCGCAAAATGACACAAGTTCTTTGCGCATTGCTTGCGTCATGCACACAATGCTTGATGCAGCTGCGATGCCGAAACGATCAATAAGGTTAGAACATGCTTGCGCCAACGCTGAGCGAGAATTCACAGCATTAATCTTGAAGACCAAAGAGCGCAGAAATAGAACTAGTGGTATTCGCATTAAAAAGCGCGAGGGAGCTAGAACTGAAGCGTAGAAGGCACCGAAAGCTAGTAGACGTTGAGGTCGTAGGCGCAAAGCAAGTATAAGCAAATAGCAAGGAGCCCAGAACGTAAACAGTGTCCAAAAAAAGACACCACGCCTTGTGCTTAGTGGGAATGGAATTATATGCGTATGTAGATTCGGCTCTTGCGCCACAGGTGGAGCATCCAGGGTCGCATAGTGTACTTGATGCCCTGCCCTCGCCGCTGCTTGCAGCAGCCTGTACAGGCGCTTACAGAATCCGCCTGGCTTATGGGTATAGTAGCAACCTAGGATGCGCATTGAAGCTTAAAATGATAAAAATAACAACGGTTTCAGGTAGTTAGACTAGCGTGATTGTGGCCACGTAAAACCACGCTAACGCATCTAAGATAGGTGGAGAAGCTACCATGGTCCAAACTAGCAATGAAATGCGCGATGAGCTCCTACTGAGCGTAATCATACCCGCTTTTAATGAAGAGCGTGCCATCGCGGACACGATTGTGGCCATTCATGACCTTGGGTTGCCATCGTACGAGGTTCTAGTTGTCGACGATGGTAGTTCAGATGCCACAGCGCGGGTAGCACAAGCTGCTGGAGCGCGCGTTATCTCTCATCCATATAATATAGGAAATGGTGCGGCGGTGAAGACAGGAATTCGCGCTGCACGTGGTCGAGTGTTGGTATTTTTGGATGGTGACGGGCAGCATGATCCACAAGATATTCCGCGTTTGCTGGCGCATATCCCAAAATATCACATGGTAGTTGGTGCGCGGCAGCGCGGGTCTGAAACTCATCTGCACCGCGATTTTGCAAATCTAATTTACAACAAATTCGCCTCCTTTCTCGCTAGTTTTAGAATTGAGGATTTGACGAGCGGGTTTCGCGCTATGCGCAGACAAGATGCTCTCAGATTCTGCGACATGTTTCCAAATAAGTTCTCGTATCCGACTACATCGACGCTGGCGTTTTTACGCTCAGGCCGCTCAGTAAGATACCTTCCAATTAAGACTCGCTATCGAATTGGAAAAAGTAAAATAAAGCTGATTCATGACGGATTTGAATTCTTTGTAATTATTCTAAAAATCGCCATGTCCTTTTCGCCGCTACGGGTGTTTATTCCGGTAAGCAGCTTCCTGTTCTTCCTTGGGCTGGGGCGATATGTGCAGACATTCCTAGCGTACGGGCGTTTTACCAATATGGCGCACTTGCTAATTAACTCGTCCTTGATTGTTTTCATGCTGGGCTTAATAGCGGAGCAGATTGCTTCCCTGCGACTGGAGCGCGGAGATCGACTTTTTCGGCCCGAAGATGCCGAGGACTATTCAGCCTTTAATAAATTTGCTGAGTCCTGGAATCGCGAGTTAGGCGAGTCTTAGCACAGAATTGACTTTGTGTAGAATTGGGCGCCCTATTCGCTCGCACAATTCATAGGCATTAAACGTTGCCCTTTTTAGGTAGAAGGCTTCTAGCCGTGCTAGCGCACAGAGGTTATTGTCCTGCTATGGGAGATCAACAGCGTCGGTCTGAAATATTCTACTGCTTAAGTATTCTGGCCTTGGGCTTTTTAGTCTATCTACCGGCATTGCAGAATGGATTTGCCTTCGACGACTTAATTCACATTTCGTCAAACCCGTTAGTTCTTAATCAAGCCTCCTGGCAGCGTATATTTTCGAGCGCCATGTATCCTGGAGATCTGTATCGGCCGCTAGTGATGCTGACATATGTACTGACCAATAAGTACTTTGGACTTGGGGCATATAATTTTCACTTCGATAATAATTTACTGCATGCCGCAAATGCCATGTTAGTATTTGCGGTTTTGCGTTCGCTTATTGGGAGTCAGGCAGCGCTGTGGGCGGGCACTTTGTTCGCACTTAATCCTATTCTTAGTGAGGCAGTCGCCAATGTTTCTGGTCGCGCTGAACTTCTGGCAACTTTTTTTGTGCTTGCCAGCTTATTCATAGTGCTCCTATTAAGTGTGCCAGCCTGGAAGCCAGCCCACATCCTTTTGCTACCTCTGCTAGCGGTTACTACGCTAGCTGCCTTTCTTAGTAAGGAAAGCGCGCTAATGCTAATAGCCTTGGCCCCTTTGGTTGTCGCATGGCGCAGTGTAGACCGCTTGCGAACTGCGGGCGCCTTGTCGGGACTTGCGGTTATAGCTCTCATGGCTGGGGCTTATCTATGGCTGCGCTCCCAGATCATCACCACGCCGAGCTTACTAACAGCAAGCGCTGACGTATTTCTTGATAATCCACTTGTAGATAAGAGTTTTATTGAGCGGCTGCCGTTCGCTTTATCGTTGCTAGGGGCGTATGCTCGAAAAGTATTCGCCGCTGCGCCGCTAAGCGCTGATTATTCGTTTGCAGCAATCGATCCGCTAAATTTTTGGAGTTCCGCCAATGTTGCGCATTTGCTTTTATGTTTGACGCTGATATTTGCTCTAATGCGCAGATCTGCCCCTCGCGAGTTGCGTTGCGGTGTAGCTTGGTTCTTGGCCGCCTTTGCCATCACCAGTAATGTGCTCTTTCCGATTGGATCAATTTTTGGGGAGCGTCTTGTGTACCTCCCCAGTATTGGCTTGTTGGCGGGCTTTGCCGCGAGCTGTGAGCGGCTACTATCCCCCGGAGGCTTACGCATCGTTGGCAGCCTAGTGGCAGTGCTGTTCGCCTTTCAGACAGCGCAACATGTGCAAGTCTGGAGTAGCAATGAAAATTTATTCACCTATCAAAGCCGTGTTTCTCCTCTCAGTGCTAAGACCGCGCACAACTACGGTATGGTGCTACGAAATTCAGGCAACTTGGATCAGGCAATTTTGGAATTTCGTAGGGCGCATGAGATATACCCAAACTATGCCGACCCGGCGTATGGAATTGCCAGTGTTTTTGCCTCCAAAGGCTTTGTCCCTGGAGCTGAGCATTGGGTACAGAAGGCACTTTCGATTGATCCGCAGCACTCAGAAAGCTTGAACTTATTAGGTAGGATGCAGTTAAATCGAGGGGAGAGCGTTGAAGCGGCCCAGAATTTTGAGAAAGCTTTGCGCAAAAGACCAGACTTCATGGAGGCGGAGCTTGGACTTTTGGCTGTTGCTATTCAGCTTAAGGATACAGAGCATGCCAAGCTTCTGCGCGATGCTTTATCTAAAAGAGCGCAGAGTAACCCGGAATTTGTTAAGCTAAGCCTATTAGTCGACAAAATGTAGAACTGGACTTGTAATGCTGGCAGGTGAAAAACAATCTAAGAACTCCGCAGCTGGGCGGCTAATATTTGCCCTTTCTTTCACAGTAATGCTGATTACTCCGATGTTGCTGCGGACTTATGTCGAAGGACACCAGCATTTGGAGGAGGCTCGTGCGGCGGCGCTAAATAAAGAAATTGGGAGGGCTGTTGACGAGTACTCACTTGCTCTGGCTTGGTCCACGCCCTTTGACGGCATCGCGCAGGCCGCTTTTTCCGAAGCGCGGAGCTTGATTAAGGATCAGGTGAAAGGCCAGCAGGCTCAGGCGCATTCATTATGGCAACTGCGGCGCGGGCTTTTTACATCGCGTAACATTCTTACTCCACGGGCGGCAGAGGATGCTTTGATTGCAGAAATTGATTCTGAGCTAAGTGAACTTGGATTCATTAGCCCTACGCTAGTTGCGCAATCGAATCAACCAAAAGCCAACTTTGGCTGGCAATTGCTTTCTCAACTACTATTCTGGTGCTGGATCGTATCGGTATTCTCCATTATTTGGCGCGCATTTTCTGCTGCAGGAACATTTAATAAATCAAAAGGCGCTCGATTCGGAGTTCTTAGTCTTATTTTGTATGCTGCGTGGCTAGTAAGCTTGCTGCGAGCTTAAGGTGAAAGCTTTTCTAGTAAATAACCCTGCCCCGATTGAGTCTAACCCGCTTGTGCTTTGTGAGCAGCCTAAGCCTAAGCCAGGGGTTGGCGAAATTCTTGTGCGTGTCTCTTGTTGCGGGGTATGTCGCACTGATCTGCATGTAATTGAAGGTGACTTGCCTAGAAGAAAGTCCCCCATAATTCCAGGGCATCAAGTAGTGGGGGTCGTCGAAGAGTGTGGCGAGGAGGTAAATACTTTTAAGGTTGGCGATCGAGTGGGTGTGGCTTGGCTACACAGCACGTGTGGGGAATGTGAGTTTTGTGCCGAACAAGCCGAAAATTTGTGTAAGCGCTCTGTCTATACCGGATATGATCGTGATGGTGGGTATGCCCAGTACGTGAGCGCTCAGGCCGACTACTGTTATGCCATCCCGGAAGGATATTCTGAGCAGCATGCGGCCCCACTTTTATGCGCTGGGATTATTGGCTACCGAGCCCTTAAGCGCAGTGCAGTTAGACCCCGACAGCGTCTGGCAATTTTTGGATTTGGATCGTCAGCTCATATTACAATGCAAATTGCGCAAGCTTGGGGGGTGGAAGTATTTGTGGCCACGCGTGACGAAAAACATCGTCGCTTCGCTAAGAAAATGGGAGCGGCTTGGGTTGGCGCAACTTTTGAGACTTTGCCAACGCTTGTGCACGGCGCAATTGTGTTTGCGCCGGCAGGCGAGATCGTGCCGGCAGCTTTGCGCGCATTAAGGCCGGGTGGAACTGTTGCTTTGGCCGGCATTCATATGAGTGATGTGCCCGTCATGCGTTACGAAGAATGCTTGTTCCATGAAAAGAACTTGTGCAGCGTTGAGGCTAATACTAGGCAAGATGGTCGCGAGCTATTTGAATTAGCTAAAGTCTATGACATTAAGCCAGAGGTTGTTGAATTCCAGTTTGCCGAAGCTAATCAAGCGCTACGGCAGCTAAAAAGCGACGGCTTTATCGGTACCGCTGTTCTTAAGTGGTAACCCGATTACTAGGGTTGGGCCCTGCGCTTCAGTTTCCACCAGCGCTTTTCTGTTCCACTGGTAAAGCTGCTTTAATTCAGAGTCTGCCATTACTAATTCAAGCAGCTCAGGAGTGCCCACAATTACATCCGGGTCCAATTCTTTGACCATTGCTGGTGGAATGATGCCTCCAATTGTGTTTTTGTGCGCTGGTAGTTGTTGATGGAAAGCCACGGCCATAGGAGTTACTAAGCCAGCTGCATCTTCTATGTCCCCATTGAATTCATAGCCTAAAGCGCCTACTTCGGCTGCTAACACTTGGCACTGTGGGCAGGAACGTGAAAGTTCCATTCCAACGCCGCGATAGGTTAAAGCACGTACCCCACCCTCATACTCACTAAATAGCGAGGCCTTGCCGATGATAGCGCTCCAAGTATCTCGTCCGGCTTGTAACACAGGAGCTGCACAAAACAGAGCCACTGCTAGCCCTAATGGGAAGCTACGCTCCTTAAAGTAGTGCAAGCAAACTGGCAGGAGCAGCGGCAGAGAATAGAGCGGCACATACCATGGGAAAATGTAAACTCGCTTGGAGGCGTAGGTCAGAAATATTAATAGACCGCAAGCAAAAAGATTAATGTGTTCTCGGCTAAAGGCAGCTGTTTCCTTTTGTAATTGTCGTGAAACTAACCACCAGGCAAGACAGCCTACGGCACAAAACACAACCGCAAGTGATAGAAGCGGGAAGCTAAAGAATATGAACTTACCAAAGAGACCCAACCAGGCAATTCCAAAAAACTCTTGGATTGTTAGCGAGTAAATAACGGCTTTAGCTTGCACTGTTTGAGGGATTAGGGTGCCAAAGTAATATAGGTCAAACATGACCAGTGGTAGTGCGCACAGTACAATCGTAAATAGAGCTTGGCGACAGTCGATGCGTCGAAGGAATAGATTGTCTAGCGCGCACATGAGCAGAAAAATTGAAAGTTCTAGGCGCGTGAAGGCAGCCAGTGTTAACAGTGCAAAGCCAAAGCTTCGACCACTGTTATAGAGGTAGTAGCCAAATAGCATTAGACATAAAGCGAGGGGCGTCTCCATTAGCTGTATGCTTGAAGGAAGCACAATTGATACAGCTAGGGCTGCCACCATTATGCGTTCCAATAAACTAGCTTTTACAGCTAAGCAGCTAGCGACAATGCCTAGCATGAAAAGAAAAAAGGCATTGCTAATCGCAACAGCACTTATCGTTACACCAAAAATTTTAAATAGAGCACTTAAGAATAACGTCCACACAGAAGAAGATGTAGACATCACGGCATCCGTTGGGTTGAAAAACGGCACGCCATGCTCAACAAAATTTCTTGCAATTCGGAAATGAAGATAGGCGTCGTCAGCGCAGTACGGCGCCAGGCCGTAGTGAACTGCGACAAGGAGCGAAAACAGTAGTAGACCCAGCAAGAATTTCATCAAGTACTATATTTACATTGGCAAACTTGAGATCGAAAGCGGACCAATTTGTACTTCTCTGTGATAGGTTTAGCGGGTTTGTCTTCTAATCACCCATGTGTCCTGCCTTTGCTGCCTAACAGCCTAGCAGCGCACCTTTGGCATCTGCACTAACGATATCAGGTGCTTAGAAGGTGGACCGATTTAGCTTTGGAATAATTTTGGCAACTATGGTAGTCCCTTGTGCTGCCAGTGGCTAGGGCAGCTAGCTGTCTCCTCACTCTGTCTAATGGTTCTGAATAAGAAAAAGCTAAAAAATAGGTAAGTCATGCAAACTAAAGTGTCTAGTATTTTGCGCTCGGGTGTAGCATTAACTTTTGGTGTTATTGCAATGGCTCAGGCTGCCCTGTCCGAGCAAGCTTGCCTAAGCTTGCCATCTCCAGTCGCAATACCGGACAACAACCCTACCGGAATTACACGAAGCATGACTATCCCAGCGCTGGCTTCAATTCAGGATCTAAACGTCTCGTTAAATGTTACACATACATACGTCGGCGATCTAAAAGTAACATTGCGTCATGTAGAGACAGGCACTGTCATTAATCTTGTTAATCGCATGGCAAGACCTTCAAGCGCCATAGGGACTTGCTTCAGTAACGATTTGAATGTGACGCTTGATGATCAAGGCACGGGCGGCCCTATTCATACAACCTGTGGAGCCGCCACTACTTCGTCGACTCCTTCGTCTCCACCTTCGTTTACGCCTGAGGCTGGATTAAGTGCCTTTAATGGCCAGGCTATTACTGGTACATGGGAAGTTACTGTTTCGGATTTAGTCATAGTTGATACAGGCACTCTTAATTCCGCCTGTCTAAAGTGGAATTCGACTGATGTGGCGGTAAGCACGACATTCTCAGCGCCAATCTTCTCAGCTGGTTCGCTTATCCCTTATCAGATATCTCTAACCAACAATGGGCCATATGATCAGGAGTCAAATTACCTTCTTGATTACGGCCCAGGGACAACTCTTTTGTATGGGTACTCTTTGCCACGTGGCACAGCCAATATCCAAAATATCGCGGGACCAACATTTGGCACCTACAGCTTTTTCACAATTCCTAATCTTTTAGTAGGCGAGCACCTAACAGTTCAAATGCTAGTAGTGACCTCTAAGTTGCATACTGGATTGGGCGGCCCAATACCAGATTCAACAATCTTAAAGGTCAACTCTTCAGCTGGCGGGGCACCCAAAGAGATTCCGAACTTTCCGCTTAATTTTGACCCCGCTCTGCATGGGCCAACTGTGAGTGGAGATATGGTGCTTGTTGATGATGCAAGCACAGCAGGCGCAGGCGGCCTAACTAGCGATGCTTGCCAGCCGCTTGTTAACGGAGCAGCGGTAAATGGAAAGATTGCGGTGGTAGATTCATATTTCGCACCTCTCCCGGGCTATGCAGGGACGCCACCTCCTTGCAGCTATAGCGCTGCGCAGATAAACGTCGCTGCTGCTGGTGCTAAGGGTATTATCTTCGTTAACGTAACGGATAATGCCTATCCGCCATTCGCGCCAATTATTGCGCCGCCAACTGGAACTAACATTCCACTTATGTTTGTGGGTAAGAAATTTGGTGACCAGCTGAAAGCTGGTGGCAATGTAACTATATCGGTCGGACAAGTTGGTGTTTGGGAACAGTTTGGGCAAACAGTTTCATCATCCTCGGATGACCTGAATAACGTGAATGATGTGAGCTATGCGCCACTTGTGTTGGGTAATGACACCGACAACGACAACGTTCCTGATGCCCTTGACTACTGCGTAACCGATTCTGCTAAATCTAACCCTGGCGTATGTGGTTGCGGCAAGGTCGATGTTTTGCAGGATGTTAATGTGAACAGCATTGCAGACTGCAACGAGGCTCCGTCTGCGCTTGTTCCGCCAGCTCCTAAGATTAAGCAGAAGAAGGGAGCTATCACTGTAACTTTGCCTAACATCTCTGGCGCCAGCTATGTTGTTAAGTTTGTAATCAAGGCGCCTGGTGCTAAAAAATCCAAGAAGAAAACCGTGACGAGTTCAAAGAATATTGTTGGGCTCACCAAGCTCTCGAAAGGAACTAGCATCACAGTAAGTTACCATTTCAATTTAGGCTCTCCTTCTGCCTCCAGTACGCTGGAAAGTGGTCAGGTAAAGGTTAACTTGAAGAAGTAATAGACGCCTTGAAATATAAGAGAGTTTCCGGGCCCTAATAACCTCAGGGTGGCTTGTTTATGCATTCAGTTTCCAAGCTACTGTTTATGCTCGCCCTTATGCTGGGTAGCTTAGCTTGGAGCGAGGCTCCTCAAACACCTCGCCTCAAGGTAGGTGTTATTAATGGCTATAGCGGCGACTGGGCTGCGTATGGAACTGCTTATCAACTGGGACTGAGACTTGCGAAGGTAGAAGAGCAAGTCGAGTTTATATTCGAGGACGATCAGTTCTTACCCGCCAAGACTATAACTGCCTTCAATAAGCTAGTGAGCCAAGACCATGTCGATGTAGTTATGGTCGGAGACGATGGCACTGCGCAGGCAATTGCTCCGCTTGCTCAGCGTAGTCACATTCCCCTACTTGCTTGGGCTGGCATATCAAAGAATTTAAGGAACCCAGATGTATTTAGACTTTGGGGGGTTCCGGCGGCAGAAATCGGACCCATGTTGAGTCTAGTGAAAAAAATGGGCGCTAGGAAGCTGCGCGCTTTAGTGGCCGTGCATCCGTACGCATCCTTTTTCGGTCAAAGTATCTGCAAAGAGCTAGGCGATAGGTGTGTCGGGATTGATGAGTTCACAGTTGACCCCACCGACATAAAAATAAACCTACTACAAGCCAAGTCCGCAGGCGTTGATGGCTTTGTGCTGTGCCTAAACCCTGGAACCAATGGGCTGTTGGCGCGCCAGATGCGTGAAATTGGCCTAAACTTCATGATGTTTGGGTGCAATTTTTTCGAGAACTCTATTGATTGGGACGCGGCGCGTGGGGCTTTGGATGGTGCTACCTTTATTGCCCCAGAAGTACAGAAGGAATTTCGAGAGATGTACGTCAAAGCGACTGGATCCGGTGCCCATCTTATTTCCGCAGCTGTGCACTATGATGCGGCTAAGCTTTTGGCTCGTCTGTCGAAACTATCTGGACCAAGACGCGCTGAGATTATTCCTGCACTTTTGGCCATCCAAGACTATCAAGGCGCTTTAGGCGCATTTAGAGCGGTCAATGAAGACGGCGATCAGCACATGCTGATTCACATGCGTCCCTACCGAATTCATGATAAGGATCTCGTGCCGCTTGATGAGTAAGGTTAAGCTGATTCGAAACAGCACTGATAGCTGTAGGACTCTGTCGCTGTAAAATAGCGTAGCTTTTGCTAGCGCTAGGATTTCTTGTTTATGGCCACCAATCATTCATTTTGGGAAACTCAGCAGTTCTTTAAAGGCTACGATGTACTTGTTGTGGGCGCGGGTATTGTTGGGCTTAGCGCTGCCCTAACTCTTAAAGCCCAGCAGCCAAACTTGAAAGTGGCAGTCCTGGAAGCAGGGCATCTACCATCAGGAGCTAGCACAAAGAACGCTGGCTTTGCGTGCTTTGGAAGCATTTCGGAACTATTGGAATTCGAAAAGCGCAGTTCTGCTGCCCGCGTGTTGGAGTTGGTTAAGTTACGCTGGGAAGGCTTGGGTCTACTGCGTAAAAACATTGGAGACGCAAACCTAGAGTTTCAGCAATGTGGCGGCTTTGAAATATTTCGCTCCACAGAAATACGAATGTCGAAGCTTTGCAGGGACAAGATTAGCTATTTCAATGATCTCCTGGCCAGCGTACTTGGTGCTGATAATGTTTACTGTGACGCTACTGCCAAAGTTGATGAATTCGGACTCTCTGACGTGTGTTGCATGATCGAGAATCGACTTGAGGGGCAGATCGACAGTGGAAAAATGATGGCGGCACTTATGACTCGCGTCTCAGGGCTGGGAGTTCATGTCTTCACAAATACTACTGTGCAATGCATTGAGTCTGTTAACTCATCGCAACGTGTGGTGACTCAGCATGGGTGCTACGAGACTAAAGCCGTAATTGTCGCCACGAATGCATTTGCAACGCAGCTCCTGCCCCATTTAGACGTAGTGCCGGGGCGTGGCCAAGTGCTTGTTACGAAGCCCCTTCCCAATCTTAAGCTGCGCGGCACTTTTCACTACCAGGATGGCTTTTACTACTTTCGCAACGTAGGCCAGCGAGTTCTTTTAGGCGGCGGGAGAAATTTGGATTTTAAGGCTGAAGAAACGCTGCAACCAGGGCTTAGCTTAAAAATTCAAGAATCACTCGAAGCATTATTGAGAGATGTAATATTGCCGGGGACAAAATTTGAGATTGAGCAACGCTGGAGTGGTGTCATGGCTTTTGGTGAAGATGTCGAGCCGATCATAAGCATGATCAGACCAGGCTTATTTTGCGCCGTGCGTTGCAATGGCATGGGAGTAGCGATGGGTAGTGGCTCCGGCTCGCAGGTGGCGCGACTGGCACTTCAATCGGTATGATGTACGGAGAATAGCGATGGCACAGTCCTCAGATGACATTTCTTTCGTAGAAGCGTTCGTCGGTTTATTAATGGAGCCGCAGGTAACCTTAGAGCAGCTCTTGAACCAAGAGCGCCCACCTTATGCTCTAAGCATGTTCAATGCAATTTTGGCTATCTTGTTGGGGCCGCCGGCAATTCAGCTATTAAGATGGGATTTCCTTGAGACCCGTACACGCGCACTGGCTGCCCTTTTTTTAATGCTGGTTTTGACAGCACTCTTCTTTATTCTGCTTGAGTACCTGTTCCTACGGCTTTGGAGCTACCGTCTTTCATTGCTCACTCTTGCGCGACTTTTGGTTTATGCAGCTGCACCCCTGGGTGTTCTAGCGTTGGGTTATTACATTGTAAATCTATCAATTTGTCAGGGGCGCTTAACTGTTGCTAGCTACTTGCTTACTGGGGTGCGCGATGCAGATGATTGGCTTATCGCGTACTTTCCAGCCCTGCATATTGTTGGAAAGATGTGGTTTCTCTATCTTTTCTATCATGGCCTTAGAATCCTCACCAATATGCGACCGGCGCTGGCGGTCTGCCTCGCCATTTTTTCTTCTATCCCATTCTATCTAGGAATGCTGTCAGCCTTTACATTTGTAGATTGGCTATGGCCAGGCTCAGCTGATATTGTGGCGCAGTTGGCTATGGCGATTATCAAGTAGTAACAATTAATGCGTGGCAAAATGAAGCGGATTGCTTTGCTCGCGATACAAGCGCGTGGAGTGTGCCGTGTGATTTTGTTACGAGCTTCAAGCCTAGCCGGAGTGACTTATGTACAGCTCACAGATGGAGGCAGTGATAGATGAACGCGGAGCAATCATCAAATAGCGCTGAGGTTAGTCCAAAGTTTAACTCCAAGTTATTCTGGTTTAGTTTTGTACTACCAACGGTTTTGATTGTAAGCGGATTTTGTTTTGCTGAGTTGGTTGCCAAGTTGGGAGGGCCTGAGGCGCGATTCTCTTTAGAGAGCATGATTGGGCCAGTTTGGGCTATCGGCGTTTTTCTCCTGTGTGTGGCTTGCCCGCTTGTTTGTGCAGCGCAGTGTGTAAAATTCTTGAAGTCTGGCTTGGCTAAAGTGGTTTGTGGCCTGGTCCTGTCAGGGCTACTAACAATAGTCAATGCCGTCATCGGCGTATCTACTTGCGCTACATTTAATCCCCCAAACTTTCACTAATGACAGCGACGTTAGTGTCAGAAATGCAAGTATTGAAGGAGACGCGCAGCCGTTGTCCTGTTTGCTTTGCCTTATGTCCAGCTCAGGTCTTAAAGAGTAATGGAACGCCAAGCCAAGTTGTTCTGGCACGTGAATGTAGTGCCCATGGCCGACAGGAGTCCGTTATTAGCTCAGACGCACGGTTTTATTGGCTTTCACATGGTAGCAGGAATGGTGCTTGCCAGGAAACTTGTGCCTGCGCAGCAGGAGCTCCTGATAAACTGGCTGCACTGGGGCGCAATGCCTTGTTGCCACATTCAACGCCATTTGAAAAACTTTCTACGTGTTTGGCGCTCATTGAAATCGTGGACTCCTGCAACTTGTCTTGTCCAACTTGTTATGCCGACTCGCCGCACCTTCCAGGCTCAGTTGTAAAGGCAGTTCCTGTCGCCGATCTGATTGCTCGTATCCAAGGTGTTATCGACAGAAAGGGCGGCATAGAAATACTTCAGCTTTCCGGCGGCGAGCCAACTCTGCACCCAGATTTTTTTCGTTTGCTGGACTGGATCAAGACCAACCCCAAAATCGATTACCTTCTCATTAATACCAATGGGTTACGTTTGGCTAATGATGAGCAATTCATCACAAGCCTTGCTGAGCGAGTACGATTCGATAATTTACAGATTTACTTGCAGTTTGATGGCCCCCAAGAGGCAGGGCAGCGTCAACTTCGTGGGGCCGATCTTAGAGAGATAAGAATGCGAGCCATTGAGCGCTGTGCTTCCATTGGCTTGCCGGTGACACTAGCGATGACGGTGACGGCCCAAAATATTCCCTATTTATGGGCTGCTGCCAAAGTGGGACTGGAACATAAGAATGTGCGAGGCATTACCTATCAGCCGCTAATCCTTAGTGGTCGCAATCCAAGCAGTTTGGCGCAAAGTGCGAATCCCATTAACACTGCTGATATAATCCTTGGTCTGGTTGAGCAGGCAGGTGGACAGCTGTGCTTCGATGACTTCACACCATTGCCCTGTGGAGACCCGAACTGCGCTACTATTGGATATTTGCTGCGCATACAGGGCGAGCTTCGCTCTATAAGTAGTTTTGTTGACTTCAAACGCGTGCAGGGCTTTTTAAGTGATCGCGTACGCTATAGTTTGGAGGACTTATCTAAGTGTGGGTGTGAATCAGAGCCACTGGGTAAACTTCTGCATGACTTTGAGTTAGATGAATCAAATACGTTTCGACTCTTTATTAAGCCTTTTATGGATGCGCGCACTTGGGATGAAGATAGAATTGATCGTTGTTGCACGCATGTCATTCGCCCTGACGGAAAATTAGACTCGTTCTGTCGTTACTACTCAGGGTTTTCAGATAAAGTAGCTGCGCAAGTAGAGTGATGATGCTTCCCTATCAGATTTTAAGCTTAGTGGCGCTGCTTGTGGGTGCATTCTATTGGTCACGCCGAGCCGCAAAGGATGCCAAGTTAGCTCCGATTTTTGCTACTTCGATTGCTGGAGCAATTTTTGGTGCTAAGGCCGGTTATCTGATGGCTGAAGGCATTCAAAACTGGCGTAGCTCGGGGCAAATTTTTGATTTAATTGCTGGAAAGACCATAGTGGGAGGCCTCATAGGGGGCTATCTAGGGGTAGAAGTGATGAAAAGAGTCCTGCGCTATCCCTATGTGACTGGGGATCTGTTTGCAGCACTTGTACCACTTTCAATTGCGATTGGCCGCATTGGCTGCATTCTAGCGGGATGTTGTCAGGGAAAGGTGTGCCCACTGCGCTGGTATACGTTAATTGACTCTGCAGGATTGGTGCGTTGGCCTGCTGCCCAGGTAGAGCTGGTGTTTAATTTAGGTTGTGTGCTTACTTTTTCTATTCTGCGCAGGCGTGAACTGGGGCGCGGACAGCATTTTCATCTGTACATGATCGCCTATGGATTGTTTCGTTTCCTTCATGAGTTTATGCGCGAGCCAGGAGCGAGTTGGACTGCACTGAACGGATATCAATATCAATCGATAGTGTTGGCTTTACTCGGACTAAGAGGGCTTATTCTGCGTGCGAAGAGCCCTAATTCATCACTCGCGCCAACTCAGACTTGCTAGCTTCGTCATACAGGATTATTGGGCGCTCCTTTGGTGCGCCTAGCTCGCGTGCCTTTGCAGCTATGCCGTCTAAAAACTTTTTGCGCGCAAAGTCGGGCATCGCGCTCATGGGAAAGTCACGAAAGTAGATTGCAATTGTTTGCTGCCCAGAGTCATCAACGCGCACAAACTTTGGCCCAGCCACTGGATTTGAAGTCAAAAATTCAGACAGCTGCGCATTCAGCGCACTAGCATTGCCTGTGTTACTTGCGGATTGGGGCGCTTTAGATGGTGTTTCAGATTTTAGGGAGGCCAAAAACCCCTGAAAGCGCTCGCGCGCCTCATCAGTAGGAGCATGCGCTAAAGCAAGTTCACCGTAGTGCATAGCTTCATTACGCTTTCCCATTTGTGCGTATGTAATAGATGTGTAGGCCAGAGCATGAAAGTCATTTGGTTTCTGACTGAGAACATACTGTAGTTCTTTCAGTGCCTCGTCACCCTTGCCAAGAAAGGTAAGTGCGCTCGCAAGGCGGGCACGAATCGGATGATCGTCGGTTTTCTTCCTAAGGTAGGCTTGGTAATAGAAGACAGCTTTGTCAAAAATTTGCTGATTGAAGGCAATGTCACCCATCGAAGCCAAGGCATCCGGGTCATCTGGCACTGCCTTAAGGATGCTAGTCATTACATCCATCGCCTCGTATAGAAGAGCAGAGGGAGGTTTCTGCATTTCACGCATGCGATCTACGAGTGCGCGCGCGTATTCGCGCAGACTTTCTAAGCTATGACCACTCTTTTCAATATCAGCCTTTAGTTTTTGCAATTCTTGGTCGCTACTAAGATCCCACTCAGTGTCGCCTTGCTCAGCTTGGGTATACACTTGAGTTGGTTTAGAGCCAGCAAATGTCGACTGCATCTTTTGTGGAATAGCCCACAGCGCGGCAGTACTAACCAGCACTAGCAGCGCCCCTTTTCCACTAAAGTGGTAGCGGATATTGGGCTTACTAAGATCCCAGCCGCAATGAGGGCAAAACTTGGCAGCACCTAATACTTCTTGTGAACAGCGCTGACATTGAGCGCCAAGCTTTTGTGCTAGTTTAGTCATGGGCCTAACTGTGCCATGCCTTGCTTATCGCTGACAACCGTGGGCCATGATTGCCTGCTAGGATACTTTTAAGTGGCTGCATGCGCTTTTGGTTTATGGTGAAGAGAGTCTCGGGCGTCTGGCCTTACTGGCAAAGCTCGAGCAGCGAGTCATAAACTGGAAAGCCTAGAGTTTGCAGGCGCTTACGAGAGAATATGCCCCTAGCTACAAGGATGCAATCAATTCCTAAGCTGTGCGCAACTTCAGCATCGTGTGAGCTGTCACCAACAATTACGTTCTCAGACTTTGAGATACCGTAGCGTTGCTCAATGCTGGCGATTAGCTCGAGGCCTAACTTAGCCTTACTTTCCCCGCCTTGCCCAGGTGGCAGGGCGGCGATCTCTTCAAAGCAGTTTAGGACCCCATGCTCTTCGGCAGCCTGTAATAATTCTGGTTTTGTATGGGCAGAGAGAATCGATTGCTTTATGCCGGCTTGTTGAATGGTAAATAGGAGGCGTTCTGCTCCAGGCTGCAAGCCGCAAGAGCTGCGGCGAGCCTCGTAACTCCGTGCCCAAGCCTCCATCATGCGCGTAATCATATCATCACTTGCCTCAGGCATGAACGCTTTATAGAAGGCGCTAATCGGAAAGTGCACTATCTCGCGCCAGCTTTCGTAATCAGGGCAGCTTTTGCCCGCCGCCTCGAAGACCTCTACAAATATATCGTAACTTAGTTTGGCGTCAGCCAGTAATGTCCCGTTCCAGTCCCAAATAACGTGCCGATATCGGGATAATTCTTTCACTGGATTTATTCTAGAGATCTGGTCTGAATGAAGGATGGCTCAGGAACTTCTATAGTTACTGTAGGTCTTTCTACGCGCACCTTTTTCTCCGGGTGCGCAAAGTTTTCGATTACGCTATCAGCCAGCAGCAATCCACGCTCTGATAGGGCAATATTATCATTGCTGCGCTTAATTAGCCCTTCGCTCGAGAGAACTTCTAGTAAGTTTGGATATAAGGTCTCCACTGTGACCCCAAAACGCTGCTCAAAAGCCTTTACGCTAATGCCGGCAATCTTTCGCAACCCAAGAAAGAAGAACTCAAACACAGCACTTTCAAACGAGAGCTCATCATGCCAGCTTTCAGCCTGCCCATGCGCCACAGCTTCTTCAATATATTTGGCTGGTAGCGCTGCGTTGGACCAACGTGTTCCAAAAGAGTCCGGCTTTTGAGCGGCGATGCGATTAAAGCTGTGTGCACCGGCACCAATTCCAAGATAATCGTCGCCATTCCAGTAAGCCAAATTATGGCGCGCCTCTCTGCCTATTACAGCAAAGTTGCTAATCTCATAGCGCTGCAGTCCATGCGCCGGGAGCAGAGAGTTTACTAGGTTCATCATTTCTATTACGTGATCTTCGCTTGGCAACTTAAGTTGCCCTTTGCGGTATGAAAGGTAGAAGGGGGTGCCCTTCTCTACCGTGAGTCCATATGCGGAAATATGCACAGGCTCTAGAGCGAGCGCAGCTTGCAAGTCTGATTCCCATTCTTTAATTGTTTCATCTGGAGCGCCATAAATCAGGTCGATGTTAACGTTGCTTAGGCCTGCAGACTTGGCAGCCTCAACTGCTGCTTCTATGTGGTCGGGCGAATGCATGCGACCTAAAGCTGCCAATACTCGGCGTTGAAAAGACTGTGCGCCAATGCTGAGGCGATTAACCCCTGCCTCTCTGTACCCGAGAATGTTATCTGGCGTCAGAGTGCCAGGATTGGACTCCAGAGATATTTCTACGTTGTCATGTACCGCGAATAGTTGGCAAATGGCGGCGACAACTTTACGTATCGCGGTAGGCTGGAAGAGACTTGGAGTGCCTCCACCGAAGTAAATACTTTGGACCGTACGTGCGCGCCACTCTTTAAGGCTGGCGCGGTAGTCAAGCTCGGATAGTAAGGCGCTTACGTACTCTTTTTCTGGAATCGCTGAGACTGCATATGCGTTGAAATCACAGTATGGGCACTTGTGAAAGCAATACGGGATATGAACATAAATCGAAATCGGCCTGAGCATTATTCCTCATCCTTCCCAAGTTTACCCTTGGCCCTTTCGACGTGCCTTCTTTTGGGCAGCCAGGCGTGCACGTTGTGACTCTGGATCGCGGCTTGCGGCGTTTGGATCTTCTTGCCCGGATTCCTGTCCTTGCTGCGCGGGCGAGTCATGGACCATTCGCATTTGGCGCTCTAATGCAGCACGTCGCCGTTGCTCAGCTTCGATGTGCGCGATTAGGTCCTTTACCTCTGGCACATCGTAATAGAACAACTTACGCACAACATTTTCTTTGGTTACATCCAACATGCGCTGAAAAAGTGCAAATCCCTCGCGTTGATATTCATGTAGAGG
The DNA here is from genome assembly GCA_019694465.1 of Oligoflexia bacterium. Lineage (GTDB taxonomy): Bacteria > Bdellovibrionota_C > UBA2361 > UBA2361 > JAFLCA01 > JAIBBV01. The sequence continues at coordinate 54,621 of JAIBBV010000001.1, forward strand.
GTTTTTCTGGCCATATCCGCGCAGCCCAATACCTTCGCGCAGGTGATCCATTAGTTGTAGATGCTGGTTCCAGAAGTGATCAACGGTTTCCAGGATTGCATCTTGCTCAATGGTCATGAAGTCAAAAGCTTTACCCTCTACTCGCGATATCTGAATTCGGATTGGAGTCCCGTCCGAGGTGGTGAGCGACTCAAGCGCCTTAAGTTTGGCGGCCATGACATCCGCCCTTTGCGCGTAAATATTGCGCCCAGCGCTACGCAGTGTATCAAACAGAGTCTGATGGCTAAGTTGCATGTCGCCCTCAAACTTAAATGGCGTGCGAGTTAGAAACTCAAAGCGTTTTTCTAGGACTGCCAAATCCCAATCAGCTGGCTTTTGATCTTCAGGACAGGCATTAAACACGGCATCTTCAAATAGGTCATCCAGCATACCCAAGATTTCATCGCGCACACCTTCATTCTCGAGGATCTTATTGCGCAGATTGTAAATTACCTGACGCTGCTTATTCATCACGTCGTCATACTCGGTGACATGCTTGCGCGCATCAAAATGAAATGCTTCTACTTTCTTTTGAGCCGACTCAATTGACTTGCTAATCATGCGCCCATCAATGGCCATGCCCTCTTCCCAGCCCAGGCGCTTCATTAGTGTTTGAATTCTGTCTCCACCGAAACGCATCATCAGGTCGTCTTCTAACGACACGTAAAAGCGCGAACGGCCGGGATCGCCTTGGCGGCCGGAGCGGCCACGAAGCTGGTTGTCGATGCGGCGAGATTCATGGCGCTCGGTGCCTATAATAAATAGTCCACCCGCCTCTACCACCTTGCTGCGCTCTTCGGCGCAAATTTTGCGATACTTTGAAAGGGCTTCAATGAACTTAGGATCGGAGCGATCCTTGGTTTTAGCTTCGGCTGCAGCCAAGAATTCAGCATTGCCGCCAAGTACAATATCAGTCCCGCGGCCTGCCATATTTGTGGAGATGGTGACTGACCCAAGTCGGCCAGCCTGCGCTACAATTTCTGCCTCACGCTCATGTTGCTTGGCATTGAGCACATTATGGCGGATGCCGCGCTCACGTAGAAGTTTAGCCAAAGCTTCGCTTTGTTCAATTGAGATTGTCCCGACCAACACTGGCTGGCCAGTCTTGTTAGTTTCTGTGATTGTGTCTACAACCGCATTGTATTTCTCTTTGCGCGTGCGATAGACCTGATCGCTTTCATCGGCGCGCACCATCGGCTTATTGGTGGGTATCACAACGACATCTAAGTTGTAGATTGTGCGGAACTCTACAGCTTCTGTATCAGCTGTGCCGGTCATGCCGGACAGCTTCTCGTACATACGGAAATAATTCTGGAAGGTGATGCTAGCCAGAGTTTGATTTTCTCGGGCAATTTGAACGCCCTCTTTGGCCTCTACCGCTTGGTGTAGTCCATCCGACCAACGTCGGCCCGGCATTAAGCGCCCTGTAAACTCGTCAACAATAATTACTTGCCCATCTTTGACGACATAATCCACATCGCGCACCATAATTGAGTGCGCCTTGAGTCCCTGCACGACATGATGCAGAAGTTCTATATTATTTGGGTCATAAAGATTTGTGACTCCCAGCAGCTCCTCGCACTTTGTAACTCCCTCTTCCGTAAGTGAGGGTTGTTTGGAGCGAAGTTCTATTTGGAAATGCTTGTCCTTTTCCAGGAATGGAATGATTTTGTTAACGCGGTGGTATTTATCGGTCGGATCTTCAGCTGGGCCCGAAATGATCAAAGGGGTACGGGCTTCATCGATGAGGATGGAGTCAACCTCATCAACGATGGCAAAATAGTGCGAGCGCTGAAAACGATCGCCGGCGCTAAACTTCATATTGTCGCGAAGGTAATCGAACCCAAACTCGTTGTTCTGACCATAGGTAATGTCAGAACGATATGCCTTAAGCTTAACGTCTTCATCAAGGCCGGCGTAAATTACTCCGACTGATAGTCCTAGGAAATTGTATAGGCGTCCCATCCATTCAGAGTCACGGCGAGCAAGATAGTCATTCACCGTAACTATGTGTACGCCCTTTCCGGTTAGGGCATTAAGGTAAGCTGGTAAGGTAGCGACCAAGGTTTTACCTTCACCAGTTTTCATTTCGGAAATCATGCCTTTGTGCAGCACGGCTCCACCAATAAGCTGCACATCGAAGTGGCGCATACCGAGAGCGCGCACTCCGGCTTCGCGGACGACGGCGAATGCCTCGGGCTGAATTGAGTCTATGTGCTCGCCCTTACTGAGGCGCTCCTTAAATAGTGCTGTTTGTTGGCGCAGTTCCTCATCGCTCAACTTCTTATAATTGGGTTCAAGCTCATTAACGCGCTGGACGAGGGGGCGCATGCTCTTAAGAATGCGATCGTTGCGTGTCCCAAGAATCTTTTTTGCTAGTAAATTCAACATGTTATGCGATAGGCTCCAAGCTGCGACCTCGACTATAAAACAAATCTTGTTAGCGAAAAAGCGAACTTAAAAACATAAGTCTGGCTGTTTCAGCTGCTCTCAATGCGTGGGCTTCTCGTGGAACTTCGCGTTTTAAGAGTGCCACTGACGGGCTCTTCCCTCTTGCAATGCCGTGCCGGGGCCTAACGAGATACGGGCTGTCGAAAAAATGGCCACTATATTGAAATTATTGATAAAAAAACTTGGTGAATGTGCCTCATTCTTGGCTACTTCCTGCATAACTTTGGGGTGTCCTAGCTAGGAGTGGGGTGTGTTGGGCTGGGATCTGTAGGGCTCTTAGGTCGTATAGGTAGAGCTATATGGATAGTCTGTCCCATGCTGCGCATAATCCGGCTGCTGCCCCAGTTCTACAAGCTGGAACGGAAGGCACTGGAGTTGAGTTGGCTGCTCAAAGGAACGCCGCTCAGCCTGCCGATAGCCCAAAGGTGGCTGCCTTGCGCCAAGGCATTATCCCTGAGTCTTTGCGCCGCGATTTAAAGATTATCCCTGAAAATGATCCTGCCTCTATCGCTTTGTGCTCGCGGGTTCGCCAAGCCCTGCAAGAGTACTTACCTGGCTTGGATCAGAGAGTACACCCTGTTCATATTCTGCTTGGAGATAATTCAGAAGTCCCTGGTGCGCGACTGAAGTACATGCCAGAAACGACAATTATCCTGGGCCGTGAAAAAGTTTTGAGTTGTAAGACAGAGGCTGAGCTAATGCTCTTAGTTTTGCATGAGCTTACGCATGCGCTTTTAGCTAAGGGTTATCGCCCGCACGAGCTTTTCGATATTGCAGGTATCGATAGATTCAAAACGCTACCAGAGCGTGAAGCAAATACTCCAGATAAGGACAAGCCAAGCGTGGGTAAGCTTGAGGAGGGCGGTGCTCACACCCTTCCATTACTTCTTATTGCTGAGGCCGGCAAGGATCCGCGAATCTATGGTACCTATTTTGAATCCCTATTCGCTGAGCAGCGTGAAGCGCGTACCCGTGGAAATTGGGCCATCCTGCAAGAAATTATTGATGAGCACCCGCTGCCTGAAGTTACAGAAGGATTAGCAGAAGCTGCTAGCGTGGTATTTTTAAATGCGCGGGGAGCACTGCCAACCGCGGCAGGGGTAGCTCTTACAGAGCTGCATAAAGCTCTTAAAGATGCGCACTATGTGACGCAGGTTGAAGCTGCAGCTGACAGAACAAAAATTGATAGATCCTCGATAGCAGAGCGCATCAAATGTGCGCGCGACTTTGCGGCAGAGAAAGGCAAACTTTCCCGTGAAGACATTAAAGAAATAAGAGAACTTTTGGATGCGCCAGGTGTGAGGGCGGACAGTGTTCCGCAAGACTTAGCTGCTGCGCATGAGCTGGCTGAATTTTTGGTGCAAGCGGGCGGTGGTGTTGCTTACGACTCTTTGTGCAGGCTGATAGATTCAGAGCGTCCAAGAACTGTAGTCTTGGGCAAATCTTTATGCGGCTTGGTATCAGCGATAAAGGATCTTGAAGCTGCGCTAGGTGCGGACGAAAGGGGTCATGGAGGCGCGGCACTTGATAGTCGTCTAGACGCAATTTCTGAAAAAGTGCAGGCACTCGCTACGGCGTATAATGAAATGCACGGCCACCGAAATGGCGACCAATTCGCTCGATTTGCAACTAGTGCAGCTAAGCCTTTCTCAGATTTTCAAGCGCGCCCTGGTCAGCTAGTTCCATGGCAACTGCTATTTGATGGCATTTGCTCGCCGCGCCCAGATTTCATGACATTCCGCACAGCAGCGCTCGCGCTTGGGTGCAACAGTGATGCGCGCTTTGCTGAGGATGAGTATTCCAAGGATCTGCTATACGTTGCTGCGAATGGCATTATATTTGAGCCTTCGGCAGCCGCGGCTCCAGTGGCAGCTGCCTTAATGATGGCCAGGGCGAGAATGGAGCGAGAAGTTGTTGGATCCAGCAATCCGGAAGCAACGTTTGGTAAATATGCTGGCAGATTTTACCGTATTCACAATGTAATCTCTGTACTTCCACTAAAAAGTGGCTTCTATGCTACTCCAGAGGCCTTGCCCTCTCTGTTTGATTCGAGGCCCGCACTGTGGGCGCGTGCAAATGGTCATCACAGTTCCCCACCTTACTTAAGAGGAGGCGCGGTAATAAAGCTACTTAACTGGCTCGGAGATCAGGGAGACTTAAACGCACCAGCAGTAGTTGCGCATTTAGAGAAAGTTCTCTCGCACGCAACAGTTACAGTGGTGCGTGACAATATTGCACGCTTTGAGGCTCTCATTGAACGCTGCGTGGCTGCCAAAGCTAAGCGAGTTATAGAACTACTTATTTCCAAGTCTGAGCTTGAACTGCCAGATGACAAGCGAGCGCGCATAATTGCTAAAGCTGCCTCCGTGTTTCTCGAAGACTTTGCGCCTAAGGGCCCCAAGCTAGAGAAAGAGCGTAGTGTTGGTGAAGTCAAAAAGGTGAAGGCGAGCCTTGAATATATTCGCGCGGCTGCCAAGGCAAGTTTGGCCTATGTTGACGCGGACGGCCAACTTAAACCTAATTGCCCTACCTGGGTACATGCTATTTTTAATGGGCCGTGGATGGAAGCCGGCCTGTCCGCAGCTAAGAAGAAGGCAGGTTCGGGAATTTCCTTTTCTACTCGTGAGCTACTTGCTCTGTCTGAGATTATCGATGACAGCGCCGTGGAGCGACTGCTTTCACCGTTTGCTCCAGGCCGGGGATTCAGTCAATTGCCACTTGAAAAACGTTGCCAGGTCTGTAAGCGCTTATCTGAAAGTGGCGCCCTAGGTACAGAGAAGCGTAATGATATTCTGTTGAATATTTTATCCGAGCTCGAGCTCCCAGAAACACCCAATACTGTGAAGGAAAAGGGCAGTGCGGTGCTGCTCTCACTTTCACAGTCTATGCCTTTACTGGTTTCAAGGCGTGTAGAGAATGTTTGGGTGCAGGCGGTTTCAGACAGGCTAGGCAAAGATCCAGAAGGGAGTGCCGGCGCTACGCTGGATGATGTTGGTGTGCACCATGCTGAGCTGCAAGCGACCCTTGATGCTGCACGTAAGGAATTTCCTCGCCAATGCTTTATTAGTGTGGTTAGCAAGCTTGCCAAGCAAATTGAGCTTCAGACTGAAATGTCTGAGTGGGTTCGCGGCAGCATCACTTCATTCACAGCCAAAGAGATAGAGGGCTTTGGTCGCGGCTGGAAGGTCGCTGAAGCTATCATACTGATGACCCGCCATGATATACGAGAGCGCGAACGACTACTTGATTTTTTGTTGGCGCCTGGGGCCGGAGACTATCACTATGATGAATTTAGGGCAGATGCCGCCGAGCAGGTACGCGAATATCTCCAAATGACTGGACGCGAGCGTCGTAGCCTTGAGTCTTTGGCCTCAGAAGTCAGGACTTTCCATGACAATTTTTGGGCCTATCGCCCTGAGCAGCGTGCATTGGCGGTAAGACAATTATTTAGAGTCACTCCTGAGCAGATGGCTCGTCGAGGAGGACGAGAGCAAATTCAGCTTGATGGCAATACCTTTTCCTACGTGGCGAAGCGCCTATTCCCAGGTGAGGATGCTGTAAGTGAGCAAGCGCGAGTGACAGTGCGCGCCTATGCCGATGCGCTTGATCCGATCGAGCAACCGTTCGTTTTATCGGGATTACTTTTTGCTGCACGCAATATCGCGGCGACTTCCAACACCCGTCTTCAGCGGCGGGCCTTGGCACTGGATAAAGTAGGTCAGGAAGATCCAAATTTACAGCGAATCGGGGAAGCGGTGGCGCAATTTGTAAGCGCGCGTGACCCAGGCCTGCAAAAGTTAGGGCAAGTTTTGGCTGGCTTGCCTGGGGTACCGGAAGAGATACGGCGCCCAAATCGAGCACTACTAGACAATGCGGCTCCAATGGAGAGATGGGATCAGGTGCGGTTGGCACGCCACATTGAACCTCGCTTAACACAAAAGCTGGCTGAGAAGGAACCAGCTCGAGTGAGCATCTCACGCGTTGGGGCTGGTCTGGGTGATGGCACAATGGCTAGTACTGTCACAGTAGATCTCTCTAATGGCATAACTGCCGCGCTGACACTTAGAAAGCCCTTCGCGCTAGAACGTGGACAGGCAGGTCTGTCTGTGGTGCAGAAAGCGGCTGAGGCACCAGCGCTTAGACGAACCTATCCAAAAATTGCAGAAACAATGGCAGAGCTTGTAGCTGATGCCAGCGCTCGACTTGTGCCGGAGGCAGACTATTCACTAACTGCCGCACAGTATGCAGCACTTGATGGCATGTTTGGAGGCAGGTCTATTGCGCTAGGGGCGCAGCGAGTAGAAACGTCAGTGGCACAGTGCCTAGTGTGTGATCATGATTTTGCTCTAACTGAGTTAATTAAAGGACAAACACTGGCTGCGCTGCAGCGCAAGGGCGAGGTTCCACACTTTTTGCAAGCGGGACGAGCTGTGCAGGTAATGAGTGCTATTTTGCACCTTAACTTTGATACAGATAGAAGCGCGGGAAATGTAATGGTTCAGGGAGCTCGCAGTATTGAACTTGATCCTAAGGCAATTATGTTGGAGCGCCGTGCAGATGGCGCGCCCGAGCGCATGTCATGGACCAGTACTGATGCGCAGCTTTTTGGAAGATTAATGGGGCGTGTGCTACTAGGTATCGATACGACTGGGACTAACGGCAAATTTTTACAGCTCTACATTAGTGCGGTCGATGAGCTGAGAGCCCAAGAGTCAAAAGCGGGCCGCAAGCTTCCGCTTCTAGTACGAGAAGCTAATAAAGCTATTCTAACTGCCTCAGGACTTTTGGAGGCTCCTAAAGGATCTCCATATACTACTGGATTTATTCTGTATTCAATTCTTCGAAATGGAATGCAAGATGATGTAGCAAGGGGTGTTTGTGAAGAGTTGCTCTCTGATCGGGGAGTCGCTACTTTCGCGACGCGCGCCAAATTACCACAGGACCAGATAAGAATGTTTGGTTCCTTACTAAAGCCGCATTTGGAGCAATTCCTAAAAACAGGAGATGTTCCGCCTATGGCAGCCCCTTTGCTTATGCAACTTATACCGCAGCTAGCCAGCGCCGCTGCGCTGCCAGAGCCAATCAAGGTTTCGCCGCGCATTGTGTGAAGTAAACATCGGCTTACTATCGTTCGATCGATACTAAGGGCGCAAAGCTGGCTGCCAGCAAGTGTATACTTTGCGGCCACTCCGCTTTGCGCAATGAGCATGGGTGGTGGCCGTCTTGCCAACATAATCTAATAAATAAAGCGAAAATTGAGATTCCTCTTGTGGCTCTGGTTTTCTTAAGTTTTGTCGTGTTTCTTCCGATACTTAGCTGTTGAAGGGAAGCGCCACTAAGCAGCTAAAATTTGCCATTGAAGTAAGCATAAATAGGGCAGCTTGTGTGGAAGTGCTATCTCTATTTTTTCATTTACACAGCGCAGGCCAAGCAGATGGATTGTGGCTTGCTTGACTCTAGCAATAGGTTCAAATGGGAAAGCTAGGCTCCAGATTTATATCAAGGCGCAAAACAGCGCTAAGTGATTGCCTGCGCAGTAGTGTATTTCTACTAACATTCTTCAGCGCTTCACAGACAGTGCATGCTGTGCCAATTGAGTTGGAACCAGATGCTAAGACTATCTTCCCGAAGCAGGAACTTTTTGTAGATGAGGCTACAGGTTGTCACTACAAGCGAATGATCGTGTCGGTATCTGCGGGTGCTTTGGTAGATAAAATTGGCCAGCAGCATCCAAACTTTCTGAGTCTGCAGTTGAATCAGCAAGCCAGCGTTGTTAGTGAGGCGCTCGCGACAGTGCTCGCGCCTTTAGAGAAATCTAAAGACATCCAGCCGCTACTATTTTCGCGGCGTATCTTGGGGAAACTCTTCATTGCTACTATCGAAGCTGATAAGGAGATCGCTAGCGCTTTGCGACTTAACGCAGGGATCTCTGTGCTCCCAGATTGTATCTATAAGTCGTCAACGGTACCTACATATAAATTCCAAGGCCGCATAAAGTTGGCGGCGGCTACTAATGCCCCGGCAATAGCAGTAACTAATTTCAACTCCTCATGGCTTACAACAAAAGTTAATAGTCTGGCACAGAACTTTTTCTTTGGAACATCTCTCGCCTTGCAAGTTGCTCCCGGCGACTTTAATGGGGATGGCCTAAACGATTTGTGGGTACAAAGCCTAGCTGCTCGCACAATTTTATCAAATGCATTCTCTTCAGAATTTCACTTTGAGGATACTATGAGTGGCCTAGAACCCGCAGCGAATGGAGTGGTTCTATGGCCGAGAATATCTGACTTGCAGGCAATGGACATAGAACACAGCGGGATTACAGATCGCTTGGCTGCTGTGTATCGTTACGATGCCTGTAGCAGTATCACAGGGACATGTAGTGTCGGCTCAGACTTGGGAGTAGAGCGGGTTAGATCAGACATAGTTGACGAACAGCGCTACCCACTAGGGGTGCATCCGATATTTAGCCTGCCAGGCGATTTAAATGCAGATGGCTACTCTGACTTTATTGGGCTTGGCGCAGTAGATGCTGCAAGCGGCCTTTCGTCTGCCACCGTGTTCATTAATGACGGCACGGGGCACTTCAACCAGACTCAGAGCTTGGCATTGCCACCTGGAGTGGGTTCCGCAACTTTAGCAGACTATGATCACGACGGCTTCTTGGACTTGGTTTACTCCAAACAAAGCGGCGAGGTATTTTTTCAGAGTAATTTACATTCTGGACTTATAGATACGACCTCGTCACAGATCTTTCAGGCACAACTAATTTATGACACCCAGACAGCCGACTTAAATTCAGATGGATACGATGATCTGGTAATTTCACAGAACGATGGCGTTATTAAGATCGCCACAAGGGACCCAGCGGGAGGGTTTAGTGCTCCAATTTCTATTAGCGTTGGCGCAAATCCTTCTAATTCCTCCTTTGCGACGGGCGATGTCGATGCAGATGGTGACATCGATATATTGGTTTCAAATGCACAGGGTAGCTCTGTGCAGGTAATAAATAATACACTGGTTGGTGGAAGTTATGGCTTTGCTTTAGATAGCACTCCCCTTTTTAGTAATGGCACGATTAGTCAGCCACAACGCTCATACTTGGTCAATAATGCCGCACTGGCAGGAGTGAAAATTGAGCTAACATCACTCTCAAATTCCGCTGAAAAATATTCTACCATTAGCGATTCAAGTGGGGCCTATCTATTTTCACAAGTTCCAGCTGGTTCCTACGCAGTCACATTTTCCAAGAATAATTATACATTTGTTCCCTACGGTCAGGCCGATGCAGTTCCGCTAACTGTGACTATTGGAGCGGATACTCAGCAGTCATATTCTCTAAGGCATAGTGTTGGAAATATTCCGGCGATTTCAGCGGCAATCTCCAATGACCTATATTCCCCACTGCAATGGGCTCTGTATAACGAAGGCCAGACCGGTGGACAGGCGCATATTGATATTGACGCAGTGCGTGCCTGGAGCATTACTCAAGGAGATGCACAGGTTGTGGTCGGGGTTATTGATTCAGGAATTGACGTTACTCACCCAGACTTACAGTCTAACGTCTGGACCAATTCAGCTGAGATTCCTGCCAATGGGATCGACGATGAGCATGATGGCGTAATCGATGACGTTCATGGGTACAATTCTGCGCTTCGCAACAATGCAATTGAAGATCGAAATGGGCATGGGACACACGTTGCAGGCATAATTGCAGCCGTTAAATCTAATACGGTGGGCATATCTGGAGTAGCGCCAGGAGTTAAGGTAATGGCTATTCGGGCTGATGAGTATGGGCCATTCTCTGACTCCAGTCTAAGTGAGGCCGTCGCCTATGCTGTTTATCAAAAGCAACATGGCGTAAATCTTAGAGTATTGAACATGTCCCTTGGTGGGGATGGCTCGGTGTGTTCCCCAAACCTACAAAGCGCCATGCAGGTAGCGCGTGATAATGGAATTCTATTTGTGATTGGGTCTGGGAACATGGCCGCTTCCTATCCCAGTTTCCCAGCAAATTGCCCGCTAAATAATGTCATTGCCGTGGCGGCAAGTGATGCGAGTGGAAATTTAGCTTCATTTTCTAATTATGGAGCGCAAACAGTTGATCTTGCGGCTCCGGGAAAGGATATTGTTAGTCTTTTTCCGAATCATGGCTATCAAGTGCTGAGCGGGACTTCCATGTCTACTCCAATGGTAAGCGGAGTTGCGGCATTACTAGTGAGTCGCTTTCCGAACGAAACACCCGTACAAATAAAAAATCGCATTTTATTGGGAGTGACTCCCTTGGCAGGACTGAGTGGTAAAGTTATCACAGAAGGTATCTTGAATGCCTACAAGTCCTTGTCAATTTCAAAGAGCGTGGATTCCTTGTTCTCACTTTCTAGTGCGAAGGTGAAGACAGGCTCGCTCAATCGGGGCAAGACAGTGAGCATCTCTGCTTCTATTAATGTGACAAAGCTTTTTACTTTGCTACCTAATCCAGTGGTCAACGTTAAGTTTCGCGTCGCGACCAACAAATTTACCGCAAATAGTGCATGTAAAGTTACAGGGAATAGTGCGGCACAAGTTACTTTCAAATGCATTGCTAGCTTTCCAAAGAAAAAGTTTGCCAAAGTAGGAAAAGTTGAGGCGCTTTTCACAGCCAGTGATCAGGAAGGGACAACAATTCAAGTGAAGGCAAAGCCAATTAAGATAAAAAAGTAATATCCATTGCTTTGTGCAGATTGGGTGTGCCCTTGCTGACTGCAAAGTAACTAAAGCCCTCGCAGGTGCACATCCATAGAATCGACCAGGGTTGGGAGCGATTCGTCCAGTGACAAACTAGTCAATTTACTGTGGGACAAGAACTCTCTAACTTTTGCGCTCTCGGCAGTATGTCCAGTGAGAGTTAGTGAGGGACCGATGCGGGTGACTAAACAATTAGGAAATGCTCGCGCTAGCGCATCTGCTAACTGCTGTTGTTCGTAGGAGCCATGAATATGCACACTATTGCCTGCTAGCTTGCGGCATACTTCATCAAGACTACCTTGCGCGAAAATCGCCCCTTCTTTCAATACGATTAAGCGATCGGCCAATCTTTCAACTACATCCATCCTGTGCGAGGAGATCATAAAGCTCATATTGACTGATTCCTCACGAATCATGTCAGCTAGCTCGCTTGTGCGTTGCACGTCCAGCCCGTCAAACGGCTCATCGAAAAGAAATAATTTGGGGTGCATTAGAAAGCCGATTGCAGTCTGGACACGCCGTCTTTGTCCCTTAGAGAGCTCCCTGCCTTTGCGTGACAGAAGTGGCGTGAGTTGCAAGGCTTCAATATAGCGACTTCCCTTTGTGCGATAGTAGTCTGGGTCGCCCTGTTTGATTCTGCACCACAGCTTTACATAGCTCTCCACAGAAATATCAGCGAATACAGAGCCTACTTCGGGACAGAATGCCATGTGTAAGGCCGGGTCAAGCAATAACTCGCTGTCATCTTCAAGTATGCTGCTTCTAAGGTAACCCTGCTGGCAGGGGTGAAGGCCCAGTTGAGTTTTTATAAATGTAGATTTTCCGGCGCCGTTGTGGCCGATGATGGCAATGATATTTCCGCGGATTGAGAGCTCAGGCACACGCAGTGCGATAATATTGTCGTAGGCAGCAATAAGATCGTGCGCTTTGATACTAAGTGATAGGTGTTCTTGCTGCACTTTAGAGTTCCTCCAGGTGGGCAGCAAACCAACGCGCATTGTTGCGCAATATGAGTACTGCTAACACTAAGCTAGCAAGCAAATGCACTACGAGTAGAGCCGAGAAAGGCTTAAAGACCGAGGCCAGTAGTACTGGGCCTAATCCCAAAACTGGTAGGACAGTTACAATGCCGCGAATGAAGGCAGCTGGTGTTGAATCGAAAAGAAAGGAGACTGACCAAATTAAAAGTCCCCCAGCGCACAGTATTAAAGGTACATAACGGTAAAAGAAGCTAAGCAGATTATGGCGCTGTTTTAGTTCCGAGATGGATGAGATTAAGGTTGCTAGGCTAAGGCTAGCTGTTAGTGTCAGCGCCCAGAGGGAAATGCCAAAGTAGCTTAGCGCAAATATTTCAGGCAAGGTTCGCGTCGGGAATAACTCAGTGAATCCAGATATTAAAAGTGGTACCGAGGCTAGCAAAAATGCCACAACTCGCGCGAAAGTAAGCAACCAAAGCGCTCCGTAAAATGTGCCATGCCCTGTAGCAGCAACCATTGGCAGTAGTGCTCCACTGCGCGAGAAGTAGTCCAACACCTTGCGATGCGCGCGTAGGGCTAACCACATGGTGAGTAAAAGCAGTCCAGCAATGTTAAGTGTAATAGCGAGAGCAGGTGTCATATAGCTAAACTGCACCGGGGCGGCAAAGCCATGCGCCAGTAGCTGCACTGGTCCAAGTGCATTAATCGTCTCGTGGAAATCTTCAGCCATTTTTACAAAGTTTTGCTTAGACTGTTCGTTGAAACGGATCAAACTTAGTACCATTAAGCCCCATACACTTGAGACAGTGGTGGCGTGCTCATCGCTCGATGCATCTATCACAACGTGCGGAGTGCAGTGGCGGCAAATGTGGAGATGCTCGACGTTACCATTAAAAATTTTTCGATATGGCTCAGCGTCAAAATTTTGAGGATCGCTCGTATGAACCGCAACATCGAGAAGATCAGGGGCACAGTCGGCAGGGGCAATTTCGCCTTCCTCTCCATCCTGCAGCGTCGCAGTCCAGCGGCAGATCTTTATTTCTGGCAGCTCTTTCCCGTCTCCGTAAAGTAGACGTCGGCCAAGGTTATCGCGATTAAGGTGCTCGATCGCCTCCTTTACTTGAGTTGGGTTGGAGCGCGTGGTTCCGACCCAAATCCCTGTAAGCAGCATTTGAGCGTAAATCAGGGCGAGACTTAAGATTAGCGGCATCAGGAACAAGGAGCCAAACAGCCTCGGAATGCGGGCTAGAGAAGTAGCTAATCTTATTGATGAAATCTGCTTCCCCAAGCGATTGGCTCCCTTTCCCTTGGTTATGCAGTCCTTAGTGCGCAGCGTTAAGTAAGCCAGAGTATGCTTCTGCGCAAGCTATCCACGAGTAGCCCTGCACACTAGCCACGGCTTCACGTGCTACTTCTGATCTGCGGTCCTGGTTGCACTCCAGTTCGGCGATGCGCTCTGCTAGGGTTGCAGCGCATTCAAACAAGAATCCATTTGCTCCGTCTTTAATAATTTCGGCGTGTTCTTTAATGCTGGAGGCGAGCACAATCTTCCCAGCTGCTAGTGCCTCTAACACAGAATTTGGGCGGCCTTCAAACTGTGATGCCGTTACGTAATAGGAAGCTGCCCCCAGAGCGGCTGGTACTTCTCTCGGCGCGATGGGCCCAGTGAAGTGCACACGCTGCTTAACGTCTGCAGCAATACCTCTAAGTCGCTCCAGATACAGCGCATCCTCTGCCCTACCGCATAGTGCCAGGTGAAAATCGCTTAGTGCTGGTATCTTAAGTGCTTCAATTAGTACTTCGACTGCCTTTCTGGGGATAAGAGTGCCCAGGAATAGCAGCAGCTTTTTTGGGGGGAGCTTGTACTTGCTGGCGAACGCCTCTTTCTCCTGAGCAGTCGTGGATTGTAGCTCGACTCCATTAGGAATAAAGAAAATGCTAGCAGCTTTGCGTGGAAAATAACTTTTTAGCTGAGTACAAAACTCCTCATTCACACTAGTGATCGCCTGGGCCCGCTCGTATGCAGGTCGGAGTATCGCTCGCGCAAAAGGGTTTTGTAGCAGTCTTAGATCTTCTCCCCGTACGGTGGCGATATACGGAAGTTTGCTGCGCGTATGCACTAAGAAAGCTGCAAGTAGCGGCAAAGTCCAATTAGCATGAATAATACTAATATTCTGGGTATTCCTTAGAGCTGTGCGTGCCATTTGCCAGACTAGGCCTGGCGCCTGAAAGATTAGTGCCGGATTGCGACGCAAGTTTGGCATCATGCCTGCGCCAAAAGCTAAAGCGCCTTTAGAGAAAATTCCATAGGCAAAGCGTTTGACAATAAAACCCTCAAAGTTAGCGTCAAGTGGTTCGTCTGCATCGCGCGGCACAACTATGAATCCGGAGTGCCCTACTTTGCTGTAGGCCTGCGCTAGTCTGGCAATAAATATGCCCGCATCATCATCGGCATGGCGCGGGAAGGAACTCGTCAGCAGTGTAATCTGCATATTTCACTCAATGGCCCAAAGCGAAAATCCGCCATCGACTTGAATTAGGCGCAAAGAGCTAGTTTGAAAATCATTCCAACGCCTAATCTCCTCCGTGCTCAATGTGGCGTAAAAGTTGGAGCGTGTCAGACTGGTATTGGTCATGATGTGAGAAATGCCTCTGCTAAGAACCTCTTTTTTTAGCGCTTCAGCGGAGGCTGATGATTTTATCCACCCTATTAACGGAGCCGCCGAGTAGTAGCCGCCTGAAAAAATAGGCGTATTGTAATAATAGAAGCGGTTTCCAGTATTCAACAAATATGTGCGCGAGCCAGCAGGAAGAGCGCTATTCATGAACTCTATCATTCTATACTCGGGGATATGATCGCGCAGGTACTCTTCGCGTGTCTGCCCGCTAGCCCAGTATTCAATTGCGCCAGTCGAACGTACGACATTGGCAGCATACAGGTCGCCCCAGGAAAGAAAAGAAAAAGCAGCTACTAAATATATTTCACGCATGAATACAGGATAGGCGCGTCGGCCAAGGTCCCAGACTGCCAGCGCAGTAAGTATTATTAGAGGCCCAAATATGGGGGCGAGGTAACGTACGCGAGCGGAGTTCAGTAAAATGGCAAAAATAAAGTATGCTGCGCAGTAAAGCCCCATGCATAGCGTGGCTGGATCCTTACGCATGCGCCAAAGAGCGACTACAAATAAAATAAGAATTGGACTAAGCACGCCATCAAATTTATCAGGCACATCATCTTGGCCAAACGCCAGCATGCGCAGTGGAATTAGCAGGGTAAGATACCATGGTTCATTGTAAAGTAGTGCGCGGGTAGCTAGTGGGCTAAAGCCTTTAAAAACCTCAGGCGCGTTCCCTACCGCAAAAAAACTATTGAAAAGTGGATATATTGGATTGCCGGTCCAAAGAAAATTACGCAGTGCCCAGGGTGCGTACAAGCACAATATACAAAAGCCAATCAGGAGCGGTGCTGCCAGGTAGTGCCAGAACTTAATGTTACTGCGCAGCGTCAATACAAAGGCACAGGGGGCAAACAACCCCACAGCAAGCATTCCATTATACTTGCAGCCAAGCGCTAGTCCGAACCCAGCGCCAACATACAATAGATGAGAGTACCTGTGTTTGCCTTCTATCCAGTAGATGAAATGACAGAAGGCCAGCGCGCAGTATAGAGCTAGGGCCAAATCAACGAGCGGAATACTGGCGAGCTTAAAAAAAGCAGGCATGCTTAGAGTCATCAAGAAGCTAAGCGCTGCTGCGTCGTGATCGCGTGATTTGTAAAGCACAAAACTTGCGACTGTACCGCATAGCACTAGCAAGTAGAGCGCATGGTAATAGGGAGTAAGGAACTCTAGCCCCCACCCCAGTAAGCTCGTGTAGGCCAAGTTGATAAGCATTGGGTAGAAGGACCACTCGTGCCAGGCAACTTTGATTATGTGCCCTTTTTCGATCCACCAGCGTGGGACAGCCAGATGATGAATTAAGGCGTCGCGGCTAGTAATCGGGACCGATCCAGCCAGCCCCAGTAAAATTAGGAAGAGTAATAGCGATCCAAATAGTAGAACTGGACTTAGGGCGCTTCGACGGACGCTGTATACAAAGAGCGATATTGAGGTTACTGCGGCAGCTAGGAGCAGGCATATATGCAGGGCTACCGCGGCATCATAGCTGGGATGATTAACCCCGAGCACGTATCCAACTAATAGCAGCGGGAGCAGGGTCAGCCCGGCGGCAATTGGAAGGAAGGCGACAGCCTTCCGCAATCGGTTGAGGCGCTTGGGATCCGGTGCTACAGTTACTAGCGTCATAGATAGAATCGTTTTGCTACAAAGGCGCCCCAGTTGGGGGTTCACCTAGCATCGAATGTAGCGAGTGGCGTTAAAGGACGCTACCACTGTTTTGCTCAATATAGGTACCTATGGGCTCAAAAGCTAAGTCTACCCCCTCCCTAAGCGAATTTCGTGAACCGGCTATCCGTGAAGTAATGATGCCGCGTGATGTAAACCCACTGGGGAGCATCTTTGGTGGTCACATCCTAAGCTTGATCGACTTAGCTGCGGGGCAATATGCGCGTACTGTTGCTCCAAGGAAGTATGTAACAAAGGTTATGCGCGAAGTGGTGTTTATCTCGCCAGTCAATGTGGGAGATATTGTAAGTTTCTACTGTAGCACTAAAACGCTTGGAACGACTTCTATCACCATAGTAGTAGATGTTGAGTCAGTGCGAGGAGAAGATGCCCTACACTCCATAAAAGTGACTTCAGCAGAAGTTGTTATGGTTGCGGTTGACTCGAATAACCGGCCGACACCGATAATGGCGGCAAGGCGAGGCAAAGCACGCGGTCCTTCATCAAAGTAATCAGAAATCCTAAGAACTTTTGGAATTGTTGAGCCTCGTCGCGAACCTCAGGGATAGTGGAGAGGTAAGTTGCCGCGAGCTCTTCGACGGTTAGGTATGATCCTGCCGTTACGCTATTTAAGAGCTCAAATGTTGGGGTTGGTATAGTCATTGAAAAGACTGAATTATCATCAGCGCGAGAAGTAGCAACGCACTGTCGAACTGGCATCAATGGCAAGAAGTCCTTCTCCGCCCTAAAGGCAGCCCGCGCTGCTAATACATCAAACTCAAAGTGCGAAATGCGTGTTGTGCTTGGAACGTAGCAACGCAGAGCCAGTAGGTCGGATACTGTCAGTGAGGTCAGGTCATCTGGACTAAGCTGCCCATTTAATATGTTTGAAGAGAGCCGCGCAGCATAAAAGCGATCAAGCTCGAAGTCTGCTAAAGCCAGCAACTGGTCGCGTTTTGATGAACTTAGTGGCATGTCTTCGGCAATAAAGGCCCTTAACCCCTCAACTAGATCTTCTGTGGCACTGCTGCGCCATGGCCGCAAGGCATGCACTCGGCGCGCCACTTGTTGATAGGTTGCTTGTTCATGGAAGGAGCCATCCCAATATTTTCGTAAAGCCTCCCACGTCATAGGCAGCTTTGCCTCCAGCAATTTTCCTTCTCCGGTAAATATGCTGGTTGAGTAAATATTAAGCCGATGTGGCGGGATTTTCGCTAAGTCTTCTACCTCTGCGGCAGATAGGTCAGGGAATATATGTGTATACAGGGAACGACGCCCAGGCTCGTCGGCTGGAAGCTCACTCAGATCCAAAATTAGTGTCCTTAGAGCAGAAAGAACTGCTGCGAGTGCCATAGCATGTCCTTATGCAGCCTTAGCCGAAAATACCTCTGCCATTGCGGCATCAGCAGTTAGCGTTTCTTCTAAAAGCCTATGCACCGGTGGGACCTGCGCATCCCACTCAATAATCACAGAACTGGGGCCAGTATAGGGCAGAATCTGCTTAAAGAAATCCCAAACTTCAGGTGGTACCGGAGCGTCATGGCTATCAATGAATGAACCATCAGGAGCACGCTCCCAACCAGCTAGGTGCATTTGCCCCACCCTTTCAAGTGGTAGTGAGCGAACAAACTCAAGCGGATCAAAGCCGTGGAATTTAGAATTTAAATATGCGTTCGTGACATCCAACAACAGTCCGCAGTTCGCTTTTTCGAGCACTGTATTGATGAATTCAGTTTCAGACATCTCGCGATCGGAGACGGTGATATAGCGGGTTACATTCTCCAAGAGAAAAGGGCGTGCGAGTTCTTGCTGTACGATTTTTACTCGCTCGATCACGTTAGTGGCGGCTTCGCTTGTAAATGGCAGCGGGATCAGATCGTTTAAATTGGTATGATCGACCATCGTGAAGCAAAGATGATCGGAAGTCCACGGAATATCAAAATCGTCTAAGAATTTACGCAGTCGCTTGAGATAAGTTAAATCGAGTGGATCGGTTGACCCGATCGCCAAGCATACACCATGACCAATAATCTGGTAATGGCGCCTAATCTCTCTTAATGATTCTAAGACGTAGCCGCCAAAATTCATGAAATCTTCATTGATGATTTCAAACCAGCGGAATGGCGGACGCTGGCTTATGATGTCGTCAAAGTGTGCGTGCCGCAACCCTGCCCCAGCGCCAAGCGGTGTAAGTCCAAAGTTTTTCATAACGCGACCGAGATTAACAAATTCGGAGCCAGAGTCACATAAAAAAGGCCGCCCTTTTGGGGGCGGCCTTTTTGGGACCCTTGGTTTGACCCAAGGCGACGTTGAAAATGGACATATTAAGCGATTCGCTTTAAAACGCCCAAATTTCGCCAAACTTACTTCTTGCCGCTGCAACCATGTTCGCCGCTGCAGCTCTTTTCGGACTTGTGCTCAGTCTTGCCACTGCAGGATTTCTCTGTGTTGCCGGCGCAATGCTTCTCGCCTTCCTTGCCACTGCAATGCTTTTCGCCTTCATGCTTGCCGTCTTTTCCGCTACAGCCCTTCTCTCCGTGAGCGGCAGCTGCGTGCTCATGGTTATCTGCGAAGGCTACGGCTGGCTTTAGAAGCAATCCGGATACTGCGAGAGTTCCAATAGTTACAGCTGCAAGTCCTGAGAAAACTTTCTTATCCATTTAGTGTCCTTAATTAAAAGTATTTTCCCTCAATTCAGACCACAGGCGCCCTCGCCTTGTGGTTTGCATTGAAGTAGTTCGCCGGGCTCACCACATAATGATCCCTTAGAACAGAGCTATGACGTAAATTTATAGTTATTCATTCAAGATAGGGCAAAGGAATTTTTCGAGTAGGCTCAAGGCTACCTACTGAACTGATTGGGGAGATACTGAGCGTCACATCAAATAGTTATGTTAGGCTACAGCTGGAACAAACGGCGTTTGTTGTGTCCTATACGTGGCTCAGGGGCTTTGGAGCACTTGCTGCCCGCAGCGAGTTTACAACAGCGTAGAGGTCTATAATTTCCTGAGTTAGGGCGCCACTTACAGGAGGGAGCAGCCCAACGCTTGCAAGTATCATCCCCACAATACTAAGCACCATTCCGCCCACGGCGCTTTGGAGAGCTATGCGCCTAAAATGCGAGCCGATATGGAATAACTCGTCTATGCGCCTTAGGGATGGGTCAAGCACCACTGCTCCAGCTGATTCCGATGTAATGTCACTTTTGGGACCGAAAGCAATGCCGACAGTAGCCGCCAAAAGTGCTGGCGCGTCATTGATGCCATCTCCGACAAACACGGTTGGGCGTTTGCGGGTTTCTTCCCGTACAATCGTAACTTTTTCTTCAGGAGTTTTATTGGCGAAAACTTCTTTGATCCCAACTTGCTCCGCTAAATAACGCACTTCGCTTTCGCGATCGCCAGAGAGCAGCATCACGCGGTCGAGCCCATGATGTTCGCCTAGATGTCCGATGAAGCTTTCCCCTTCGCGACGAGGCACATCGTGGAAGCGCAATAGCCCAGCAAAAGAGTTATTTTTTAGAATAACGCATTCGAGTCCACTGCTTTGGGCTGGCAATTGTGCTTGAAGCTGCTGGGATAGCTTGCTTCTTCCAGTGATTGCTATTTGGTCTTGGCCAACTAGTCCCTTCAGCCCCTGGCCTGGAAGCTCGTGTACTGCAGTTGCCTCAGGCGTGATGAGGTGTTGTTCCTTTGCCGCGGCAAGCACAGGAGCGGCCAAGGGATGTTTTGAGTATTGCTCTAGAGCCGCAGCTAGGCGCACTACCTCACTAGCTTCAAATCCTGGCGCTGGCACAACTTCTGCGACAGTTGGCTCCCCATAGGTGAGCGTGCCGGTCTTGTCAAAAATAATGGTGCGACATTTGCTGAGTTGCTCCAGGATGGCTGGATCCTTAATGATGATGCTGCGTTTAGCTGCAAGAGAAATACTACCAATAATTGCTACAGGAATTGCAATTAGTAGTGGGCATGGTGTGGCGACCACTAGCACACCCAGAAAACGTGAGGCGTCGCCAGAAAAGTACCAGGCGAGTGTGGCGATACAAACGGCAAGTGGCGTGTACCAGGCGCCAAGCGAATCGCCTAGTCTACGAATATATGGACGTCTCTGCTTGGAGGCGTCCATGACTTGCATGATCTTGGCATAACGTGAATCCTTGGCTAGTTTGCTGGCCTCGATCGTGAGTACGGCATCGCCATTAATAGCGCCAGAGACAACCTCACAACCGGGAGTTTTTGGAATGCGGAAAGGTTCGCCAGTCAGGTAGGCCTCATCCATGCTACCGCGACCTTCTAAGACGATACCGTCAACCGGACTTACTTCATGTGGCAGAATTACAATCTGATCCCCAATCTTGATATCTTCAAGCGAAATATCTTCGAGGCGTGAGTCAAGGCGACGGTGCGCAATGGATGGCATGCGCTTAGCTAGCGCCTCAAGTACCGAGGAAGCGCGCACCATGGCATAGCTCTCTAGCGCTTCACCGCCTGACAGCATCAGCACTACCAATGAGCCAGCTAGGTATTCATCGAGAAATAGTGACACTACGATCGATATGCCGGCTAATAAGTCTGAGCCAACTTCCCAGCGCAAAAGTTTAAGGAATAAATCCACAACCAGCGGAGTGCCGCCAAGGAGTAGCACCACCAGCAAAGGAATATTGTGGTACTGCGCTGGTAGCGTAAGTCCAAAACGAAGGACTAAGTGGATAGAGATCCCAATAACTGCCAAGCTGGCAATATACTTGCTGAGGCGGTGAATTAGATCGGGGCCATGCGTATCTGTTTCAGACATGCCGGACACTATAGCCGCGCTCGTGTTTCACGACAATGCTAAGCGCTGCTATTGAGGCCTAAAGTCTGACTTCGGCCCTATGCTCTTAACGAAGGCAGCAAGCAGTTTAGCAGAGTCTTCCAAGTCCTTGAGACAGCAGGTTTCAACTTGTGTATGCATGTAACGATTTGGGATACCGATACTTGCCGCAGCTACTCCTCCACGTGAGACCTGAATTGGGTTAGCGTCGTTGCCAAGAATTCCAGGGTATGGGCAAAGCTGGTATTTAATCTTGTTTTTCTTCGCCATCATTACAAGCTGTGACTCAACAACTGGATTTATATTTGGACCGCGCATAATCACCGGACCAGCGCCAAGTTTACATGGCGTGACCTTAGCAGGATCTAGTCCCGGATAGTCAGAGGCGTGTGTTACGTCGATGGCGATACCAATCTCTGGATCAATGCTATAGGCAGCAGTTTTTGCTCCTCGCAGCCCAACCTCTTCTTGAACGCTGCTTACTGCATACAGCGCCACATTGAGCTTAGACTTTGCGCATAAACGTAAGCATTCCATGGCCACAAATAGCCCGGACTTGTCATCCAGCGCTGGGCTTACAACTAAATCGTTGCCAAGTTCAGTGACGCCCAATTCAAATGTTGCCGGGTCACCAATCTGTATCTGTCGTTCAGCTTCCTTCTGGTTCTTGGCGCCGATATCAACCCATACCTTATCGATATCAACCTTTCCCCCTCCACGCTCTTCGGCGCTTTGTAGGTGAATAGCCTTACGCCCAACAACGCCTTTAAGCGGACCCTTGTCAGTCCAAATCGTGATGTGTGCCGCTGGCATTACGCCCGTATCGATTCCGCCAACAGGAGCCAATGAGATATAGCCTTCCTTATTTATTGACTTCACCATGAAGCCGATTTGGTCACAGTGCCCGGCCAACATAACGCGGCGCTTGGCCTTGGTATTAATGCCTGCGATCAGATTGCCGTGTAGATCAACTTCAACAGTTTCAGCGAATGATTTAACGTAACCTTTAACGACGCGTTGAATCTTCTGCTCGAAGCCAGAAGGAGATGGCGTTGTCAGCAAATCGAATAGAAATTGTTTTGAACTCTTGTCCATTAAACATCCTTAGTGACAATTTGTTACGTACTATTAGATAAGTAGCGATATAGTATTGATGCAGAATTGGAGTGCTGGTTAGCAAGATTCAATATATTGCTTGCTCCCACGCCAATTAGCCAAGGCGGGCAGGCATAAGACTGGATTTCCGCTACTTTGCGCTCTTTTTATCATAGGAATAAAAATAAAACTTTGTTCGGGCAGGCTCGCCAGGTGCTTTTAGCGCAGGGCACGGAGCGTTTAATTTGCTTGCTCACGCTCGGTTTGTTAGCTGTTGCATCAGATGGAGTTTGCGAAAGTGTTTGATATGACAGACATTGAGGGACGTATGCGATATGTATTTTTTCTCGTCACCGCCCTAATCAGCTTTGCAGGCCAGGCCCTGGCGGAGCCAGTAACAGCTACGCTGGCCGTAGATCACGCTTCGGTTGAGGCGGGCAAAAAATTTAGTGCAGGCATTCTCTTTAAGCTTGAACCCGGTTGGCATATCTACTGGAAAGATCCAGGAGATTCTGGCTTGCCCACTAAATTGAAGTTCGAACTTCCAGCTGGATTTCAAGTGTCAGAAATCCGCTGGCCTAAGCATGAAGAGTTCGTGATGCCCGGGAATATTAAAATTAATGGTTACGAGCATGAAGTATTGTTGTGGTCTGAAATCCAGGTGCCCAGTGATGCTTCTGGCGCAGTAAACTTTACCCTGAAAGGCTCCTGGCTAAATTGCAGCGCTAGTGTTTGCGTCCCGGAAAAGAAAACATTCCAGCACAGTGTAGCAATTGGTAAGGATAGCGGGAGTTCCGACATGGCTTTGTTTACGACATGGGCTGCGAAAGTTCCAACGGAGTGAGGTGCGAATCATGAGAAAACTAATTGCTAGTTTGTGCTTGGTCGGATTGGTGGCTGTTTGGGGAGCAGGTTCTTGGGCTGATTCTGGCGATCCGCTCGCCCCTGGCGCGACAGCTCCGGCTTTTGAATTAAGCGATGAAGCTGGAACTATTCATAGACTAGCAGACTTGAAGGGTAAAGTTGTTGTGCTTGAGTGGACAAATCCTGATTGTCCCTTTGTTCGCCGTCATTACAAGTCTGGCACGATGAAGAATTTAGCCCAAAAGTATCAGGCACAGGGAGTTGTTTGGCTGGCCATTAATAGCACCCGTAATGCTAGCAGCCAAAGTAACGCTGAGTGGAAGAACGCGCAGGGCTTTATTTATCCGATTTTAGATGATCATGGTGGAGAAGTAGGCAAGGCCTATCGAGCTAAGACTACCCCGCATATGTTTATTATCGGAACGGATGGCAATATTGCCTACAATGGTGCAATCGACTCTGACCCTAGTGGAGAAGAGCAACACCCCAGTAATTATGTAGACTCGGCACTATCAGAACTTTTGCAAAAGCATCCAATTACAACAGCCCTGACCAAGTCCTATGGTTGCTCTGTTAAGTATGCCTCTTAGTGCGGCATCAATGGCAATCCGACGTCAAATCCATCTTTAACTGGAAGCGATTGTCGTCTTTATCTCGCACTTGTCCGCAGATTGCCTCACTGATTACTGAAAAGTGTTCCGGAGCCTCTGAAGTATAGGATATGCGGTGCATGTAGCGTGGACTACAGGAGCCTGGGCAGCGACGATATAGATCGTTTCCGGCTGTGCCACTGCCGCGCGAAAGTTTAGTAATCCACGACGACACAGCCTCAAGCGATAGTAAATCTGGTGCGCTGTAGATTAGCGGAGACTTGGAGGTTTTATTCTCGAGTCGAGCACAGATTGAGTTCTGCTCGTGTGACTCTAGAGTCTTATTGGGCACAACAGACAGGATCAAAGATGCGTGGCAGGCACTGTCGGCGGATTTTAACCTTTCGCTGCCTAGTCTAAGTGATTTTTCTGACTCATAAGCGAGCGATCCTTTAGACTTCCAAACATTGGGCAGAAAGTTTGCAGTTGCGACTACATCTACAAGTGGATCTGCTATTCCTGTGACTGGGCTCAGCATGCTTATGGCCGCTACCAACAAGGCCAAGCCGAGATTGCTCGCTAGAGCGCGGACGAAGGCTATTTCCTCACCAAAAAAAGCCTATCCCGAACGTCTGATAGTAATGAAAGTGTCTGTCCGGGATACCTTCTTTTATTATAGCTTATTCTTTGCCCTCTGTGTGTCGCTCCAGCGGGAAGGCGCTTGGGGGCGCAAAAATGTGTAACAGTTCCATCTGGTTAGCTGTTAGCTAGTAGGCCCATTTGGTGCCTTGGGCGACTTCTCCAACACCTTAATTACCGGCCAAAGTCCGATCGCTGCGGCAAGTCTAAACTGATAGTCGGGATGAGCTGGAGGCAACTGAATATCAATGTAGCCCTGTTTGGTATTTCGATCGCGATGTTCCTGATCTAGCTTCCAGGCTTGCTGCAAGATTTCGATGCGCCGCCTATAGCGTTCATTGCTGCAGGCGAGCTGCTCGGCTACTTCAGGCTTGCTAAAATAAGTTTCAAAGTCGCGTTGGCGAAGTACAAGAAAGCAAAGCTCAGCCCGTTCCAGAGTTGTCTTTCTACCAAAGCGACCTATAGCTTGCTCGTCCCAGCGATCCACTATTGGAATAAGGACATGCGCTTCGCGTTTGTCTGAGTATCCGGCTAAACGTCTTTTAATTTCCTGAGCAAAGCGCGCCGAGTATACTTCACGAAACTCCCGATCGAAGCGCTTTCGAATTTGATCATTTGTGAGTAGTACGCCCTCTCCTAGTCTTAACAAGTTCCATATAAAGCCTCTAGCGGCGGCTGCATAATTAAGACTCACAAATGGCTGCTTGGGTGTGCACATTGCGGCTGCACGCTGAAAGTGTTTCGCAGCCTGGGCGTGCTCAAGCAAAGACTTAAGATTTATTTGCCCAAACGCCGTGATTTCCATGAATGTTTGTTGTTCGGCACGGCTAAAATCTAATACGTCGATTGATCCAGATAGAGTCGAGCGCCCGAGTAGCCAATTTCGAAAGTCGTTTACAACATTTTTAATTTCAACAAAGATACGCTTGCCGATAGTAAATGCCGCGGCAGTAAGTGTTATGGTTAGGATTATAGAGCTCGTCTTTGAGTCCCATGGAGAGCGCTCAGGTTCTTGTTTTGAGCTAGTTGGCTGAGAATTCGGTGTGCTAGCCGCAGCAAGGTTACTTGGGCTACTGGCTGCAGCTGGCCTTGTTTGAGGCTGCTGCGCGGCTTGGGGGGCGGGCTGCTGTAGGTTAAAAAATTCTGAAGCCAAATCATGCCCTAAATTAGCATCGGCGGGGCGAGTTATGCCTGCGGGATTTAGCTCCTGGGCACTGGGAGGCTCGGCACCTTTTGCACTAGATGCGCTTAGCGCTATGGCTGCAAGTGGCACCGCACCAAGCGAAATAGAATTGGAGCGCCTAGAAGCGCTATTGTCATGAAAGAGGCTCATGCAGACCTAACCCTATCCTAATTGAGTCTGCATATTGGATTGCGGGCAGGACTTAGTCAATTTAAGCACTGCTAAGCGTACTAAAACGAACAGCTACTGGCTCAGGATTGCCACGCCCCACAAAACATAGTTCGCAATACGAGGCTAAGCGCATTTGCCTATATTTGCTGATAGCCGCTAGTTAATTTACCTGAAACTCTGGGGCATTACTCATTCTATCGTGTGCATCGTAGAAAGCCTTTGCTGAAGCAGCTAGCGCTGCATATTGCGCAGGGTCTGTAATTGATGCATTCATTAAGCCCGCGAGAGTTCTAAATTCTGGCTCTTCGTAAAGAGTATATCCACGCGTGTTTTTAATGCCGAGAGTGTTAGCCTTTTCAGCCAAGGTATGGGTGCCAAAGGCCATGCCGCCAATATCCTGATATGCACATACGGCCACCTCAAGTGCGGGCATCTCTTGTAGGCGTATCATTAAAGCTGCCGTGCTTGGTAACGCATCTTGTGGGTTTAGGCGTGAAGTCGAGGCAAGTCCGAGATCTTCTCGGAAGCCAGCGCTAATTTTCCTTAGATCTTGCAGCAGGCGTCCACGTATATCTTCTGGTAAGGACTTGTCTCCAGCGAGAATATTTTCGAAGCATTCGAACACAAAAAGATTTTGCCTTACCATAAGATTATACTGCGCGGGCGTTATCTTGCCGGATAGAACAGCAGCACTAAATGCATTGTCGGCTGTTTGATCGTGAGTCTCTTGCAAAGCGCGTCTTAGATAGCGCGAAAATTTTTCTGGAGCTTGAGTTGGCTGTGAATCAGGTTTACTGATCGCTGGAGCTTGCGGCTCTGCGGCATGAGCGCTCTCGGCCTCTCTGGGTCCGGCACAGGCGAAAGCGAATGCGGTAAGCACAAGAGTGGCTGTGTTGAATGCGCCTCTGGAAGGACTAGTCATAAAAACTCCGACTTAATAAACTAGACTGTATCCAGAATTTACTAAGAGGGGCTTTTTAGTATGCCCTTTATCCCGAATCTATAGTGCGGGATGAAAGACTATTTCTAGATATGCTCTAGCGATTTATGGGCCAAAGAACAGCGTGAGGTGCTCTGATATTGCCCCAAGAGCAAATAGAGTCAATTCTTTTTTGCCTAATGCGAGCCTAGAAGCTGTAGGTTTTGGAAAAAGGCGTCCGGAAGAGTTCCAAATCCGCGCTTTAGCACTGCCTCAGCAATACTGCGTGCCCCCTCCGCATCGCCCGCTCTCATCTTGAAGGCTATCAGGTTGTTAATTGTAATGATGGAGCAGGGAGTTGATGAAATTGGGCCGCAAATTTGCTCCAAAGCTGAAATCGCCTCCACTTTGTAGTCACTTTTAATTAAGAGGTCTGCCAAGCCGTTTAGCCGGGACTCGAGGTAGTTGGCGGTGTCGGCCGCTAAGAGGCTGAGAGCTGGGTTCGCCCCGGCGCGCAGTGGCAGTAGTTCTTGTATGGCAAGTTCTAGACAGCGCTGCTTAAACTGGCGCGTCTTTAAATTGATAATTGCGAACACTGGATTATCCTCGCAGCGTGCAATGCCAGACAAAAACTGATTGATGGTAGCGTTCGGCTCGAAGAAGAGCCGACTTCTCGGCGCAGCGTAGCCTATGAATGACCCTAATCTCTGAAATTCCGGAGCAGTCGCACTATCTTTAATATTTACGTTCGCACTATTTAAACTGTCGGCATTGGCGGAACTTGCCAGTATGGCGGGGTTAAAATATTCAGGGAATAGCACACTAGGTTGATAGACTAGCTGAATGTCTGTGCGATAGCCCTCTATGTCTTGTAAGTATTTTAGTATGAACCAAGATTGTTCGTTAAGAAAAACGGCGTTGCTAGGCAGCTTAGCTAATGTTGCCACAGCAGTATCGCTAGTAAGCGCAAAGCTTCTTAGGTTAAAGCCCTTTCCGAGCTCTACCCCTCTTAGTACCTGTCCTACGAGCAAAACCACAAACAGAGCACAGCATAAACCCTGAACTTTTTTGTCTTTGACGAAAGTGATGCAGCGCACGGCGCACATTGATGAGCCAATCGTGAGGACAGCTGTTAATACAAGCCACGGATCGCTATCCCAGCCAGCAAAGAGCCAGGCTTGGATTAGCATTGGAAGAATCAGAATTAAGGCCAGGCGCGATGAGTATATGAATAGCAGCGCTAGTCCCAGGGCAGAAATCACAAGTACCTCTAAAGAGAGGCCCTGCTTTAATTGATCGAAGTTTACCAGCAGAGCCGAGAAATTGTGGCTGATGGAAGAACGCGCTGATTGGGCTGAGCTGGATTGCTCTGCTGGTCTCAAAGCGGTATCACGCGCATCGGTAATATGTGCAAGGAAACGGTCGATGCTTACTGGGGAACCTGTATTCAGCGGCAGATTTCCTTGCGCTCGAATTGGAAGGTAGCCGTATACGGCAGCACCAAAGATAACTAGTAGTAGGCCGGGCACAATCAAATTTCTTAGCTCTTTGAACCTACCAACAAGCAGTGCAGGTAAAGCAGCTGGCACTAGGGCTCCGATAACCGCATGGTTCCCCGCTCCTAGGCCTCCAACGAAACAGGCGCTTAGTATCCAGCGCTTGTCTCCTGTCTTTTCGTAGTAAACGCAGCAAAGTGCAAGAATCAGGAAAAAAGCAGTCAGGAGACCATATACTTCAACGGTAAGGAGCGACTTAACAAAGCTATTCGTGCCAAGTAAAATCAGGGGCGCTAAGGTAGCGCAAAGATGACGCGCCAAGAACGAGATGTTCGGAGCGATTCTAAAGCTAAGCTCGTAGCAAAGTTTCCACAGCAGGGCTAGAACAAGTATGGCAGTCAAACTTAGTCCTGATGTGATGCGCCAAGTTATGTGACCAGCCGGGAGCAAGGAAAGAATGTTAGCCCACATTGCAAAGAATGGGCTTCCGGGTGGATGGCTAATGTCTAGATATGCGGCAGTTAGTAGGAATTCTCCGGAATCTCTCCAATGCACAGTGGCTGGTATCCAGTATTGCGCTAATGACCAGCACAGTCCGAAGAGAAGCAGGGATACAAAGGCTCGCATTGTGGTTAAATCTTGTTACGCACTCTTCATCACTATTAGGGGAGCGTGGCGTTTGGCGCAATAAAAAAAGCGGCCGGGGTTTAGCCCGGCCGCTTTCGTAGTTTATACAGTAAGCGTTAGCTTATTGCATACCACCCAAGGACGTATCCCACTGATAGGTTACGCCGGAACCACGTGAGCTTGTGGATGAACCAGTGAAGCCTGTGGCGGTGGCTGTAATTTCAAGTGTTACGCTCTGAGAAAGAGCCGAAATGCCTGGCAATAGTGTCGGACAAGAGCCTGTATTGCAGGATTTGTAGACTTCATAATCAGCAAAGTATGCTTCTTCTGCTGTTGCAACGTTTCTCAGATCGCTTCGAGCACGAGCATCAAACCCACGCGCACGATACTCAGCAAACTGCGGAATCGCGATAGCGGCAAGAATGCCGATAATGGCGATCACGACGAGCAATTCAATAAGCGTAAAACCAGCTTCATTCCTCTTCATGTTCGTTTTTCTCCTAGCTTAAATATTAAGAAGTAACCTTTGGTGAGGCCTCAGCTAGCCATGCGCTTTCCCCGTACTCCCCCATGAACATGAAGAGGTCGGTAAGCTGGCAGCTTCAGCCATGCTTCACCTGTGTGCTTCCCTAATGAGCAAATCGGATGCCATTTAACAAAAGTTTAGCATCTTTGATTTCGATGTAATTTCAATGGATTATGATTCAATTGCGGAGTGCCCTGATTCAAGCTTGTGTACACAATTGGATACTTAGGACAATTTTTGCGCCCCCAAGTGACAATTTATGTCAGCTTTAGGGCCTAGGCGGGTTTATAGGCTGCTATAGACATCTAACCCCATATCGAGGGCCTGTAGGCATCGAGTTTTTATAAGTCCCCGCCAATAGTGCTGGGGATCACACCCCGTAGCCATTAATGGACTGCTATGTATATTCCCAACTGGGGCTCTCAGCGTAATACCTCTAGAATCTATCTCGTAAGGGCACTTTGAGGTAGGTTTGTGGATTGCCGCCACCGAAAAATCGGACTCGCCATACGAAGCGAGCCTTGTCTTTAAGTATTTGCGAGACCGCTTCTAGTCGCGCCAAGGATGGCGCGGCAAACGCCGAAGGCGTTTGTAGCAAGGCTCGGCATGGGCACTTTAGGCCCCACGCCGAGCTCGGAGCGATTCAAGAATGGTCAGGAGCCCATTTTTGAAATGACTTTTAGTGAGCTGAGTTCTATGGGAATGGTATAGATGCTTTGGCGTATTTGCTTTTGCCTTTATCCAAGTTTGATCTGCCTGTACCCAATTTGGCGGCTTTACTTGGTAAATCAGGACCGCATGTCGCTTGCCGGGCTAGTTGTCTCGGCGGCAGCGCTGCTATTGGTTAGTCTGCTGTGCCAGGGCGTTGCACGTATAGCGTTTGGCGCTGGCTCAAGTGCAAGCCTAATAACAAGCTTTTTGTGGTTAGAGTTTTGGAGTTTCTCCCCCCTGACTCGCTATCTTTATCGCTCTAAATATCTAGCGGAGCTAGCCGCAGCTGAAGATTTGGTACTGATACTGTTTTTGATTCTTTCCATAGCTGTAGCCAGCTTGTTGTGGCGCTTCCGCGGAGGACTGCTCGCTCCCCTCCAACAGTTTATGACACTAAGTGTCGTATGCTTGTATGCCTTTCTTCTGTTGGCTCCTCCTGGTTTGAGTGGACAGAATGCTAGCGATGGCGAAATTTCCTTCCCTGCCCTCTCACCGGTTATATTGAAAAAGACTAGTGAATCCCTGCCAGATATTTACCTAATTGTGCTTGATGCGTATGGGCGAAGTGATGAATTAAGGCGGGTGCTTGGTTACGATAATTCATCCTTTATCCAAGGATTGCAGAGTAATGGCTTCACTGTCGCCGATCGATCTACGTCAAACTACGCGCAAACCTTGTTGTCGCTTTCCTCAATTCTCAACTTGGATTACCTAGACGAGGTTCTTCGCAATGTGCCGCGAAAATCCAAAGGCAGAGCCCCGCTGCGTGCACTACTGCGAACAAACCGAGTGGTGTCAGCTTTGCAGGAGCTGGGCTACAAGTTTGTATACTTCGGTTCGGGGTATGCTGGTACGGAGATGCCACAAGCCGATATCAGAGGTGGCCTTTGGTACGACCCAGGCGAGTTTGGCAATCTAGTCGTGAGTCAGTCCCCTATTCCAGCTCTAGCGCGACATTTTCCAAGTTCGCGTCTGCGCTATTGGCAATATGGACTGCACCGTAAGCGTTTGGCCACAGTGTTCCAGAATCTTTCTGAGCTAGCGCAGGTTGCTAAGCCGAAATTTGTGTTGGCGCACGTGCTAGCTCCACATCCCCCGTTTGTTTTTAGTGCAGCTGGACAGGATGTAAATGCAGATAGGATTTTTGGGTTTCATGATGGAAATCAATTTCGTGGTAGTCGCGAAGATTATCGTCTTGGATATATGGGGCAGGCGCAGTGGGTTGAAGCTCAGGTCCTGCAAGCCGTGCGCAATATAGCTGAGCACTCGCCAGATGCAATTATTATAGTGCAGGGTGACCACGGCTCAGGCCTGCGTTTAAATTGGCGTGATGGCGCTAAGAGCGATCTTCGTGAGCGCATGAGTATACTTAATGCATATAGACTACCGGACTCTATGCGTGCGCAGCTGTATGCAACGATTACTCCGGTAAACTCATTTAGAATTATTTTGAACTCCATTTCCAACCTTAATCTTCCGCTTCTACCTGATAAAAGTTACTTTTCACTAATTGATCGTCCCTATGCTTTCGCTGATGTCACAAGCCAAGTGACAAAGCATCCGTCCTAAAGCGAGTGCAGCTCACCATTCAGAATATATGGTCTCCGTGAGCTCTTTGTCCTCTGTGGTTTTTCATGTTCGAGCCAGGACATCGCTTACACATTTGTGCCAATACATCGCTTACAGGTCCAATCGCTTATTCCTTTAGAAATGATAGGAATACCAAACTGTAAACGATGATCTGTCGCAGATCTGTAAACGATGTATGTCGTGGTTCCTTGTTAACCACAGAGTTCGCAGAGAGCATGGAGAAATTGAGAGCTTGGCGCATGCTCAAGCAAGCGTCACGCGGTGATTAGTTGGGAGTACTATCTTCGCCATCGTCGCTAATCCCAAATTTTTGAAGGCGATAGCGGAAAGATCGGAAATTAATTCCAAGTAAGTCAGCTGCTTTTTTCTTGGCGCCTTTGGTTTTAATTAGTGCTGCTTCCAGGTATTTTCGTTCGATATTGGCAAGTATTGAATCAAGATTTGCTGGCAGGTCTATGCCTTCATCTACTATGATATGCGTCTCGGGCTTGCTGATCGCAGCGCTACTTTCACGGACAGTGTCGGGTAGGTGCTCTGGCAAAATCGCCTCGCCTCCCAATACCAGTGCGCGCTCCAAAATATTTTCTAGCTCACGTACATTTCCAGGATAAGAATAATCCAGTAGCAGTTTCATCGTTGCCGGCGGCACGATAGGAATCTTTCTGTCCTTCACCAGGGCGCGCAGAATTGAGTTTACTAACAGTGGCACATCTTCTTTACGTTCGCGCAGCGGTGGTAATTGAACATTAATTACATTTAGCCGGTAATAAAGGTCTTCGCGGAAGTTCCCTTGATCTATTTCGCGCCTCAAATTTCTGTTGGTGGCGGTTATAACGCGCACATTTACGGGTAAGTCACGATCGCCCCCGACTGGGCGCACCTTTTTCTCTTGCAAAGCTCGTAGCAACTTAGCTTGCATTTGGAGCGGTAGCTCACCTATCTCGTCAAGAAATAGGGTTCCATTGTCTGCTGTTCTAAATAAACCCGCTGCATCCTGATCGGCGCCAGTAAAGGAACCCTTTTTATGCCCGAACAGTTCACTTTCAATTAGATTCTCTGGGATAGCGCCGCAGTTTACAGGCACAAATGGGCCTTTTGAATGTGCGCTACCAAAGTGAATTGCCTTTGCCACTAGTTCTTTACCGGTACCAGATTCCCCGCTGATTAATACAGTCGCTTCGGAGGCTGCTATGCGGTCAATAAGTCCAAATACCTTTTGCATGACAGGGCTTTCGCCCACAAAATTACGTAGCTTGGACTGTGCTCGCGAACTATCGGGGTCTTTGGCTGCTAGTAGCTGAGCCAATCGCTCTTGAACGCGCAGCTGCTCTTCGATTGTGCGTAGATCAGTGACATCCTGAAAGATTAGCATCGCTCCGGTGTTTAGTCCCACATCGTCGAACAGAGGAGTGCTTAAAAAGCGTAGCTTTACGGGTCGCTCTGTCCCGGGCGGCGTGAATTCAATATCTTTGGCTGCTATCGGTTCCGAGTAGCTAAGCTTGGTAGTCTTCAACTCGCGATGCTCTGGGCCGAGTACGTCGTTAAGTGTTTTGCCTGTCAAATCCCCATTGCCCAATCTTAGCAGCTCGCGAGCAGCTTGATTTACTAGTGTGATGGCGCCATCTACTGACAACATCACAACGCCGTCTTGCAGACCGTTCATGAGAGCGCGCTGCTCTAAGTCTCGCTTTTGCAGGTCGCGTTTGGATTGTTCTGCTAAGGCATAGGTGGAAACAACCTGGCGCTTCAGAAAGCTCGTGGCAATAGCGATTAGCACCATTCCTGAGAAGAGTCCTAGTAACTGTAATCCCATGCCGCCAGAAGGGCTAGTAATTGGAATGCTTGGATCGCCAGGTGGAATAATTCCGCGCAAGAGACTTAGCGCAACAGCTGAGTATAGCGCTGTGGCGATACCAGAAAACGTAAGTGCTGCTCGTCGACTCATGAGCAGAGCCACAGCCATGACTAGTGGCAGATATAGAAAAAGGAATGGGCTGACAGGCCCGCCAGTCGCATAAATTAGTAGCGTAATTAGCAACAGGTCGGCGCTAATCTGAACGGCAGTGAAAAGTCTCGTCGGCGCATGAGCCCTTAGCCACCAAGCGCTAAGAGCTGAAAATAGGAAAAAGCCAGCCATTGCCCAAGACACGCCCACGAGCAAAGTTGAAGAGCTGTCGGTAGCAAATGTTGATTGTATGCTTGCACCAAGTAGTACAAGTGACAGCACACACAGGCGCCCAGCAACTAGCCAGCGGATGTCTACTTCGCCGTAGCGATTGACTTCCTGACTGTTGCGCGGCGGTGCGTCTTGCATTGGTTTTCCTTAGTGTCCAACGACCGAGCCCATCTTGAAGATTGGTAGGTACATGGCGACAACTAAACCGCCGATGATCACGCCCAGTACCAAAATCATGAGAGGTTCAATCAGTTGCTTCATTGCCGTCACGGCATTGTCAACTTCGTCTTCATAGAAATCAGCTATTTTCTGCAACATGGCGTCGAGAGCGCCTGTAGATTCACCGACGGCAATCATACGTACCACCATTGATGGAAATACGGTCGAGCTGGAAAGAGGCTCCACCATAGGCTTACCTTCGGAGATGCTGACACGAGCTCTAAGCACGTCTCTTTCTACAACTTTGTTGCCTGCTGTTCTGGCGCAAATGTTAAGCGCTTCTAGAATTGGAACACCTGAACTCAGCATGGTGCCTAGTGTACGGGTGAAGCGAGCAACCGCAACTTTGCGAATAATGTCGCCAAAAACGGGCATTTTTAAGGCGATTGGATGAATGACTTCTTTTCCGCGCTCAGTTTTTATGAAGCGCACAAACAACACCAAGGTTGAGATCATGCCACCAAATATTAGGTACCACCATTTGACTGCGAAATTTGATAGATCAATTACGATTTGTGTTGGGAGTGGTAGTGCTGATCCGAAATCTGCAAACAATTCAGCAAAAGTTGGGATGACGAAAATTAAAAGAACAGCTGTGACGATGATGGCTGCCGAGATAACAACGGCTGGATAGATCATCGCAGTTTTTACTTCGCGCTTTAGTTTCATGGCTTTTTCCATGTGTACTGAAAGTCGCTCGAGAATTACATCTAGAATACCACCATTCTCACCAGCTGCGACCATGTTTACATACAGGTCGTCGAAGGCTTTGGGGTGCTTTGACAATGCGTCTGCCAAGGTTCCACCAGTTTCTACAGATTCCTTCACCGCCAGCAGCATTTTTTTGAAAGCCTTATTGTCATGTTGGCGACCAAGAATTTCTAATGCCTGCACCAGGGGTAAGCCAGCATCAATCATCGTCGCGAACTGACGGGTAAAAATGACCACGTCTTTGCTGCGAACCTTTGGCCCAAAGCCGGGGATCTTGATCTCCATTTCGAGACCTTTTCCCTTTTCACGAATTTTGCTTGCGTTCGGGGTAATGCGTTGAGCTTTTAGGACATTAAAGACAGCCTGCATGTCTTTGGCGTCTATTTCGCCATTCACTTTTTTTCCAGCAGCGTTCTTACCTTCCCAAACAAATACTGGCATGACATGCCCTCCTATTCTTTCCGGCGCCCTCTAACTCAACTTTGGTATATCGGAGTTTGCTGCGTATCGTTGCTGTAGTGCCAACTTAGTCGCCTGCCGTTACGCGCAATACTTCCTCTACCGTTGTCGTTCCTTCCTTGAGACGCATTA
This sequence comes from Oligoflexia bacterium, assembly GCA_019694465.1. Classification (GTDB taxonomy): domain Bacteria; phylum Bdellovibrionota_C; class UBA2361; order UBA2361; family JAFLCA01; genus JAIBBV01. Next base: position 90,078 of record JAIBBV010000001.1, read on the forward strand.
AGCCTGACTGTCTTAGGCTCAGCATCCCAAGGCGCATAGCCTCACGTTTAATTTCAGTAGAGGATGCTCCGTTTAGTACGAACTCGCGCACTTCTTCGCGCATTGGCATCACTTCATATAGCGCGATTCGGCCTTTGTAGCCTGTCCCAGCGCATTTCTCGCAGCCTTTTCCTTGTTTAACCTTGACCTGGCGCGCTTCCGCCGCGGGGATACCTATGTTAACCAATATTTCTGGGCTGACCTGGACTTCTTCGGCACATTGGCTACACACACGGCGAGCAAGGCGTTGTGCCAAAATCAGATTTATGGAGGATGCTACCAGGAACGGTTCTACGCCCATGTTTAGCAATCGATTGATCGTGGATGGTGCGTCATTTGTATGTAGAGTTGAAAGCACCAAGTGGCCTGTCAGTGAAGCTTTGATTGCAATTTCAGCTGTCTCGTAGTCTCGAATTTCGCCGACCATGATTACATCTGGGTCTTGACGCAAAAAGGCACGTAGAGCAGAGGCAAAGTTGAATCCAATATCATCATGCATTTGAGCTTGGTTGATACCGGTCAGATTGAACTCAACCGGATCTTCGGCAGTACTAATGTTAGTTGTTATTTTATTTAGCTCTGCCAGAGCTGAGTACAGCGTAGTGGTTTTACCAGAGCCGGTTGGGCCAGTGACCAGCACCATTCCGTGCGGCTTGGATATGGCATCCTTAAAGTCGGCTAACTGTCCAGTTTCAAAGCCTAAGCGCGTCATATCTAACTGTAGATTGGATTTGTCCAACAGACGCAGAACTACTTTTTCGCCAAATAGTGTGGGCAGGACGTTGACACGGAAGTCCATCTCGCGACCGTTACCAAGCTTTAGCTTGATGCGCCCATCCTGAGGCAGACGTCGCTCAGCGATATCAAGATCGGCCATGATTTTGACGCGGGAAATAATGGCATTCTTTAGCTTAGTAGGCGGCTTCATTATTTCATACAGCACGCCGTCTATGCGGAAACGTACGCGGAATACCTTTTCGTATGGCTCAATATGAATATCTGATGCGCCCTTTTTGATAGCATCGGTCAATACAGCATTTACCAACTTTACAACCGGAGCATCCTCGGTTGCTTTTTCGAGCTCTACAACGTCGACATTGTCGTCAATTTCAACGACTTCGACATCCTCATCGTTGAAGTCTTCCATGATGTTTTCATAGGAGACTTGGTTCTCGTAGAATTTTTCTTGGCTAGCTTTTATCTCAGTCTCTGTTGCAACTACCACCTGTACATCGAGACCAGTAATGAACTTAATGTCGTTCAACGCGATCATGTTTGATGGATCGACCATGGCGACAGTAAGCGTGTTCTCCTTTTTAACTAGCGGGAGGACACCATGCTTAGTAGCCAGGTTATGAGGAATAAGTTGCAGAACAGTGTCTTCAATAGTGTAGTCCAGGAGCTGTACGATTTGGACTCCGTACTGCTGACTGATCACTTGAACCAGATCTGGCTCTGATATGAATCCGAGTTTGACTAAGTGTGTTCCTAAAAAGCCGCCGTTGGCACGCTGCGCCTCAACCGCCTGAGACAGTTGATCTGGGCCAAGCAGCCCAGTCTTGACGAGTAGATCGCCGACGCGAGACGACATGAGTTAGGTCCTTCTGCGAGTTTTTAAAGTGGTGCTGGAGCTGTAGGCCTTGGCTACGTGAAGTCACAAGCCATTCCTGGGCCCCAGTGTCAAAATTCGCTTCCTGTGACAATATTCGACCTACGCAGCTAAGAACTTGAAATGCTTGTGAGTCTTCCAGTAGGTCAGTTAACTACCTGAAACCTCTTGTAAAGTATGTAGGCATTTCCGATGCTTCTTTTCAGTTTCTTGCGGGAGCAAGTTCCATGTAACTAAAAAGGGTGGCAGCGAGGCTTGTTCTCAAGAGATCCAAAGGTGTGCCACAATTATGACCTTTTGCATGAACAGACAGCAGCCTATCCCTACTTACGGCTCTATGGGCACTAGAAAATCAGTAGCGCCGTCGTTCGTCCTGCTAATGCAGGTGCTAGTTTTGGTGCCGGCCCAAGTCTTCCTAAGCAATGGCGGTGAGTTTAGTCACGGCTATTTAAATATTTTGGGTTCTGTTGCTTGGACAGTCTGGGCCTGTTTGACACTCGTAGTTTTTATCGCGGCACTTCTCCCGCTACGTCTTCAGATTGTCCTCCACACATTGCTAATGAGCACAGTACTTGGTGTTTATGTGCAAAGTCAGGTGCTGGTCTGGGATTACGGTCAGTTCGATGGAACGCCGATTGCTTGGTCTGACTTTTGCAGCCGCGGCGCTCTGGACATACTTGTCTGGGCCGGGATTTTCGTATTGCTGCTGTGTTTCCGTGCCTGGTGCGCTACAAATTCCAGTCGAATTTTAACCCTTGTTGTTGCGCTTCACTGCGTAGCTATTCTCCCTGTGCTTAAATCGAATTATGCGCTGCTCCTTAGGGAGTCACCTTCAGTGAAGTTGCAAGCGATAACGGATTTTTCACCTCAAAAAAATGTTGTGTTGGTAGTCCTGGATGCTATGCAAGGCCCTGCCTTTCAGAAGCTCTTGGACCAAGAGCCTAGTTTACAAGATAGTTTTAAGGACTTTATTTTCTTTCGTAATGTAACTTCATCCTTTCCTAGCACATTACCTAGTGTGCCATCTTTTTTGACTGGCCAGGCCTATGATGGAAAAAAGCCGCTGCGTAGGTACTTCGAGGAGGACGTGCGCGAAACGTCATTGCCTACCCAACTAGAGAAAAATGGAGTGAAGGCACGCATAGCCACCATTCCTGGCTTTTGTCCTTATTTTGCGTCAGGCGTATGTGGCGAGACCAGGCGCTACCCCTTGCTTGGTAGACCAGATGGAGCGGAACGTGAGTTTCTTGAGCTCATAGACTACACTTTATTTAGAATTAGCCCGCAGTTCATAAAGCAACAAGTTTATCATGATGAAGCTTGGCTTTTGCAGCGACTTGATCGGCAGAGCCGTAGCATGGCGCGTACTGTTGATGATGGCGTCGCTTTTGCAAAAGAGTTCGTGGCCCAAGCCAGCGCGAACAGCCCGACGCCAACATTTAAGATGCTGCATTTTCTATTCCCCCACCCACCTATACGGCTTGATGCTGAATGCAATCTCTTGCCCCGTAACGAAAAGCTTCGCCCTGAAACATATTTGCGTCAGGCTCGTTGTGGCCTGAAGGTGGCACTCGATATCGTAGAAACTTTGAGACGCTTAGAAATCTATGAGCAGAGCACGATAATTATTGCGGCTGACCATGGCACGCGACTAGATTTTGGCACGAACACAGCCGAGCTTCTAAAATCGCGCAAGTTGACTCAGATCTCACGTGCTTTGCCGCTGTTGCTAATTAAACCTGCCGGGCATCAGGGCAAATTGAGTGTGAATGAGGCAGCAGTAGAGTTAGCTGATTTGCCGCGCACTGTGGCCGACGCTTTCCAACTACCAATAAGCTTTCCTGGCGAGAATGTCTTTAGTGTCAGACCGGATGCGTCACGGCAGCGGGTATTTCGAGATTTTTCATTTCGTTGGGCAAAATGGGATGAGGTTGGTGAAAGTGATGAGTTCTCATCCGTGCCTACTTACATTATCGACGGAAATGCTTGTGATGCTGGTGCTTGGCGGCGCGCTCCCTGGCGGAGCTATGTTTTAGATTTAACAGTTTTGCTCTGTAGTATTTTATCCGGTCGGGTAACCGAGAAGCTAATTGAGTAACGCTGCTTGACCTTCAAGTTTAGTACAATAGCTGAACTAGTCCTTTTCTTTCTAATCGACACAGTCCTCATTGAGAGGATCTGGCCTGACGCCCCCTTTAGTTGAAAGCGAATCTTGTCTCCAGCTATAAAGCCGCGCTTGTAGCTCGCAACTATTTGAACCTTGCGCTTTTTCCCCTTGATCGACAGGAGTTTTATCGATGGGCCTTTTAACGAGAGTACAGGCGTAGGTGTAGGGGCCGGATTGTTTTGTGGGCAATCTATGCTCCCGTTGTTATCTAAGTCGAGATCTTGTGCTTGGCAGCCACATACCCCCGGAAGTATTTTCCCTGAACCGACTGCACAACTGCGGAAGATATCGCTGCTGAACCAAATCTCTCGGCCTGCGACAGGAGTAGACGCGTTGAAGAAAAGGCCTTCTACAGACTGGGCGGAATTAGTAGCGGTCAAGGCGCCAGGAAAACTGGAAGTTAGGCCCGGTACAATATCTGCTACTAGCTGTATGACTTCGCCGTCTGTCACCCATAACTCAGAACCATGCAGCCCATCATCAGCCGAGAATGCTACCAAACCATTTATCTCAGCTAGCCGTGGGTCGCCGCCTATATTTGAATAATCAAGCGCCCCAACTGGGCCAGGATACAGGTCCTTTAGAAGCGAAACAGTTAGATTCTGGTCGATCACGTATAATTCCGGGCCGTGTACGCCATCATTGGCGATGAAGAGAGTCTTGCTTCCAGTGCGCCAGAAGAATTGCGGCCGTCGATCAGAATTTCCATTATAGGCAAATCCATCATAGTCATACTCAATCAACGAGTCGCATGCGCCAGGGCACAAGTCTGTAAGTTGAAATGTGCCAGCAGCGGTGCCGTCGGAAGTCCAGACTTCACTACCACTTAATGAGGTGCGTGCTTTGAAAAAAAGCTGAGTCCCATTGCTGATAAGCCCGCCGACAAGAGCAGGAGTAGCGAGTGTCGTAACAATGGCTGTGCCTACTGTAGTTCCATCTGTCACGTAGAGCTTCTTTCCGGGGCCAAAGAAATAAACCTTGCCGTTGAGCAGCGCAGGTGATGGGCTGTAGACATTTGAAGAACCTGAGCCGAGTGTTGCAATAAGAGACTGTGTTCCAGTGTTTAGATCGTAGGCATGTAATTCTCGAGAAGCGGCTCCTGTTAAGAAAATTACTCTATCCCCCAACTTGGTAAACCAACTTGGGGTTGATGTTGCAGAGCCAGTATTAAGATCGGCAAGCAGAGAAAAGGAGCCGGTGCTACCATCGAATATGTAAGGCTCGACTCCGATACTCGAGGAAACATCTGCGCTCAGGATACTTTTCGATCCCAAGCTAAGCGCTTCTTCAACCTCAATGTACCCGCTGGATGTCGCAGCATTCAGAGCGCCCAGGGTAAGTGTGTTGAGATCTAATCTGTATGTTCCACTTCCGCCCAATGAATTGAAGACAGTGAAGTAGATGTCTTTATTTGAAAGTTGCGTGAGATCTCTGAATTGTCCAAAATTGGCCCCTGATGGCAGCGCTGTTAAAGGGACTATGCTGCCGGATGACGAGGCTTTTATTAGTTGCACCCCGGCGCTGTCAGTCTTACCTTCAGTATACAAGTCAGAGTTCACGGCCAGAGGGCGAAATGAATACGTGTCTGCGAATGCTGCTACTCCGTCCTGATTGGATGGGTTGAAATCATTGAGCAGAGTAGTCCCATTGCTTGTTCCATCTGATGCGTATAGTTCGCGACCGTTTGGGCCAGTTGCAACAAAAAATATTTGGGTTGAGCCAGAGTCAAAGAATGTGGGCAGCGATCCAAGCGAGCCAGGAAGAATATCTTTTACAAGCGTAGTGCCACCAGCAGAGCCGTCGCTCATCCACAGCTCATATCCTTCTTGATTACTAATTCTACCCCGGAAAAAGAGTTTGCCTGGCAAACTTTTAAGGGCACTGTTGAACTCTACACCGCTATTACTGCCAGGGTTTAAGTCCACTACCAGTGTAGTGCCGCCCATAGTTCCATCGGAGCGCCAAAGTTCACTGCCTAAAATTGGATCATTTAATTGAAAAAATAGTTCAGTGGTTGCCGAACCCGTAGGCAAGAATGGTGCTAGCGCTCCGATGCTGCTTGATGCGACACCAGCTGCTAGGTCTTTCACTATTTGAGTTCCGGCCGGGCTGCCGTCGGTCACCCATAGCTCGCGCCCCGTTGCTGCCTGAGTAGCGAGAAAGTAAACCAGGTTTCCTGCCTTAACAAAGCGACCTGGGCCAGACGATGCGCTGCCAGGATTAATATCAGCGAGCAAGGTAACTGTGCCATTATCGAGCTTCATCAGTTCTGTCCCAGCGCCGGCTATTGTTGCAGCAAAAACCACGGGTCCATTGTCATAAAGCTGCGTGAAGCCATAAGGCGCGCTGCTACTTGCGCCGGTTTGAATGTCAGCGAGTAATGATGTGCCGCCAACGCTACCATCAGTTATATATAATTCGGTTCCATGAGGAGTGTCGTTCGCTGAAAAGAGAACTTTTTGGCCAGTAGCAGTTGAAATTGCGGTGAGGCCAGTAGGTCCAATAATTGAATTAAAGTTTGTGAGCGCGAAGGTCCCGTTTGTACTTCCATCGCTAGTCCAAAGCTCGAAGTTTCCGGAGCTAGTGCGAGCAGTGAAGAGTAAGTTGTTGCCGAAGGCTGTAAAGTTGCCGGGATATGATGAGTTCGTACCAGGCGCAAGGTCTTTAACCATGTGTGGAGCGCTACTGGAGCTATCGGCAACCCACAGTTCTAGTCCTTCAAGCGCTGAAGCTGCCGAAAAATAAATCTTATCGTCATCAGTTCTTTTGAATAGCGCCGGCTGACTAGACTGACTGCCAGGCCAGAGATCAAAGATTTGGTAGCTTTTTGTAATGGTATCTAGCCGCAGTAGCTCTGTCCCTGTCTGCGGAGTATACATGGCAGCTAACAGGAATTCGCCACTATCTATACTGGCAACAATTCCATTGGTGCTTGACGGCTGCCCAGCGGGAGCCGAATTGAGATCAGCGACCTGAAATGTATCTGCCTCTGCTGCTGCGCATCCAACGAACAATGCTAGCAGAGAGAGCCTAAGAATTTTGCCTACGATCATTTTCCACACACCCAAATCCCTATCCAGAGTTATGAGGAATTGCTTCAGCGCTTTCAAGCCCCAGCTAAGCTAAGTGGATAAATGTGCTAGTAATTTGATTTATTTGAGAATTTTCTGATACCCTATGACTATGCCATGCTCACTTAAGCTGCCCTGATCTAGGTGGAAGGCGCGGCAATTGGCTTACTGCATGAGGCTGTGTGAATCGTAAACCGCGGGCACAGCGCCCGACGTCCTCGCGAACTAAGAAGGAAGTACCCGTAAATGACGCGGCGGAGCAGGCTATTGTCGAAGTTCTGCCTGCGGAGGAGGTTAGCGATGAGGCCGCCAGCCCGTTGCCTGTGCAAGCCGAGGTTGATGAGATATCGCCAGCCGATTTTGTAGAGGCGGAGCCCGACTTAGCGGCTTCCGAGTCAAGCCGCGATATCGTCCCTTACGATCCTTTAAGCGCGTATTTGCGTGAGATTCAACGCTACCCACTGCTTTCAAAGGAAGAGGAGCATGACTTAGCAGTAAAATACTTTACGCATAAAGACATTGAGGCGGCCTATAAGCTTGTTTCTAGTAATTTGTGGCTGGTAGTTAAAATCGCACGGGATTATGAACGTGCCGTACGTAGCCTGTTAGACCTAGTCCAGGAGGGAAATATCGGACTAATGGAGGCTGTTAAAAATTTTGACCCCTATCGTGGCGTGAGATTTCCCTCATATGCGGTGTGGTGGATAAAGGCCTATATAATCCGCTATGTCATGGCGAACTGGCGCATGGTCAAAATTGGAACTACTCAGGCGCAGAGAAAGTTGTTTTTCAATCTAAAGAAAGAGAAAGAAAAGCTAGAGCGCGAGGGCATTTTCCCTGGCCCAAAGCTGCTAGCGGAAAAGTTGAATGTTAAGGAAAGTGAAGTAATAGAAATGGAACAGCGTCTTGGCGGCGCTGATGTTAGCGTTGACGCCCCACTGGATGAGGATGGGGAGGCTAACCTTTTGTCGATGCTTTCTAGTGGTTCGGCCACAGCCGAAGACATTTTATCGCGCAAAGAAGTAAGCACCATGCTGCTACAAGGGCTGGAAGAGTTTGCCTCTACTCTCAAGGAAAAGGAGCTTATAATATTCAGGCAGCGCATGTTGGGAGAAGAAAAAGCTACACTTCAGGACATATCAGACCAACTGTCTATTAGTCGCGAGCGCGTGCGGCAGATAGAGAACCGCATTAGGGAGAAGCTTAAGCAGTTTCTTCTCGACAGATTCGGCGCGGCGATTGAAAATATCGAATTCGAAAGCTGAGGCGCACGTTGACAACAAATCAAGATTCATCACCAAAGCGCAGACAACGGCTAGTTTCGTTTAGATTTTTGCTATTTATTCTCTTTATCGCTGCCCTGGTGCCGGTTGCTTTTGCGGGCTGGCGCGAATTGTACAATGGCTTCCTCGAACATTCGGCACCTGAAATTGTGGTGACCCAATTCCCGCGCGGAGTTGGGCTTACGCCGGTTGCGGTAAAGCTGCGCTTGTCTGATGTGGGCGCTGGCTTGGATGAAGTTGTGGTGCGCACGATCCAGAAAGGGGCGGCTAAGGAAATTTTACGCCAATCATTGGCTGGTCAGCAAAGCGCAGATATTACGATTGAGTTCCCAGGCGAGAAGAGTTCACTGTCTGAGGGTGAAGGAGAGCTAGAAGTTAAGGCTTTTGACAGAAGCTTTTGGAATAACAAGACGGTCAAGTCCTTCGCATTGAAAATTGATTATCGACGACCAAAGGTGGAGGTGTTGAGCACTCAACACAATGCTCGCCAAGGCGGAGCGCAACTAATTATTTACCGAGCCACTGATGAGGCGCTGGCACTATCGGGAGTGAAAGTTGGCAACAACACTTTCTTAGGCTATCCGGCACGTGGGCTAGATAAGGATTTTGATGACCGATCGTTATTCATGGCACTCTATGCCATCGATCAGAATCAGGATCCAGCCAAGACTGCGGTGCGCGTATTTGCTGAAGATGAAGTTGGGAATGCTGTCTCTGCGCAGTTTTATAATAAGATTCAACCTAGGCCAGTGCGTGAGCTGAATGTCCCGATGTCTGAGGATGTATTGTTAAATACGATCTCGGACTTGGCTCAAAAGAATTATGATCAGCTAGCTGAGGCTGCCAAACTAAGTGGGCAGACTCTAGAATTTGACACAAAAAAAGGTGGGAAGGAGCGACTTCTTGAGCGCTTTGGTCTGGTAAACGCGAATTTGCGCTCGCTTAGCGAAAATGAAATTTCGGCTGAGTTAAAGAACCCTCGCTTTGATAGATTCTGGTTTTCGCCGATGTTGCCCCAAGTTGGGGGCAGCGTGCAGTATGGATATTCTGATGTCTTACATTACCAATTCGAAGGCAAAGAAATCGGCGCTACCAAATCTAATGGGTTTGAGATTTCGTTCGCTCGAAATAGCGATGATGTCGAGGCGGTCTACGACGGAATCGTAATTTTTGCAGAAAACATCGGAACGTACGGAAATATTGTAGCGCTCGATCACGGATTGGGACTTGTTACTCTTTACGGGCATCTTGGCTCAATTGCTGTGCACAAAGGAGAGAGCGTGAAGGCGGGGCAGCAAATTGGTTATGCTGGGCGTAGCGGGTTGTCGCGCAATCTTAACGTATTTTTTCAGACTAGAGTGCATGGAATCGCAGTTGATCCCAGCGAGTGGCTCGACAAGAATTGGTTTTATGCTCACATAAACGCGAAAATAGACGAAGTAAAACAGGCGCTTGGCATTCCCATTTTGCGCCCAGTGAGCTGAAGCAACATCGCGACATATTTCTGCTCACGCGCGAATCCCCGACTTTGCCTTGCTCTGCAGAAAAGCGCCTAATTATAATAAGTTATGGTACGGCTACATGGGAAACCTTCCCATTAAATGCCACATCCCGCGCCAGGGTCGGCATAACGCTGAGTAGGCTTTGCTATGTGGTCTTCTGATGTGGAGGTGCCTTTGGATTTCGTGGCGGGAATTTACAATCGGATTGCTAAGATTAAGTGGCTAGTCGTGGCGACGCCGATCCTCACCTTTTCGGTCCTGATTGATGCGCATGCTGATTACTCCGATCAGCTCTGTCCCGCAAAGACGCTAGAGCTTGGATTTCAGGCCGAAGCCTATGGTTGGAGCTTTTGTCTACCTAGCTTCTGGATTGATTCGGATAGAGAGGACTTTTGTGACGCGTTGTATTATGGCGGAGTGATTGCAAAGGAGGCGCAGGAGGATGCCCTTAGTCAATTGACTCAAGCTCTTTCGACGCTGGCCGTTAGTGCTGAAGATCACGTCCAAAATTGTGATGTAGGCTGCAAAGATGCGAATCCAGAAAATCCAGTCTCAAGTACACTGGTTGAAAATTTAATGAGTGCATCACCACCTGAATGCGTTCGAAATGATGGAACGGTTGCCATAAATAATTTATCAAGACATTTTCAACAGGGCTTTTTCGAATTACGCTGTAGAGGCGGGTTTGGCTTTACTTGGGAGCGCTGTATGAAAAAACTCAGCGATTGGCTTGAGGCACCAGATCATCTAGGCACCGTGTTGTGCATAGCGCAAGCCAGCGGTACCCAAACTAACTCTTATACTCGACAGTGCCAGAATCTTACGATAACCCCACCTTCCTTTTGACATTATTGTCAGCAGGATAACCCCCGCAAGCTCTTCGAGTATTCATTACTCACTGTGATTTCTGTTGCCTCTAATGTGGTAATGTCCCACTAGTTATATTCTAACTTATTTTAACCGTGCTTCAGTTTTTGGCCGGGTAGTGCGGTGCGTAGCGCCAGTAAATGCACAAAGATCCAGTTGCTTCTTGGATTTTTCATACTAGGGCAGATATGTTCTCTGAGAGAAGTGGAGCTGGGCGCATAGAATGCTTCATTCGAGCCGAATTTGTATCTGTGTGCCTACTTTTAGCTGGAGCCCACTAAAGCTTGTTCACTACTGATAAGGGTAGTTACTTACTGGCAATTCTTGGGTAAGCCCAATACTCACATGCCTGTGCCAGCATATTCAGATTGCCTAGTCAGGTTGTTACAGATCCGGTAGTTGGTGATTTGTTGATGTTTGACGTTCAAGCAGGCGTTGCCTGGCTGTCATGATACCAAGAAGTAGCTTGTTATTACTCGGGTCGCACTCAAATTCTTGTACTGCTCTAAACAGACTTGAAACGTCGCTATTCGGGTCTAGCGCCTGTCTTACATAGTTAGCGACAGCGTTGATCGCGGACGCATCGGGCAACCACTGCTTTTTACTTTCCGTCTGGCGAAAGAGGAATAGTTTCGCCAGGAGTGTTCGTCCGGACTCACTGCTCTTTTCGTGATCGAAACGTTTTGGCAGCAGTTTTCTAAGTGGAGTCATCCCGCATCTTAATTCCGCAAAGCCCGGGTGGGAGGCGAAGTTACTTTTAGCCAAGGAAGTTACCATCTCGCCTGTTAATGGCAAATAGGGCTTTCCAAGCTGGGCCATAAAGTTAGCGGTACTAACTCCAAACAGAGTAGGTGGGAGTGTGGACCGACAAAGGAAGTAGTGAAAAACACTTTGCGGAACTCGCCCACACATCACTAATGTCAGTTTGTGGCTGTTGGGCGCTATGTCTGCAGCAGTTAGATCTTTTAACCACACGCACTTAACGCGCTGCCCAATTTTTGGATCAACTGCAAGCTGATTTAAAATTGTCTGAAACGTACTGGGCTTGAAGTCTTCAAAGACTGGGAAGATTGCTGAAGCATTTGGTCTAACCTCATTGATAGCTCTTAATAGCAGATGCAAAAGCCGCTGCGATTTAACGCGCAAACCGTAAATTGCTTGAATATCACAAGATCCGCAGGCCTGGGCTAGGAGAAGAATCCCATCTTGCCTGTCGCCTAGTCCCATGGCGGCTTCATGAAGGTCTTCCAGTTGCGGCGTTCGTTGGGGGACATTAAGCCCCTCTAGTTCGGTGAGCTTTGTATATTCCTTTTCACCTTTCATTCTAATTCCACTTGGTAGGTGCCAGTGGGCGGGATTTAGCCACATTAAGGCGTCAGCGCCAAAAAATTCAGGCACAAGAGGAAGATCGACGCCACCACTTATAGCCAGCTGTACTTTAGTGCGAGAGCCTTGGTTTAGGCCCTCGCGAAGGCTCTCCCATTCAACTAACTCTACCTTTTCGTTTGTCAATTCCTGGCACGGATCTCCTCGTGGATCGAAGTCAGGAAAGAAAAGTTTTAACTTCGCGGCACCACGGCCTTCGTAAACCACTTCATAGCGACCATCAAACCCTAATTCACGCAAATGGCAGGCCAGATTGTAAGTAGAACCCTGAAGTCCAAAGCGGTGTGTCTCTGGCATTACAATTCTAATTAGTTCTTGTTGTTGTAGGAATTCCCGAACCAGGCTTGTAGGAGAAAGGCCAGAATTAGGTGCTAGGAGCGGCCCCCCAGCTTCATTCGCATGCACAACTGATTTGGCTAGCATAACACTTCTTTCTAGCCATTATTATGCTGGGGCTGGCTCAATATGTATCTTGGGAGGCCAGAAGGGATCCTATTTGAATTAAGCCAGAGCAAGACAAGTAACTGCTCTGAATTATTAGATTAAGCGATGATTAGTAGTGGTTAACTTGTCATTCGCTTTCCTAACTGAACTTGTTGACCATCCGTCCAATCACGTTCCAAAAAGAGGAGTGACCGAGGAATAGCAAATTCATTTAGGCCCATTACCTCGTGTAACTTAGCACTCATTGATAGCTGAGGATTTTTTGTCCGCTCCACTCAGAGTGTTAGGCTTTGGTGCAGGCGCTTGCATTGAGGTAGCTAGAAAGGAAGCGACTTCCGATCGAATTGGGAACGAGAACAAGGCAGGTGCCTTGAAAACGTCACCCTCATCTCTCGTAAGCCGCTGCCTTCCCCACTTGTCCTGCACGGTGTTACGGCGTAGTGGCTCTGGCAGGGAGTCCCGGAGTGCTGCAGTCGTCGATGCCAGACGGGCTTACCGCGATCGGCTTGGGGCGCGCGGCAAGTGCGTGAGCTACTTGCTTCACAAGTCCCAGTAAGATCCATGCGACCGGGATTAGCCTGTACAGCTCTACCCCAGAGATCGAATCGAGTCCGATCTTGCTTGGGTTTGCGAGTAACGCGATGCCCTGCCCGATCGAGTTCGCACCGAAGACCCACATGAGGGCGCCCACGGCGAGAACTACCTTCAGCGCAATGACGACGAGCGTCATTACGCCTTCTTGGATCGAGGTCAGGAACGGGAGCGGAGATGGACCACCGTAAGTGGACCCTTGAACGCTTGGATGGCTCATGGAATTGTTTTTCCTGAGAAGATGAGGATGAGAAAGAACCGCACACTCGGCTACGCGCCGAGTGAAACCTTCCAACTAGATGGAAGTCGCTTAGTGTTAGTTATGCGGCAGGAATCGGTCTATTTGACTAAATGTACATAAATTTATCTGCTTGCCGAGCGGTTGGCTGCTAGTTGACTAAGTCCTATAAGGGCGGCCCAGGTGTATAAATTAGCTAATATCATCGGTTGTGTTGTGGTTGTTGTAGTGCAACAGTGCTAATTCTCTAAAGATTCAAGTCTCTTAGGCTGCCTCATGTTTCATTGCTCTTTGTAGGCAGTCTTCTATCAATAACCGTGTTGCGGCCCTTTAGAGGCCCTCCATAACAAGCAGCATAAGTGGTATTGCGTTCGCATTGGTGTTGCGGGCGTTTCATAAGTTTACGGTTCTGCATGCAAGAGCGAAGTGATTTAGGGACGGGCGAGTCAGCCCCAAGCGCGGCTGCACCGCAAGAATTAGCTGCAATGGCTCCTGCCTTTACAGATCCAACTGTTCAGGAGTTGCAGGCCACATTTTGTAACCCTGCTGTCGCTTGGCTGGATCGTGTTAAGGCTATGGAAGACTGGATGGGCGCTCGCGGAGTTCCCCTTACAGCAGGTCAGCCATTAGCGCGAGACGAGTTCGTAGCGCAGGCCAAGGCACTTGGTATTGCCGTTGAATTTATTACCACCCCTATTTCACGCTTCGGGAACCGCCCACCTGAACTTATCGCACGTGAAGGTTTTCAACCAAATCCGTATGAAAAGCCTGGCGCGCTGCTCGCGCATTTAGAGCGGCGGTCCTGTAACTTTGTTTCATGCACAGAAGTTGGCACCGAGCATGTGGCGGAGGCGCTGGCGATGGCGAGAGGTTCTGTAAAGCGTGTTGAGCCAGATCTGATTGGCGCAGCGCAGGCATTTGCCGCAGAATGGAAGGATAGATATCTTGCGGCTAGAGATGTTGCAACCAAGACAGATTTAACATCCGGACCAGAAGCTGTAGCTAAATTTTTTGAGGCAATGGGCGTCTTAGAGGCTTTTAAGGCGGCGCATCGGGATGCTCTTGGAGTGGGTCAACTGCAGCCATTCCAACAGACGTTTGCATTATTTGAGTATAAGGTTGTTGGGGCTGAGGGAGTTCGTCCTACGGCCATCGCAGGGTTTCCTTATCCACATCAGCGTGAAATTACTGTGCGCGAAGTTGCCCCAGGGCAGGTTGTGGCCTATCGCGAGGTCAGGGTAACTATGCCCTGGATGCTTCTGGGAGATTTCAGCATTACCACCAGCCATGGCCCTTCCAATAGCTATGCAACGCAGCTAGTTGGAGGGTCTACTGTTACTTTCGGCGCATGGCGTGAAATGCCAAAGTCGTCCTAATCTCAGGGCCCGCTAGTAATAATATTGGGCAATTTTAGGTGCCCTATATTCCTTATTCCAGCTCTTGCTACTTTGCCTCCCGCCAGTAGTGCCGCCTACATAGCGGTTTTGTTTAGCCTTGTGTATACTTCTCGAATCAAGCACAGGGCTTATGAACAAGATTTTTTACAGCATTCTCGCGGTCTTTGTGGCTGTAGCGGCAGCTATGATCTTCATGGCGACAAGGTCAGGTACAAGTAGCGTGTATATCCCTTCACAGCTTCTATCTGAAGCCGGGGATAAAATGCGCGTGCGCGTCGGCGGTCGAGTAGCTGAGTCAGATATAAACTATCAGGTTGAGCCTACTATCGAGCTTAATTTTTCGGTTCGAGATCCGGGTGCACCTAACCCACAGCAAAAGATTATTCCAGTAACTTACAAGGGTATAAAACCTGACATGTTCGCAGCTGGTCGGGATGTAATAATCGACGGTGACTTCGTTGGCGGGGTACTTGTAGCTAGCAAGCTACAAACCCAATGTCCATCGAAGTACGAAGCTCCGTCAGTCGATAAGCTTTATCCGAAAAAACAAGGATGACACGTGGCTGAGTTTGGACACTTTGCGCAATGTCTTGCATGGCTAATCGCAGTCGTCTGTGTACTAGGCGGATTTTATGGGGCAGCTCGGGGCAAGCTAGCTTGGTACCAAACAACACGCGCCGGAACATTTTTAGTGTTTGTAGCCAGTTTTTGTGCTTTGGGTGCGCTCGCCTTTGCGTTTGTGCAGGATGACTACACTAATCAATATGTGTGGCAGCACTCTAATAAGGAAATGGCAGCTGCTTACAAGATTACTGCAATTTGGGGCGGTATGGATGGCTCAATGCTTCTTTGGGCGGCCCTACTTTCCCTTGCCGGAGCGCTAGTGGCGTGGAGAGCGCCGACCTACCCACAAATGCTGATGCGCTGGGTGCTGCCGGTTGTTAATAGCACTTCCCTATTCTTTCTCTCAGTGGTTGTCTTCCTCACCAATCCATTCCGTTACCTTAAAAGCGAGTTTATTCCTCCCGATGGGAATGGACTTAATCCTCTCCTCCAAAACCCATTCATGGCCATTCATCCTCCGATGCTTTACGTCGGCTTTACTTTCTTGGCTGTGCCATGCGCCTTCTGTATCGCCGCCTTGCTTGCGGGACGTCTCACCAACGAGTGGATTCGCCTCACGCGGCGTTGGACTCTAATAGGTTGGGCGTTTCTTACCACCGGCATTATCTTGGGAGGTCACTGGGCTTACATTGAACTTGGTTGGGGCGGATTCTGGGCTTGGGATCCAGTAGAGAACGCATCATTTCTCCCATGGTTAACAGCAACTGCCTTCCTGCATTCGGTCATGGTTCAAGAGCGCAAAGATATGCTCAAATTTTGGAACATATGGCTCGTGGTTTTGACCTACGGACTAACTGTGTTCGGTACCTTTCTTACTCGTTCCGGAGTTGTGCAGAGCGTACATGCCTTTGCCTCCACAAATGTTGGCTGGGTATTCCTTTTGTATTTGGCGTGCCTATTCGTTGGCACTCTCGCTTTGGTTCTGTGGCGCCGTAAGGAACTGGCCTCTGAGAGGAAGATTGAGAGTTTTCTCTCACGCGAGGCCGCCTTCCTTGTTAATAACTTAGTTCTACTCAGTATCTGCTTTGCCACCTTATGGGGAGTAATGTTCCCAGTTCTGTCGGAAGCGCTGACTGGAGCGAAGCAGACCGTTGGCATTCCATTTTTTAACGCGGTGAATGTCCCCTTATTTTTACTCCTTCTATTTGTAATGGGAGTTGGGCCGCTCATAGCCTGGAAGCGTTCGACTTGGGCTAGCCTTCAGAAAATGTTTCTTGTCCCATTTTCAGCCGCATTTCTAACAGGGGTTGTGCTGGTTTGGGCTCAGGTTGGTTCATTTTGGCCCATCCTCTCTTACTCACTATGTGTGTTTGTTTTAATGACGATCTTAGGTGAAGTACATCGAGGCGTTAGAGTACAAATGGCGGCTCAGGGCCAACAATCCGGTGTAGCCGGCAGCGTTGCCCGTCTCATGCGCCGCCATCGCGTTCGCTATGGCGGTCATTTAGTACATTTGGGTGTCGTAGTTGTTGCTTTCGGAATAACCTCATCCATGGCGTTCAAGACTGAGAAAGAGTTTTCTTTGGGCAAAGGCGAAAGTTCATCCATTGGCCGCTTCACTTTAACGCTTGAGGAGCTTGGGGAGGCAGCTGAGAAGAACTACGACGCGCTTCGTGCTAGCGTTTCTTTAAAAGAGAACGACAAGTTGCTAAAGACACTGCACCCAGAACTGCGCCTGTATCGACGTAATAAGGAAACAACCACTGAAGTAGCGTTGCGTATGGGGATGCGAGAAGACGTATACGTGGTACTGGCGGGAGTGGATGACAGTGGCAAGCGCGGCACGTTCAAGCTGTTTATTAATCCATTTCAAGTATGGCTTTGGTTCGGTGCCATGATCATGCTTTTAGGAACAGTGATCGTGATCTTGCCTGAAATGGGCCTGCGCAGCATTCTTTTGGGTGAAGCGGAACAATCGCGAGCATAGTTCATGTTGCCTTTAATTCTTACAGTTGTATGTGCCTGGTTTTTGGTGCGACCGCATTTGGCACAGGTGGTGGGAGGGGCTGACAATAGTCAGTCTGAGCGTGAGCGGTTGCTTGATCAAAAACAGCGCTTTGTTCAGGCTTTGCGTGATATTGAGCTAGATTTCCAAACTAAGAAGATCTCCATCCAGGAGTATAGTGACATGAAAAGTGCGGCAAGTGTTGAGCTTGCAGGCGTATTGGAGCAGCTAGATCGGATCTCAAATGCCTGATGGAAAAGTAGCGCTGCATTTCGAAGAAATTGCGAAAGCCTTTTCGCGTCAGAAAGTTCTAAATGGCGTAAATCTCTCACTGCAAGGGGGAGAGATTGTACTCTTGCTTGGGGCTAATGGCAGTGGCAAATCAACGCTGCTGCGCATCGCCGCCGATTTATTGCGGCCAGATTCTGGTAGGCGCAAAGTACTGCTTGGAGAGCGGAATGCCACAGCGCAAGAAGTTGGCTACCTTGGTCACAACTCAATGCTCTATGCTGATCTTAGCGTATATGAGAATTTAGCTTTCTTCTCGCAGCTCAGCGGAGGCTTGGCAGAAGCGCTAATTGATGCATGGGCCCTGCAGGATATTCGCAACTCGCTAGCGCGAGATCTCTCCAAAGGCCAGCTTGCTCGCCTATCTCTAGCACGCGCATTTCTTCCGGCCCCAAGCATAGTGTTTCTTGACGAGCCTACCTCAGCCCTAGATGAGCGAGGTGTTCAAATTTTGCTGCGAGAAATAGGTAAAGTGCGGGAACTGGGAGGCTTGGTACTCATTGCCACCCATGACATAGCGCGCCTCGCTGCTTATGCGCAGCGTGTGCTTGT
The DNA here is from genome assembly GCA_019694465.1 of Oligoflexia bacterium. Classification (GTDB taxonomy): domain Bacteria; phylum Bdellovibrionota_C; class UBA2361; order UBA2361; family JAFLCA01; genus JAIBBV01. The sequence goes on from JAIBBV010000001.1 coordinate 108,081, forward strand.
GTTGCAGCAGGGTAAAATGGCGTGCGAGGAGGCGCTAGGCCTTGGGGGAAGCTCGGCCAAGGCGCTGCCCTTTTATCATTCAATTAATCGGTGAAAGGATGCGACGACTCGCTACATTGCTACGGAAGGATCTGCGCATCGAACTTCGTAATCGCGAAGGGCTAACACTGATACTTGGACATGCTCTATTACTTTCCTTGATAGCTTCCTTTGCAGTTGGCAGCGCCTTTTTAAACCCACTTTCAACATCACGCGTCTTTCCTGGGCTGGTATGGATGATTTTTCTGTTTGCTGCCACCCTGTGTATCGGCCGTAGCTATGATCACGAGCTGGTTAGCTCAGCTATGGATGGAATTCGCCTATGTGGTGTTCCAGCCGAGTTAATCTATTTGTCGAAAGTACTGGGAAACTTTTGCCTTATATTTTTCAGCCACGTCATCACGTTGATAGTGCTGGGCGTGTTGCTTAATGTGCCCGTTGGGATGGGCTTCCTCCAGCTACTGCTTGTAAGCGTTCCCGTTATCTTTGCCTATGCTGCTTTGGCTACTCTGCTTGCAGCAGTCGCGGCCACGTCGCGCCTAAAGGGCATGCTTTTGCCATTGATACTGCTACCGCTAGTCTTTCCAATTCTAATTTCAGGAATTGAGCTGTTTCAGGGAATTTTGGAGTCAGGGGCCCTGCCCTTGGATGCGGTTTGGATTCCGTTGCTGCTTGTGGCGGATGTGGTGTACTTTGTGGCGGGAATTAACCTTTTCCCTATATTGTTAAAGGACTAAGGTCACAGCAAATCTGTGAAGATAGTCTAAGGATTATGGAAAAATTTAAGGAAACTTTACGAAAAGGAGCCCTAGCCGCATGGGTTGATGGGCTTGGCTTCGCGGTTGCTTTTTCGGCGGTGCTATTCGCGCTGTACATGGTTTTTATGGTCGTGCCGAATGAGCGGGTTATGGGTCCAGTGCAGCGAATTTTCTATTTCCATGTTGGTGCTGCAGTGGCCTGCTACTGCTCTTTCGGAGTGGTGTTGTTGGGAGGGATTTACTATCTCGCCACCCGTTCGGCTATAGCGCACCTTGTCGGGCGAGCTGCAGGTGAGGTTGGCTTTATCTTTTGTAGTATCACTCTCGTGTCGGGAATGATCTGGGGCCATTCGGCATGGAACACTTGGTTCCGCTGGGAGCCGCGCCTGGTTACGTTCTTGCTGCTATGGGTTATCTTTCTTGGCTTCAACTTGCTCAATGAATTCGGTGATGAAGAGCGTTTAGGAGTTCAGTCTGCAGTGCTTGGCATCCTTGGAGCGATCACCGTTCCACTAGTGGTGTACTCGATACAATTTCTTCCCCAGTCGGCTCAGCTACATCCACAAGTAGTGGGCAATCGTGGATTGAAGGACGCCTCATTTGAAGCAGCGCTCGCTGCGGGTACGTTCGCAATGGTTGCGCTCCAATTTTTCCTGGTTTGGCTGAGGGTGCGTATCGGATTATTGGAGAAGGAGCGATAGCGATGGAAACTGTTCCCGACACATTTCCAAGTCTTTTTTGGGGCTACGCCGTAATTTGGTGCTTACTTGGAGCCTACATTGTCTCGCTTGGCTTCCGACTAAGAAGGCTTGAGCGTAAGTAGGGCTGCAAAGCGCTGATTAAGGCCCGCGCGCGCGAGTTTTTGTCAAAAATTAACGAGGCTGGGTTTAATACTTATTTGCGAGCCCAAGTTTATGGGGCGTGGCAATGCACGAAGCTGTCTCAGCAAGTGCTTATAAAATGAGCTCTGGGAAATCTAAACTAACTCGACCGGAGCAGGCCCAAGGTTATATTCCTTAACTTTATTGAGCAAAGTCTTATAGCTTACCCCCAAGATTTGAGCGGCTTTGCTCTTATTGCCACCAGTCTGCGTTAAAACACGAGAAATTACTTCAATTTCGGCACGCTTCGCTGCCTCAGAGGCTATGTCAGTCAGAGATTGCACGGAATCTCTCATTGCGCCGAGGTCGATACTGAGGTTCAAGCCAAGGTGCTCAGGGCGGATCACAGAGTCTGCAAGAATCACGGCTCGTTCGATGACATTCTCTAGCTCACGCGCATTGCCAGGCCAGCTATATTGCCTCAGCACTTCTCGCGCAGCCTTATCCAGCTGCACAACTGGTTTGTTCATCCCAGCACTGAAGTGATCAATGTAGTAATTTGTAAGCAACTCTATGTCCTCCGGGCGCTCACGGAGCGGAGGCACGGTCAGAGTAATAACTGCGATACGATAGAAGAAGTCTTCGCGCATGCGACCAAGTTTAATTGCTTCGTCCATGTTCTGGTTCGTGGCAGCGATTATTCGTGGATTGATTTTTATAGTCTTGTTACTGCCAACACGCTTGATTTCACGCTCCTGGAGTGCCCGTAGTAGTTTAACTTGGAGTGGTGGCGGCATATCTCCTATCTCATCAAGGAGAATCGTCCCCTCGGAGGCAAACTCCAGCACTCCCACTCGCGTTTGAGTCGCACCGGTAAAGGCGCCTGCTTCATGGCCAAAGAATTCACTTTCCAAAAGATCCGCTGGCATCGCAGCACAGTTCACCGCTACAAATTGCTTATCGCAGCGTGAGCTATGCTCATGAATGTAACGGGCCAGTAGCTCTTTTCCGCAACCACTCTCGCCGAGAATTAGAACTGAACTGTCGACTCGCGCGACTTTTTTAGCCTGACTTAAGAGTTGTTGAACGGACGGACTGCCGCTCATGAACGAGCGCTCACGCTTTGTGCGTAGCCCAAGCGATCGATCCACAATTCGACGATGCTGTATAATGTCACGTATAACAGAGCGAATAGTGTCAGGCTCAAAAGGTTTGCAGATAAAGTCGTTTGCGCCGTGCTTCATCGCTTCAACAGCGATTTCTATCGAGCCGAAGGCCGTCATGATTAGGTACGGTACTGTGCGCGACTGCTCACGGACGTTTTTTAGTAGTTCAATTCCATTCATCCCAGGCAGCTTAAAATCAGCCAATACACACGCATACGTGTTAGCCTTAAGCGCCTCAAGCGCATCCTCAGCATTCGGAAAGCTATCTACATGGTAGCCGTCATGCTGAAGCACCGAAGTGAGTACTTCGCGAAGCGAGTCGGCATCTTCAACAAGTAGGAGTTTCTCCATGCCCTTGCCCTCTTAGGAAAATTGAGCGCACCAGAACTTGGGCCCATTATGCTTATTAGGGACCCTAAAAATTGCACAGTTCCAAAAATATATATCGGCTGACTGTGCTAATAGCTTGATATTGCTTGATGGATATATGGCATTTGGGTACGGGAAAATTCTATATATTTACCAAGATCTTGGGGTTGAGTCGGTAGCACATGCTCTAGGTGCGCAAAGCTTTCAGGGCCAAGCCATATACTGGGACTAGGTGCGCTTAACTTCTGGAACCGGAATGCTAAAAATCTCGCCAAGCTTTGCATAATTAAAGCCACCCAGTCTGCCAACAGGACGATACTCAGTAGCAACTATCTTTCCGCCTTGATAAACCCCTTCATGCGCATGCGCAAACACAATCTTTCCAAAGACAATAGTTGTCGAGCCAGGTCCCCCATCGCCAATTTCAACTGTCTTGTACAGCTCGCACTCAAATTGCAGAGCTGCCTCAGCCACTCGCGCTGGTCTCACCTTGTTCGAAGACACTGGGCTTAGGCCAACCAGCTTCATCTCATCCACACCGTGCGGGTACTCTGCCGCACAGTACACTAGTGGTTCAATCAGCCACTCATTGGCACTATTTACAACGAATTGCTTGGTCTCAAGTATATTCCTAAGCGTATCCTTAAGTTCCCCAGAACTTTTCTTGCTCATCGCAAGCATCAAGCAAGGCGGATCGCTAGAAACAGCATTGAAGAAACTAAACGGGGCAAGGTTGCCTACACCACTGGCACTAATAGTGCTCACAAAAGCGATTGGTCTTGGAATTACGCCGCCGATTAAAAGCTTGTATGCATCAACCTGACTAAGCTTGGCAAAATCAATATCCACAAAGTTCCCAGGAGGGGCTTGTACTTTGGTGCCGGGCTGCCAATTCGGGTTCGGGGAAGGCATGCTTTTAAAGAAAGAAAATAATTGCTGAATTGACTTCAAGGGGCAGCTCTTAACTGTCCTCCCCCCTGTACTTCAACCACATCAGATCAGACTGAAGCATGTTTCTTCGGAACGATACCTTGTGGCGGAGAGAGGGGGATTCGAACCCCCGATACGGTTTCCCGTATGCTTGATTTCGAATCAAGTACCTTCAGCCACTCGGTCATCTCTCCAAATAAGAAATGAATGGGCTTATCATTCATTTCTTATTTGCTGAAAAATTCGCAGAGGTTCACGGACTTAGCGGAGAGCGGTGCGCCACGTAAGCTTGTCCTCCAGTTAGGATAACAAGCGTTAGAGCCCCACTACACTTCAATCTGAACAGATCAATCCGCAGCCTTACCCATCGCTATGTATAAGACTTGGCGGAGAGAGGGGGATTCGAACCCCCGATACGGGTTTGACCCCGTATAACGGTTTAGCAAACCGCCGCCTTCAGCCTCTCGGCCATCTCTCCGTTTAGAAAAAGCTCTTTGAAAGAACCATTTCTAAACAGAGCCTCCGACAATGCCTGGGTTGGCAGGCTATGTCGAGCCAATCAACTAAAACCAGTCATTTTAAATGACTGCCCACCTAAGCCTAGAATGACAACGATACATTAAGCTGTCATACAAAGGCTATGGCGGAAGGAGAGGGATTCGAACCCCCGGACCCAGTTTTGCCAGGTCTCCGGTTTTCAAGACCGGTGCCTTCAACCGCTCGGCCATCCTTCCACTTGCTGGATGAAGTTGCCTAGCCTAACAGTTATCCCAGTTTTTGCAAGAATATCACTAGGCGCAGTGGATACTTAGACCAATAACATGGCTTTTTGGGGTAAGATTGTGGCAACTAACAGTCGTTTTTTGCCTAAATGAAAGGAATCTGATACTTAAGCTAGTCCGTGCTGCGCCCTTAGCTCAGCTGGATAGAGCGTCTGGCTACGAACCAGAAGGTCAGGAGTTCGAATCTCTTAGGGCGCGCCACAGCTTCTTCAACTAATGCCAATGAAACTGGACTCTTCCCTGCTAGAAAGCTTGATGGACGCTGCGCTGGCGCAGGCCAAGGAGGCTTTCTTGGCTGACGAAGTTCCGGTTGGGGCAGTTGTTGCGTACCAGGGCGATATCATTGCGGCCGCGCGCAATAGTATGGAAGCCATGAAGGATGCAACGGCACATGCAGAAATGCTTGCGCTGCGCCGAGCTGCTGAAAAGCTTGGAGACTGGCGCCTAAAGGATTGCATACTGGCAGTAACTCTTGAGCCCTGCACTATGTGCACTGGAGCTCTAAGGTTGAGCCGCTTGCCAGTGGTAGTTTTTGGGCTTCGCGATCCTCGCGCTGGTGCACTTGGATCATTATATGATCTTTCCCAGGATGAGCGTTGGGGTGGTCCAATGCGTGTAATTTCTGGCGTGCATCAAGATAAGGCAAAAGAGCTTTTACAAAACTTTTTTGCACAGAAGCGCAGGAAGGTTTTGGCGAGTGAAGGACTGCACTAGTTAAACCTGGTGCCACGGTTTGAGTTGTAGATGGAACACTTGTTAAGTTGCCCTACGGGACCACTTAACAAGTGGAGAGATGGCCGAGTGGCTGAAGGCGCACGCTTGGAAAGCGTGTATACGGGAAACCGTATCGGGGGTTCGAATCCCCCTCTCTCCGCCACAACATAATTATATCGAAGAGCCAGACGGCTACTATATTTGCTTTGCGTGAAGTACAGGGGGGATTCGAACCCTAGTCATCCCGAAGGGATGACAAACTAACAGGGCGAATCCAGCCCATCCGAAAAGGATGGGCATACCTCTCTCCGCCACAACATAATTATATCGAAGAGCCAGACGGCTACTATATTTGCTTTGCGTGAAGTACAGGGGGGATTCGAACCATAGTCATCCCGAAGGGATGACAAACTAATAGGGCGAATCCAGCCCATCCGAACAGGATGGGCATACCTCTCTCCGCCACAACATAATTATATCGAAGAGCCAGACGGCTACTATATTTGCTTTGCGTGAAGTACAGGGGGGATTCGAACCATAGTCATCCCGAAGGGATGACAAACTAATAGGGCGAATCCAGCCCATCCGAACAGGATGGGCATACCTCTTTCGGCCATATCTGAATTACAGCGAGGCGTCAGGCGGTTGATATATTTGGGCCGCTTGCGGTGTGGTGGCGCCCCTGTCCTCAGGGCAAAATCCCCCTCTTTACCTTTACCCTTGTCTTGTCGATAAGATAAGGAGGTATAGCATGCCACCACCAAGCGACAACAAGCACATAGTAATTGATATCCTGAATGGCACTGCCCAAGTTGAAGGTGCTAGTTCGCCAGTTATTGAGCGCAGTGTCCTAGCGGCAATCGCCGAAAGTAAAAGCCCTGAATTTAAAGATCCGTACCAAGTCTTTTTTCTCGCTATCCCGTTCATTCTAAGCGTGTGTGGTTTTATCATCATATTAAGCCCGCATCTTATGTTCCCGCCCTACAATATGGTGGTGGGTCTGGGGGTGCTCATTGTGATGGGCATAGCTGTATACCACGCACACAAGCGCTTCAAAGCTTTGGACGACCACGCAAAGTTATTAGCGCAGCCCTTGGATGAGCTCTTATATCTTCAAAACCAGATCAAGAATTTTCTTGGAAATTTTGACCGACGCACGACCCGCTATTTCCACGTGGTTACAAACTCCAAAGTATCTAGCTATTTTGTTCTAACGCAGATGGCTACAGCCCTAGATCAACGTATCTCTGAGATAACAACTTTATTGGAAGACCCGCTTCGCGAGAATTTGCAAGCAGCGCATCATTTACTTCAAGGCACGCTTGCGTTTCGTGATAGCTTTACTGCGCAGAGTGGTCATATGCACGTTATCCCACTTGCACGTTTAAAGACTGTAGCGGAGCAGCTTATCAATTATCTAGACACCGAGTTGAAGGCGCTCGAGAGTGAGCTGCGTCAGGTTCCAGTTAATCCGGACGAATAAAGTTTATCCCGCTGCGTTTGCCCCCTGCTTCCCATGATAGTATCAGCGTGTTGTTTGGAGCGAGTTGAATCTAGCACCTTCTTCTTGTTCCAGCGCTGCAGCATCTTTTACTAATTCTATAAACTCCTGTCGGTATCCGTTGGTATCAAGCCCACGTGCTTGCTGAGCTAACCGGATTATCTGCTCCAGGGTATAGGGCCCACGCTGGGAGCTGTGTTTTAGAAGCTGCGCGAAGTAACTTACTGCTGCACTGAAGCGAAAGTCTGGACTTGTTTCGCTTACAGAACGCTTTACATTCGCTGCCTGCAGAGCAAAGCTTAAAAGTTGGGATTGATCCTGATTAGGGGCTTTGAATCGAATCTTAAGAAACCCTAGTTCCGAGTCCATGTTTTTCCCGACTGATAGGCCCTTTTCCGGGGCACTTTGTTGGTAGCGGAGAGCATCTACTTTTTGCGGTTCGTCGCCACTATTTGCCAACACCAACTCGTACAGAGCAGTTACGGTATGTCCAGGTCCAATTTCGCCAGCGTCGACTCGGTCGTTATTAAAATCTTGGCGCGCCAAGCGACGGTTGTCATACCCAATCAAGCGATACTGTGTGACTAGCGCAGGATTGAACTCGATTTGTAGTTTTACATCTTTGGCGACCACCTCAACGTTAGCTGCTAGGTCTGTTTGTAGTACTTTGCGAGCCTCTCTCACGCTATCTAGATAGAAATAGTTGCCATTTCCTTTATCTGCGAGCTGTTCCATCATGCCGTCTTTGAGATTGCCGCTACCGACACCAAGGGTTGTGAGAGTAACTCCGCTACGGCGCTTTTCCTCTATTAATCTTATTAAATCGTCGGATGAAATTACTCCAACGTTAAAGTCTCCATCGGTCGCTAGGATTACGCGATTGACTCCGCCCGCAATGAAATTGCGCTGAGCTATATTATAGGCTAACTGGATGCCGCTTGAACCATTTGTGCTACCACCCGGATAAAGTGATTTGATGGCCGCTAGTATTTTCCCTTGCTCACTGCCGGAGGTCGAATCTAGTGCGACGCCCGCATGGCCCGCGTATGTTACTATGGCGATCCGGTCTGAGTCCCTCATCTTGCTGACTAGCATCGGCAAAGTTCTCTTGATTAGATCAAGTTTCATCTCGTCCGCCATTGACCCCGAAACATCGAGTAAGAACACAAGATTCCAGGGCTTGGAGGTCGTTTCTACATTACGGGCCTTAATGCCAAGTTTTAAAAGTATCTTTCCGGGCTCAAGTGGGGATGGACCTACTTCATATGAGAGTGTGAACGGCTGCTCGCTTTGAAGCGGATAGTTGTAATCAAAGTAATTTATAAACTCTTCTGTGCGCACAGAGTTTGGTGGTGGTAGTGCGCCGGCGCGGATAAAGCGACGCATATTCGAATAGCTCGCCGTATCTACGTCGATACTGAAAGTTGATACAGGATCGTCCTTGGTAAAAGTCAGCGCGTTTTCCTGAATCGTTTGGTAGTCCTCACCGCTGCTCCACTGCGCTGTTCGATCTGTGGTCGCGCGCTCGAAGTCTAGTTGATCGGCTGGAATTGCGGGGGCTAGCGCATCTACGAGAGGAGCAACCTGGTTTGTGCCAAGCGTGCCGCTAGGCTTACCCTGCGCTGAATTAACAGCCATTTCCTGTGCGTATTTGTTGGATTTGAAAGGAAGTGCTGGTGAGGCGCCGCGCAAATTGCTTGTGTCTACTTCTGCTTTTCTCTCAACTAGAGCACTACTTGAGCCAAGCGCCTTTAATTTGCGGTCACGAGAGTCATTCATTGGGACGGCTGGCAAGCTTCGCAGTACCTCAATATTTTCATGCTTAGCTGTCATATGGCTCCTTTCTAGAGCGACTATGTCGCTGCCCGCTATCTCAGCTTGTGTAGGTTGCCCCTTAGCAACTGCGATAGTTGGAAGTGGCTGTGCCGCTTCCACTGGAATTGCCACTATTGGCTGAGGCTCGCTAGATGAGGGCTGTGCTTGTCGAGCTGGAGACTGCGCCAAACGCAACACTAAGACCAGAGTTGCGCAAGTTGTTAGCGAAGTGATCAGTGAGCGTCGGTTAAGACTCAAAAACTCACCAAACCTAGCCAAAAATCCTTCGTCACGCATTTCAATTCGAGCCATTGTCTGTGCAGTGAAGCTTGGATGAGGCTCCTCGCACTGTTGCGCAAGATGGGTTTCAAGGCGCATTAGTGCTTGATACTGTAGGAATGATTCTTTTAGCGCAGAGTCTTCGGCTAAGGCGCGCTCAAGTGCTAGGCGCTCTGGTGCGGCGAGTTTTTCTTCCAGATAATCAAGAAACATTTTCTCCATGCTTTCATGACTCATGGCCAAACTCCCGCAAAAGGTCTGTCGGCATCATAGACTTGAGCTTTAAGCGTGCTGCATTCAGACGTGATCGAATCGTGCCCACCGGCAGTGCTAGCGTTTTTGCGGCATCCTCATAGCTCATTCCCTCCAAGGCGCATAAACTAATCACATCCCTGAGTTTGGGAGAGAGCGCTGAAAGTGCTTGCCGAAACGCTCGCATTAGCTCGTCATGTGACTTATCCGGTGCTGACATACTGGTGTGGATTGCAGGGTCAAAACTCTCGGTTTGGCGATCTTGGCGGTACCTTTTTGAACTAAAGTAAGAACTCATTTCGTTAAGCGTGATTCTTATCAGCCAGGTTCCAAAAGTACTTTCGAAACGAAAATGTTTAAGATGCTGATAGGCATTTACGAAAATGTCTTGAGTCAGATCTTCCGCACATTGGCGACTTCCGACCTGGCGTAGCACCATCGCGAAAATGCGTTGCTTGTACTTATCAATTAGCTGACGAAACTCATCTCGTTCGCCAGCGATAACGCGCCTGACGATGGAATGCTCATCGATGTCGGTATTAAATTGGGCCATGCTTCGTTCCGCTTCGATGAGTTTGTCTTGTGGCGAAATATTCAAGCAACACCTTACTGCTAACAGCTCTGTAAGGTTAGAGCTAAAGGCGAGGTAGAAGTTCGATGATCAAAGCAGGTATGGAAATTGGTATAGAGATCGATAAGTTGCGGGTTTGCTTTAAGGCAGTAGAAAAAAGAAGGGGTCCCCATCATGGAGACCCCTTACATTCTTACAACCTTAATTATTACACGAATAACTCTCGCGCTACGGCTACAGCTACATCGCGTGAATCTCTGCGGTAGGTACCGCTTGCAACTTCTCGCTTCAGCTCTTCAACCCGTTTACGTCGAGCGTCACCTGACTCCGCCGTAGCATCGCTAGAACGAGCAGATATACGCACTGCTTCAGAGCGTGCATTTTCGCTCGCCTGTTCAGTACTTTGTGCTGTTTGGGATGCTCCCGAAGGAGATGAAGGGCTGCCCGAATAGAGCAGCCTTGTTAAGGCATCAATTTTCATGACACACCTCGTCCTTGACATCAGATCCTACGCGCCTAAAAGTTCCCCCAAAGCGCGCAAAATCCTCGGTTTCCTATTCCGACCGTCCGTGGCCAACGACGAGAATCCTTTCTGCGATTGAAGTATCGGTAGTGCTAAAAGATTTCTTGAGGGGAATGTGGAAGGGTTGCAGGGGGATAGTGCTAGTCGGTATTAGGCTGCGTAATTGCCCTAAACACATTGAGTTTTGAGGTTATTCTGCGGCATTATTCAGGTACGCACTTTTGGTGTTCTATGCACGCAAAAATCATTTCGGTTGGCCGAGTACGCCAGAACTTTGTCCTACAGGGGGAGCAAGAGTATCTGGTGCGTCTTAAGCCCTTGCTTGGTTTGGAGCTGATAGAGGTTGAGGCGCGAGCTGAGCTTCCAGAAGTTAGCATGAAGCGGGAAGAGGCGGCCAATGCAAGCAAGCGAATCGCTGATCGCGATGTGCTTGTAGTGCTCGATGAACGTGGCAAACAGTTCTCATCAACGCAACTGTCAGCGTGGATGGCAAATCAGATGAATAACGGAAAGTCTGACTTCTGTTTTGCTATTGGCGGCGCCTATGGATGGGACGAAGAATTTAAGAAAAAAGCCGCGTTGGTGTTATCGCTTTCGCCGCTAACATTCACTTATCAAATGACTAGACTCATTCTAATAGAGCAGTTGTATAGAGCTTTGACGATTATGAAGGGAATTCCGTATCATAAAGCATAAGGCCTGTGATACAATTAAGTGCATTAAGTTTTGACATTTTACTACTGTGCAGCCTGGCGTTATTGCAGGCTATGTATCGCTGGGCGCCGTAGGTTAATTTTTGTTTCACCTTCTTAACGCAGTTGCCCAGGGTCTATACATTTGTATCCAGTAACAACTGCAGGGCTTTAAGTTATGGGAAAGTTAAAAAAATTTGCCGCGATTAACATTCGCAAGATCACTGGAGGTAAAGATCCGGTGCGGCTGGCAGAAGAATTTATTCTGAGGCGTGGCTTTGATCCGGATGAATGCCAAAAGGACAAGACTGCCGATAATGTGCGTTGGATGATCTCGCTTGGTAATGGCGAAGATCTTGAACTGTTAATCGAGGGTCTTAAAGTTCCGGCAGAGACAACAATATACATGGGCGTTAATGTTGCCACCGTTCCCCTACGCGGGGCTTATGAAATGATGATCGCGGCCCTTGAAATTGCTGATGGTTTGGTCGGTATTAAAGTTAGCCTAGTGGGGCATTATCTTGTCCTTAGCACCAGTCTAGGTGCAGCTGGGATGAATGTAGATGAGCTGGACTATAATTTTAAGCTTATCACAGCGCAGCAAGTTTGGTTCAGGCAAGCCCTAGCAGATGAGCTAGGTTGGGAGGCTTTGCCCGGGGAATAACGGGTCATGTCGACCAGTAGGCCTGCACATAAAATAGTATTTTTCACTACCCCTCGCTCTACGCCTGGTAGAGATGTGCTTTTGGAGCGCCTTGTAGCTACAGACGGAATAGAAGTGTGTGCTGTCGTATCTGATAGTGCACGAACAGCTATCTTAGGCCGTACAAAGTTTTTGTGGTCTAAATGGGGAGGCTTGGAGCTGTTCCGTTCAGCTTTTGTGGCTGGTCTTGCGTGCGTACTGCGTGTTCCAGCTAGTGTACTACAGAAGTGGCATGATTTTTTTATACCTCCCAAGCTTAATGATTCTCTAGCTGCATTTTGCGCTCAACGCTCTATTCCATTGATTGTGGTTAAGAACATTAACAGCGATGAGAGCGTCGCAGCAGTTCGCCATTTGAATGCAGATCTGGGAGTTATATTTGGTGGGCGCATCTTGAAGGAGCGAGTATTTAGCCTGCCGCGTCTTGGAACTCTAAATATTCATAAGCATGATGCAAGAAAGTATCGTGGTGGTGGGCAGATTGGTTTTATAGAGCGTGCCAACGGAGACTCGCACTTAGGAGTTACTATTCATTTTGCGACTGCAAAAGTTGATGCGGGTGCAATAGTTGAGTATCGCGACATTGAGATTGAAAAGTTTGATAACCACGAGAGCTTAGCGCTTAAGGCCGATGCAGTGGGAGTAGCGGCCTATTATTCAGCAATTTGCTTGTTGCTTAACGGCAAGGCCGAGCTGCATAAGCAGGACATTAACTGCGGAAAAACTTATTTTTCCACTCCGCATTGGAAGCGTCTTTGGTTCTGGTCCAAAATGAAGAAAGCCCACCACATAGCTCTTAGGCGTTCTGACGAGCCCCTGTGGCGCTCAGTCGCTCAGCGTATTTATGCACTAGTGCGGTTAGCAGCGTTTTATCTCGCTCTTCCATATTTAAGTCGAAGGATGAGGCACTTATCAGCGCAAGGCAAGGCGCCTATTACAATTCTTTATTATCATGGAGTTGGCAATGGGGCTGAAAATTGGATGACCTTGCCAGTAGAGACATTTTGGAGACAGGTCGACTATGCCAAGCGTTATTATGAAATAATTAGCTTGAGTGAAGCCGTTGCGAGGCTTAGGAGTGGCCAAAACTTTTCCCCAGCCTTAGTGCTTACCTTTGACGATGGCTACGCTTCTTGTCACAAAAATTTACTGCCTCTATGTAAGACATTTAATATACCGGCAAGCCTATTCGTCTGCGCAGAGTCAGCTCAACTAGGGCTACGGCTGGAACATGATCTCAGTAAGGGCTATAGCAACGCTGTGCTTATGAATATGGAGGAGATTAAGGAGTGTGCTGCGGCTGGACTTGAGATCGGCAGTCACACTATGCGCCATGAAATAATGTCCTCTCTGTCCCCTGCTCGCGCGCACTATGTTCTTGAACAGAGCAAATTGATTATTAGCTCGCAGTGTGGTGTGAGCGTTAATTATTTTTCATTCCCCAAAGGTACTCCCAGGGCAATTAACCAAGACAGTTTGCTTATGGGTGCGCAGATGTACGATGCCCTTTTTTCTGCATATGGTGGGTACAACTTCCCTGGTGACATAGCCGACATGTACTTTCAGCGAATCGCTAACCCTACTGACGATTTCACTATTATGCCAATTCTTGCAGGGCTACATCGCTTTAGACCGTTCTATACTCGCCACAGTTCCGTCATTCCTGGCATAACGGCGCAGGCGCAAGCTATCGCTATAACTAAATCTGAGCGCTGCGCATAATTTGGGAACGACCTAAGTGCTGCCTAGCAGCCGTAAAGAAGCTCAGATGTGGCATTGTTACGGGCTCTAGCTCGGCGCAGCCGCTAGTTTAGCGAACTTAAACACCAGCTTCTTAGTTTCCGACGTATCCTGGAATCGTACGCCTACTTTCATTTTAGCAGGGCCTGCCTCTGCAGATTCAATGAATTCTACAATTCCTGGGCCAAAAGTTGGATGCACTACAGGACTTCCAGGGGATAGATCTTTAGGCTCGGCGTTACGCAGGCTTGGTGACCAAGCTGGGTGGGTTC